>JBBQSQ010000051.1:0-24133 GCA_038213745.1 Cytophagales bacterium
GGGCCGTGGTGGCCACCGTGGCCCGCAGGTTGGTGCCGAATTGCTCGGCCGCCACCGTCACAAACAAGGCCCAGAAGCCCACCGACATGCCCAGTACAAAACATACGGCATAGAATACGGTGGGCGAAGCCCCCTTCACGCCGAACAGATACACGCCCACCAGCACAGCGCAAAAAGCCAGAAATACCTGCAGCGCCTTGTTCCGCGAGTGCCACAGTTGGCTGAGCGCCCCGCTGATAAAATCGCCAAACACCAGCCCGAAATAGCACCAGAACACTGCCAGCCCGGCCGTGACCTCGCCCGTGAGGCCCAGCGCCCGCCCAAACTCCGGCGCGAGCGTGACCAAGATGCCCACCACAAACCACAGCGGCACCCCAATCAGCAACACGCGCAGGTACTTGCCCAGCCGCACCGGGTTGGTGAACAGGCTCAGGAAGTTGCCGCGCGCCACCTCGGTCCGGGCTTGTACCTGCTGGAACATGCCCGACTCGAACACGCTCACGCGCAGCACCAGCAAGGCCAGGCCCAGCCCGCCGCCCACGAAATAGGCATTGCGCCAGCCCCAGCGGTGGCCCACCCAGTAGCCCAGCAGGGCCCCGCTCACGCCCACGGTGGCCACCACCATGGTGCCGTAGCCGCGCTTTTCCTTGGGCAGGCTTTCGCTCACGAGGGTGATGCCCGCGCCCAGCTCCCCGGCCAGCCCGATGCCCGCAATGAGCCGCAGCCAGGCGTATTGGTCGATGCTTTGCACGAAGCCGTTGGCAATGTTGGCGAGCGAATAGAGCAGGATGGAGCCGAACAGCACCGACAGCCGGCCCTTCTTATCGCCGAGAATGCCCCACAAAATGCCGCCGAGCAGCATCCCGTCCATCTGCATGTTGATGAGGAACAGGCCTTGGCTCGTGACTTCGGCCGGGGCCGTAATGCCAAGGTCTTTCAGGCTCTCAACGCGCACAATGCTGAAAAGAATCAGGTCATATATATCGACGAAATAGCCCAGTGCGGCCACGATGACGGCGGCGGTGAGAACAGTGGTTTTGGGTGGGAGAGTGGCTTGCATGGCCGAAAGTACGCGCGGCCGCCGAAAACTGAGAACGGAGAATCTGCGGCCAAGCGGCGCAAACACCTAGCGAGTGGCAACACGGAAATGCGGCCGAGTTCGGTGCTGCGAATTCGGCCCACGTCGGCGATGGACGGAAACGCCGTGACACAATCAGCTATTAAAAAAACAGGTATGTATATTTAACAAGATAATCTGTTTACCGTCAAGGGTATCGGTCTTAGGATATGCTCAAAATCGTATTCGTATCCGTTCGCGCGTGCGTGCTGGTGTTGATGTGCATTGGCTGGGACCGCGCCGTCAGGGCGCAGCGCCTGACGCAAGAGCGACTGGAGTACTCCGCAGTGCCGGTGCTATCGGCCGTGCCATTTGCCGAAGGCACCATCTCCACGGCCGATAGCAGCGAATTCGACATTGCCTTCACGCCCGACGGGCGCACGGCTTATTTCACGCGGCGAGGGCCCCAGGGAAAGCAGAAGATATTGAGCACCAGGTTCGAGGGTGGAAAATGGTCCGCTCCCCGGGTGGCCCCGTTTTCGACGGACCGGGACGAGACGCCGTTCGTGAGTGCGGACGGGCAAACCTTGTTTTTTGGTTCGGAACGGCCGCTGCCGGGCCGCCCAAACCTCGGCCGCTTCGACATGAATATCTGGCAAGTGACGAAGACGGCCCAGGGGTGGGGAACGCCAACGCCGTTGCCGGCAATCATTAATGAGGTGCAGCGGCAGGGGGAAGAATGGCCGTCGTCCAACGCCAGCTTCATATTCTCCCTGGATGGAAAGCAGCACTACTACACCACCATGGCGCGGGGCTCGAAATCCATCGACCTCTACGCGACGACGTACGCCAACGGCACGTTCAGCAGGCCCCAAAAAATCACGGGCTTGTTCAATGACGAGAAGTACGGGAAGTACTCGGCCGTGCTTTCACCCGATGGAAAATACCTGCTGTTCAATTCGTTTGAAGCGCCTGGTGGCGTGGGCGGCGAGGACATTTACGTGAGCCGGCAGACGCCCACCGGCTGGACGCCCGCGCGAGGAATCGGGGCCTTGGTGAACACGAAAGCGGAAGAAAGCAGCCCCCGGTTCTCGCCCGACGGCCGGTACTTTTTCTTCGGCCGCGAAATCAAAACCACCCCCGGCAAGGACGGCATTTGGAGCATCTACTACCTCGAAACGGCAGCCCTGGCGCTGGAAAAGCTGTTTTAAGGAGTGGCTCCCAGCCGCTGGCAGGCCCGGCCCGCACGCATGCCCGCACCGTAATTTCCTGACCATGACAAAGAAAGTATTGCTTGCCCTGCTGCTAACAACCAGCGCCTTGTGCCGGGCGCAAAGTATCGTGCGCCTGAGAGACGTGACGAAAGAGCAAAAGGCGAATGGTCCGGAAGTGATAAAAGTGAAGGGCCAACTCTTCACGGGCACCGTGGTGAGCGAGTACCCCAACGGCAAGCCGCAATCGTGGGCGGAAGTCAAAAATGGGCTATTCGACGGACTGTGGCAGGAGTGGTACGAGAGCGGAAAGTTGAGATTCTCGGCCTACTGGCGCGCGGGCAAGGGGCAGGGCGAGTGGCACTATTACCACGAAAACGGCGGGGTCCGGCAGGACGAGTTCTATAACGCCGACATTCCCGTCGGCATCTTCTCCGTTTTCTACAACAACGGCCAGCTAAAGCAGAAAGGCGGCTACCTGAATGGGAAAAAGGACGGCACGCACGAGTCGTATTCGGAGAACGGCGTGCTCATGAAGCAAGAAATATACAAGGACGGAGTTGTTGTCGATACCAAGCAATTCTGACCCGTGCGGAGCAAAAACGGCGTGGGACTAAGGGGAAGGGTTACCGGGCGCGGCCAACAGAACGCATCACCTCCGGAATAACGGGGGCCGCGAGGTAGGTACAGAGAAAGAGCCGTTAGCGCAGCCCGGCGGCAACCCGCTCTGGCCGGCAGCCGCTGTGGCAGCCGCCGGGCATGGGGCCGTCCTCCACCTGCACGGTGCAGTGGTGGATATGGAATTCGGTTTCGAGGCCCTTGGTGAGGGTGGCCAGCCAAGCGGCATCGGCCCCGCCGGGGCGCACGAGGTGGGCCATCAGGGCCGCGTCGTGGCCGGCGCTGCTCAGGCTCCAGATGTGCAGGTCGTGGACGGATTCGACCTCCGGCTGGTTCAGCAGGAAGGCGCGCACGGCTTCGGGGTCGATGCCGTCGGGCACGGCTTGCAGGCCCAGGCGCAGGCTGTCGCGCAGCAGCCCCCACGAGCCATACGTAATGATGCCCAGGATGATAAAGCCGATGGCCGGGTCGAGCCACGTCCAGCCGGTGAGCAGCACCAGCCCGCCGCCGGCTACCACCCCCACGCTCACCAGCGCATCCGTGAGCATGTGCAGGTAGGCCCCGCGCACGTTCACATCGGCCTTCTGCCCACTGCGGAAGAGCAGGGCGGTCACCCCATTCACCACAATGCCGATGCCGGCCAGCAGCATCACCAGCTTGCCGTTCACGGGGGCGGGGTGGCGCAGATGGTCGATGGTTTCCCAAAGGATAAAGCCCAAGGCTGCGTACAGCAGGGCCGTGTTCAGCAGCGCGGCCTGAATGGTGGCCCCCCGGTAGCCAAAGGTGTAGCGCCGGGTGGCCGGGCGGCCCGCCAGCCAGGCCGCGCCCCAGGCCAGGGCCAGGCTCAGCACGTCGCTCAGGTTGTGGCCGGCGTCGGAGAGCAGGGCGCTGGAGTTGGCCCAGAAGCCGCCAATGGTTTCGGCCACTACAAAGGCCAGGTTTAGGGCAATGCCGATGGCAAAAGCGGCGCTGAAGCCGCCGCCGGGCGGCGGCGCGGCGTGCGAGTGGCCGGGGGTGGAATGGTCGTGGGGCATGGAACGCGAGAAAGCCGTGGGGACTGCACTCTAAACGCAGGGCGGCGGTTTTGGGTGCGGCAAGCTACGGCTGGCGCGTCAGCACTTCGTCAATCAGGCCATATTCCTTCGCTTCGTCGGCGCGCATCCAGTAGTCGCGGTCCGAGTCGGCGTGAATTTGCTGGTAGGTTTTGCCCGTGCGCTCGGCGTAGATGCCGTAGAGCTCCTGGCGCAGCTTCACCACCTCGCGGGCCGTGATTTCGATGTCGGCCGAGGGGCCCTGCACCCCGCCGCTGGGCTGGTGAATCATGATGCGGGCGTGGGGCAGCGCCGAGCGTTTGCCCATGGCCCCGCCGCACAGCAGGAAGGCCCCCATGCTGGCCGCCAGCCCAGTGCAGATGGTGGCCACGTCGGGCGTCACGTACTGCATGGTGTCGTACATGCCGAAGCCGGCATACACCGAGCCGCCCGGCGAGTTGATGTAGAGCAGGATGTCCTTCCGCGCATCGGCCGACTCCAGAAACAGCAATTGGGCGTTGATGATGTTGGCAATATTGTCGTCGACGGCCTGGCCCAGGAAGATGATGCGGTCCATAATCAGGCGCGAAAACACGTCGATTTCGCGGAAGTTCTGGGGCCGTTCCTCAATAACGGAGCGGGTCATGTTCTGCACGTAAGGCCGGGCGAGGCCTTCGACCTGGGCCAGGTATTGGTCGACGCGGAGGCCGTTGAGGCCTTGGCCGTGCACGGCAAATTTTCGAAATTCAGCTTGGTTGAGCATGGGGTTTGGTTGGATTGGAAAAGAGCACGGCGGGGCCAGCCGTGCTTAAAAGCATGGGTTAAAAGGCCCGTAAAAAGGAAAAGTCAGAACGTGTAGCGGCGCGACACTTCGCATCTCCCCGTCCGCGCCGTCGGGCTGTCGTTCAAATTGACCGTTCAACGCCGAGACGCGAAGGATGCGTCGCTACATCGGCCAGAGGCCCCGCAGCCAGCCGCGCCAGCCATCGTGCAGCCGCGCATGAATCGTGCGCAGCTCTTGCCGCAGCTGTTGGCGGCCGGCCTGACGCAGGCCGTGGTAGAGCTGCTGCTGCGCCGTGGTATCGGCGGCCAGCTCGCCATCGAGTAATTGACGCACATTCCAGTCCTCAGCAGAGAGGGCGGCGGGGGTGTTGAGCAGCTGTTGCTCAATCAGGTGCAGGCGTTCGAGTTCGGGGCGCATGGGTTAATACTCGATGGTTTCCGTCTGCAACGCGGCCCGTACTGCGCTCCGCAGCCGCTCCAGGCACTTGAATTTCTGCACCGTGGCCGAGCGCACCGAGCGGTAGCCGTTGGCCTGGGCAATCTGTGTGAGGGGCTGCTGGAAGTAGTAGAAGCTCAGCAGCACCTGCTTGCATTTCGCGCCCAGGCGTTCCACGTAGTCGAGCACGGCGAAAGCGAACTCGGTGGAAGCGTCGGCTTCTTCAGCAGCTAAGGCGGCCAGCGGTTCCGAATCGTCGGGCAGGGCCTCGTAGGGCAGGCGGGCACGGCGGCGCTGCTCATGGTGCCACAGGTTGCGGCTGATGCCCACCAGGTAGGTGCCGGGCGCGGCCGTGAGCGTGAGGGTGCCACCCACCGCCTGCTCGTAAAGGATAACCAGCGCATCGTGAAAGATGTCCTGCGCATCCTGAACGGAGCCGCCGTGGCGGCTGACGTGGCGGCGCACCGACGGGAAGGCGCGGCGGTAGAGCTGCGTTAGCCCCTGCTCGCGGTCGGTGAGCAGCGTGTGGCGGAGGGCGGAAGTCGTTGGAGCGGGCATGTACTAATTAATCCATTTCTGGCTCAACTATCACCGGGCAAGCTCAAAAAAAGTTGTTTGCTTCCCCGGCAGGAGGCAAACAACTTAATCCTTCATTCCTGATGCAGGACTCTTTTGCTAGGATATATTCGCCTCCAGGTGCCCTATTCCACCACCACGCGGCGCGTGACGGTGCCCGTGGCATAGTCTACGCACAAGAGGTAGGTGCCGGGCGGCAGGGTGGCCGTGGGCAAGCGCATTTCCGGCTGGGTTACGCGCTGGCGAAGCACCGGGCGGCCCAGTACATCGAGGAGCTGCACTTGTTGCGGGCGGGCTGCGGCATCCAATGTAAGATGTAGGTCGCCGTGCGTGGGCACGGGCCAGACGAGGGTCGTCGCTGCCAGGTGGGTGGCGGCAGTATGCAGCACATGCGGGTCGAGGAGGCGAACCAAGCCCGTCCGGGCCTGATTGCCAACGTGCGTGAACGCGCCGCTCACCAATATCGCCCCATCGGGTTGCACCAGGAGGGTCCGCACGGCCCCATCGCGCGGGCCTTGGGTGAAGTCGAAGGTCGGGTCGAGCTGGCCGTCGGGCAACAGGCGCTGCAGGCCGTATTCGGTGCCAGTGCCCACCAGAATACGGCCGTTGGGCTGTTCGGCCACGGCCGTAACCTCCGGCGCAAACCCCGTGGTGATAAGAGTGGCCTGAAAGCTGGGGTCGGGACTGCCAGTGGCCAGCAGGCGCGCCACCCCGCTGGAAGTGACGCCACCTACCCCCCCGAAATAGCCGAAGAGAAGCTGCCGGCCAGCCGCGTCGCGGGTCAACCCGTTGGCAAACGCGAGGGGGCGGCTCGATAGCGCGGGAAACGGCGCGGAGGCCAAAAAGGCCGGGTCGGGGGCACCGCTGGCCAGTCGCCGCGTTACGAGCCCGGCCGTGCTCCCGGTCGCGCCGCTGAGCAGCAGCGCCGAGCCATCGGGCTGGGCCACTAGCTTGTCTTGTATTGAAACCGAGGTGCCAAGGGCCAGTTGATAAGCCCCGTCCTGGCCCCCCGTCGCAGTCAGGCGCACGGCCCCCTCGCTGGGTTGCAGAATCCCGGTCAGCAGCACCTGGCCATCGGGTTGCAGCGTCAGCCCCCGCACAAAGCCCAGGCTGAGCGCGGGGCTGAAGGTGGCGTCCAGGCAGCCGGTAGGCAGCAGGCGGGCCACATCCACTGTCGAGCCAGCCTTGGTACTCAGGCCGCTGACCAGAATTTTGCCGTCGGGCTGCAAGGCCACCAACGGCTCGTACAGGGGCGAGACTGTGGCTAACAGTCCGAGAGACGAAAATGCCCCGCACCCGGCCCCAAACCCTGCATCGAGCGCGCCGGTGGGCAGCAGGCGGGCAATGCCAACGGCGGCCACCCCGTTCACTTCCGTGAACAAACCGGCAATAATGATTTTGCCATCGGCTTGCAAGGCCATGCTGCTCACATTTCCTAGCCGCTGCAACGCGGGCGCGAAACCCGGGACATACGCCCCGTTGGTACCGAGCAGCGCCACGGCGGTAGCCGGAGTGCCAGTGCTGAAAAGCTGTGGCGAGTTGGCTGCCGCCAGCACCTGCCCCGACGGCAGTACCTGCACACTCACGGCTTCCTGGCTCAGCGTAGCGGCTTGCGCTAGCTGCCAGGTAGGGTCGTATGCCCCCGCCGGTGTAAGGCGCACAATGAACCGCTGTTGCGGCATGCCCGGCAATGCCCGCCAGCCCGCTACCAAAATGGCCCCCGTGGCCTGCACCTGCACCGTGGGCCAGGGCGAGCCCGCGCTGATAATTACACTCGGGTCGCGCTGAAAGGTGGCATCCAGCGCGCCCGTAGCGGGCAGGAAACGAACCAGGGATGCGTTGGAGGAAGCCAGGCTGTAAGTGCATAGCAAGGCCCCATCGGTGGGCTGCACGGTGAGGGAGCGGCAACTAGCCCCGGCCGGCAGCGTGGGTTGGTAGCTGGTGTCGAGCGCGCCGCCCGGTAGCAGCCGCGCCAAGCCGGCCCTCGGCTGGCCCTGCACAGAGGTGAAGCTGCCCCCAACCAGTAATTTCCCGTCGGCCTGGCGTGCCAGCGTATACACAAACCCGGCCGGCCCGCCCTGAAACTGGCTGCCGTACTGCTGAAAAAAAGCCGTGTCAGACGAGCCGTCCGAAAACAGATGCAGCAGGCCCGTTCGCACCCCCACCAGCAGGCTGCCATCGGGCTGCACCAGCAGGGCTCGCGTATCCGCCAGGGGTGTGGGCGGCGAGGCGAAGGTGCTGTCGCGCCGGCCGTTGGGCAAAAGGCGCACCAGGCTGGCGCACAGCTGCCCACTCACCCGGGCCGTGTCGTAGAACAGCACGATGAGCTTGTTGCCCGGGGCCTCGCGCAAGGCTGATATCAGCCAGGTATTGGCCTGGGTCTGGGCGCTGAAGCCCGCATCGGGCTGGCCATTGGGCAGGTAACGGGCCAGGCCGTTGCAGGCTTGGCCATCAGCCCGGATAAACTGGCCCGCTACCACCCGCGAGCCGTCGCTGAGCTGTAGTGCCCCCCGCACGATAGCGGGTTGGTAGAGGGTCAGCGGCTGAAAACCTGGGTCGAGCAATGGTCCGCCCTGCGCCCAGCCGCTGCCGCTGCCCAGAAGCAAAAGCACGTAGATGAGGCCGCGAAGAACACAAAAAAATCGAACGTAAACGGGGTTAGCAAGCACTGGCAGGATGGTGAGGTGTGGGTAAATGAGCCGCAGACGAACGAATAAGTTGCAGGAAAACCGGTTTAAATCTCAGGCTTTACGATTTCATAATAAGCATAATTAGCACCGCCAGCGCCCTGGACCAGCCGTAAAGTGACTGGCCCAAGGCGCTGACGGCGCTAATACCGGGGGCATTCAGCCGCAGCCCTTGAGTGTTGCCCGCAACGACTGCTTGTCTACCTGAACGCCAGCGGTACCACCAGCCGCACGCTCACGTTCCGGCCCTGGTTAAACACGCCGGTTCGGCCGTTCGAGGCATTAAAATCGGCGTATTTCAGCCGGCTCAAATGGCTTTGGTAGCCCACGTCGAACAGGTTATTGGCCGTGATAAACAGCGAAACCAGCGTCCGGCCCAGGGCATTGGCCAAATCGGTGCCGATGCCCGCGTTGATGAGCGTGTAGCCCGGCGTGGCCGTCTCGGTAGCGAAGGCCGAGAAGAACCGGTCTTGGGCGAAGGTGTGCTCCAGCTGCACGCGGGCGTAGGGGTTGGTGATGCGCTTGCCCTGGCGGCGGAAATTGGCCCGCAGCTCCGATTGCAGCCGGTCGCCGGGGATGAAGGGCAGGTAGCGCTGGGCTGCTTCCACGTTCAGCTGCCGAGCGCGCACCATGGAAAAGGAGTTCTCGAAGTGCAGCCAGTCGAGGGGGTGGGGGTGGAAGTCGAGGCTGACCTCGCCGCCCAGCAGGCGGGCCTGGCCCTGCTCGTACTTATAGGCCCCGGTGGCGTTGCGGATGGAGTCGGCCCCGCTGGCCGTGAGCAGGCGGCGCGTAAAGATGTAGTTATCAATGCTGTTCTCGAAGGCATCGACGCTGAAGCGGATGTGGTCCGTGACGTAGCTCACGCCGGCATCCACTTGCAGGCTGGTTTCGGCCCGCAGCTTCTCGTTGCCAATTTCGTAGCGAATAGTCCCTTCGTGCTTGCCGTTCGAGCCCAGCTCGGCGATGTTGGGAGCGCGGAAGCCGCGCGAAAGGTTGGCTTTCAGGGTCAGCTTCTCGTTGAGGCTGTACGCCGCGCCCAGGCTGCCGCTGTAGTTGCGGAAGGTGCTCGTGAAACCCGGGAACTTGGTTTCGGCCGTGGCATTGGTGGTGGGCCGCTCGTTGCCGTCGAGCAGCAGCTTGTCGGCCGCAATCTGGCGGATGTCGTAGCGCAGCCCACCGCTGATATCGAGCGCGCCAATGGTCTTTTTGCCCACCGCAAACACGCCGCCCTCGTTCACGCGGTAGGCCGGAATCAAAAATTCCTGGCCCAGGTTGCGGTTTTGCTGGTGCAGGCCGCTGCTGCCCACGGTCAGGTTCCAGCCGTTGCGCTCGGGCAGGTAGTAGCGCAGCGAATAATCCACGGTGCGCAGCTGAAAGTAGAGCGAGGTTTCGGCGGGGTCGAGCACGTTGCCGTATTCGCGCCGCAGGTTCTGCTGGTAGCTCACCTGCAAGCCGATGCGGGCCCCGTTCTCGCCCAGAATGAAGTTGTTGTCGGTGCCAACGCGCAGGTGGTTAATCTGTTGCTGGGGCACGGCCAGGCCGTAGCCGTGCAGGTCGCCGTCGGTCACGGGCACGCTCAGCGTGGAGTCGCCGCTGGGCACGTTCTTCAGAAAGCGCCCGGTTTGCGAGTCGCGGGCTCCTTCCGTGAGCCCCAGCCGCTGGTTGAAGGTGCTGAAGGTGAGGTGCGAATAGCCCCAGCTTTTGTTCACGCCCACGTAGCCGTTGGCGTCCCACTCGTTGAAGCCCGAGTTGTACACCCGGCCGTCGTAGCGGTTCTGGTAGTCGCCGGCCACCTTGCGGGTGCCCCGCGCCAGCCAGTTTAGGCCGTTGAGGTTGCCCGCATTCTGGAAGGAGTAGGCTTGCAGGTGGTTGTTGGTCTGATAGTTGGCCGTGGCCAGACCCGTGATATGGCCCTCGGCAATGGGGTCGGGGGCCAGGAAGTTGATAACGCCGGCCATGGCATCGGACCCGTACAGCAGCGAGCCTGGGCCTTTGATAATCTCGGCCCGGTCCACGCTAAACTCGTCAATCTCAATGCCGTGCTCGTCGCCCCACTGCTGGCCTTCCTGCCGGGCCCCGTTGTTGAGGGTGATGACGCGGTTGTAGCCCAGCCCGCGCACCACGGGCTTGCTGATGGCCGCCCCGGTCGTAACCTGGCTCACGCCCGGCGTGTGGGCAATGGCATCCACCAGGTTCGAGCCGGCCGTCTGGTTCAGCCGCGTATGGTCCACCACGGAAGTCGGCACCGGCGAGCGCCGCAGCTGCGTGGCCTGCGACACGCCCGTGACCACCACCTGGCCGATTTCGGTGGCCGCCACCGTCAGTTTGATGTCTAAGGGCTGGCCGCCGCCGGTGTCTACGGTCTGCGTCACGGTGTTGTAGCCCAAGGAGCGCACCTGCACCGTGAAGCGCCCACGCGGCAGGTTAGCGAAGCGAAAGCTGCCCTCGGGTCCGGTGGCCGCGCCTTGTTTGAGGTCGGCAAAAATAATGTCGGCCCCCAGCAAAGCCTCGCCGGTGGCGGCATCGGTGATGCGCCCGGTAAGGGGCGGGGCAGTGGTTCGAACCGGTCGCGCCGTTACCGCTGCCGCTGCCGCGGGTGCTTGCTGGGCCTGCAGGGCCACCGGGGCCGCCAGCAGTGCCACCGCGAGAGGAAATTTATAATAGCTTGATTGCATGAGAAACACCAAAATAGCCCAGCCCACCGGCCAGCGCAAGGGCGCAGCCGCGGGTTAAGCAGGTTAGTACCAAGAAGAAAGAAGTACGCCGGAACTAGGCGCGGCCAGGCGGCCCGCGCAGGCTGCGGGCAAACAGCAGCTCGCCGGCCAGCGGCCGCACGGGCGGCAGGGGCACCGCGGCGGCGTAGCGCGGGGCCAAGCGGGGCGCGGGCAGCAGCACGGGCGCGCCGGCCTGGTAGGCCACGTCGTAGAACTGCTCTACTTCGCAGTGCTGGTGCTTGGCGCTGAGCATGGCCTTGCCCGAGCGCTTGAAGGTGGGCGCGGTGGCCGGCTCTTCGGCGGTGTGGGCGTGGGGGTGCAAGGCCAGAATCCAGGCCTCGGGCAGCAGCGTCCGCACGAGGCAAAGCAGCAGGAGCAGGGCAATGTGGGAACGGAGAGCTTGCACAATACAAAGATGGGCCTAAACTTTGAAAGCTGCGGGTAGACCAAACGATTCCTATTCCCGTTTCCGGCAAACCGCGGGCACTCATTTTTCCGTACCCCGTTTCGTATCTTCGTTTAGCGCGGTTTGAGCCGCCTTTTTTTGTGATTATTTCAAGTATTTCTGATTTTTCTCTCCAGTACGACCAGCCCCTTAGCCTCCTGCGAGTGGAGTGGGCCTCGGGCGACGACATGCGGACCTTCCGCGCCAGCGCCGGACCGCTCCTCCAACTGTGCCAGCAACTGCAGGTGCGCCACCTGCTGCTCAACATGAACACCCTGCCCGATATTTCGGTGTACGACCAAGTCTGGATGGGCACGCACTGGATGCCGGCCGTGGTGCAAATGCCGCTGGAGCGCGTGGTGCTGGTGAACCATCGCCGCCGGGTGCACAACCAGTTGGCCATTGAGTCGCTACTTGCCCAGGTGCGCGCTGCCATAGCGTTTGATATCCAGTATTTTCCGCAGCCCGGCCCGGGGCTGCACTGGCTCACCGATTTTTCGGACCGCCTGCCCGCGCTGCTGGCCGAGTGGGAGGCCGTGCACGGCCCCGGCCAGCCCACCCCCGGCACCTCCGAGCCGAAACTGCGCTACCAATCCCGCCCGGAACGGTAGCCCCGGCTGTCAATCTGACAGCGCGGTGCCCCTTGGAACACCGTTTGAAAGCGGCTGAATCAGCGGCCGGCTGCGCTATGCCCGGCCATTCCGTCTGTATTCAACCGTTTCCATTCACATCATGCAAGAAACCGGCTCCATCTCCATCCACACCGAGAACATCTTCCCGATTATCAAGAAGTTCTTGTATTCCGACCACGAAATTTTCCTGCGGGAACTGGTCAGCAATGCCGTCGATGCCACCCAAAAGCTCAAGAGCCTGGCCCAGCTGGGCGAATACAAAGGCGAGCTGGGTGAGCTGAAAGTGCGCGTGACCGTGGACAAAAAAGCCCGCAAAATCACGATTTCCGACCACGGCCTGGGCATGACCGGCGAGGAAATCAAGAAGTACATCAACCAGATTGCCTTCAGCGGCGCCACCGAGTTTGTGGAGCAGTACAAGGAGAAGGACGCGGCCACGAAGGACCAGATTATCGGGCAGTTCGGCCTGGGCTTCTACTCGGCCTTCATGGTGTCGAGTGAGGTAGAAATTTTCTCGCAGAGCCACCAGGAAGGCACCGAAGCCGCCCACTGGACCTGCGACGGCAGCACCTCCTTCACCCTGGAAAGCACCGAGAAGGCCGAGCGCGGCACCGATGTGGTCCTGCACGTAGCCGAAGATTCGGACGAGTTTTTGGAGGAGGCCCGCTTGCGCACCATCCTCACCAAGTACTGCAAGTTTCTGCCCATTCCGATTGAGTTCGAGGGCCAGCTCATCAACGATACCAGCCCGATTTGGACCAAGCAGCCCAGCGAGCTGACCGACGAGGACTACAAGAAATTCTACCAGGAGCTTTACCCCATGAGCATGGACGAGCCCCTGTTCTGGATTCACCTGAACGTGGATTACCCGTTCAATCTCACGGGCATTCTGTACTTCCCGAAGGTGAAGGACGAGCTGCAGTTCTCGCGCAACAAGATTCAGCTCTACTCGCGCCAGGTCTTCATCACCGACGAGGTGAAGGACGTGGTGCCCGAGTTCCTGATGCTGCTGCACGGCGTGATTGACTCGCCCGATATTCCGCTGAACGTGAGCCGCAGCTTCCTACAGGCCGACGCGGCGGTGCGCAAAATCAACACCTACATCACCCGCAAAGTCGCCGACAAGCTCAACGACCTGTTCAAGAAAGACCGGGCCGGCTACGAGGAGAAATGGGGCGATATCGGCATGTTTGTGAAGTACGGCATGCTCTCGGATGAGAAGTTCTACGAGCGCGCGAAGGACTTCGTGCTGCTGAAAAATGTGGACGGCAAGCTGTTTACCATCAGCGAGTATACCGAGCACATCCAGGCCAACCAGCATGACAAGGACGGCAACACCGTGGTGCTCTACACCAACGATGCTGAGCAGCAGCACGGCTTCGTGGCCGCCGCCCAGGAGCGGGGCTACGACGTGCTGAACTTCGACCAGGTGCTCGACCCGCACTTTGTGGGCCAGCTGGAGCAGAAGCTGGAAAAAACCAGCTTCAAGCGCGTGGATGCCGACACGGTGAGCAAGCTCATCGAGAAGGACGGCACCACCGAAAGCGTACTGACCGAGGACGACCAGACCAAGCTGGCCGAGGTATTCAAAACCGCCATTGCCAACGACACGATGCACGTGAAAGTGGCGGCCCTCAGCCCGCAGGACGCGCCGGTGGTCATCACCCAAAACGAGTTTATGCGCCGCATGAAGGACATGCAGCGCACCGGCGGCGGCGGCGGCATGCAGATGTTCGGGGCCTTCCCCGACTCGTACGACGTGACCGTAAACGCCAACCACCCGCTGGTAACCAAGGTGCTGGCCGATGGCGGCGACACGCTGGCCAAGCAAGCCTTCGACCTCGCCCTCCTGGCCCAGGGCATGCTGAAAGGCGAGGCCCTGACCGCCTTCGTGAAGCGTAGCACCGAGCTGTTGTAACGCGGACTCTGCGAGTCCGCGAATGGTCCGCAAGCGGCCCCTGGTACCTGCCAGGGGCCGCTTTTGTGTTATATCACGTCAGCGAGTGTGCGTATCCAATCACCTACCTTCGCGCTCATGCTCACGTCCATCCGCATCCAGAATTTCCGCAGTATCCGCGACGCTTCGGTGAAGCTGGGGCAGGTCAACCTGTTCATCGGGCCGAATAACTCGGGAAAGTCGAATTTTTTGAAGGGAATTTCGCTCCTGACCGCTCGGATAAGAAATTACGGTTGGAGAGGTGCAGAGGAGAAGCGCAAGTTTTTTGAATCGAATATCTTTCGCAAAGCCCTGCTGAAGGAAGAGGATAAATGGATTGGATTCAATGTAGTAGACAATGGCCCAGAAGGAAGAAAAGCTAACGCCATCATTAAAATACTTCCAATAGCTTCCCAAAACTTATTCGACAGTGAAAACGATAAGGAAACGACAACCAAATTTGATATTGCCACTTCCGATGGCTCGGTGGATGATTTCACGGCTTTCCAGGTAGATGTTGCGCACATCATTATTCATAAAATAAACCCAGATGCTTTTTCGCCGGGCAAGTCAAATGGAAATGAGACGAGGTTGTCTGAAAACGGCTCTAACATAGTTTCTTATCTGTTTTATTTAAGCCAGAATCATCGGCCGCTCTTTCGGCAGCTGGAAGCGGATTTAACAAATTGTGTCGGAGAATTCACATCCGTTGCCACGCCGGCCGACCCTGATGAGCCGAGCCAGCTTCGGCTGCGGTTCTTCGATAAAAACGATGTCGGTTACTGGGCCGAAGAAGTATCCGAAGGCGTCCTCTACTTCCTCGCGTTGCTCTGCATCGTGCATCAACCCGACCCTCCGAAGCTGCTGCTGCTGGAGGAGCCCGAGAAAGGCATCCATCCGCGCCGCATCAAGGAGGTGATGGATTTTATTTTTGAGTTGGCCGAGCTGCGGGGTATTCAGATTATTCTGACTTCGCACAGCCCCTACGTGGTCGACCATTTTGCTGACATTCCGGAATGCATTTCGGTGTTCGACCGCGAAAATGACGAAACGGTGATTCGCAATGCCGGCGACCTCATCAGCGAAAGCAACGCGCAGCTGGCCGCCGAAGGCAAGCCGCCCATTCGTTACACCGATTCGCTGGGCGAACATTGGGTATCGGGCTTCCTGGGAGGCGTGCCAGCATGAGCATGATTCGCTACGGATTTTTCGGGGAAGACGACGCGCAACGGATTTTCCTGCGTCACTACCTGACTGCCCTGACGGCCGATTTGCCGCACCGTTTCGAGTTCGATGAAGCCTTTGCCCTCCGGTTTCGGGCCACCAACAAAAAGCAGGTTGATGACTTGTTTGCTGAAGCCTGTACAGTCGGACTGTCGCAATATCAGCAGCAATGCTTTTTTGTGGGCCGCGACTTGGACGACCACGACCACGCTGCTTTCACCCGGAAGCAGCAGGAGATGCGGCAGCGCTTGCAGCAACGGGGAGTAGCAGCTGTGCTGCTGTTGCCGGTGCAATGCATCGAGCATTGGCTGTGGTACCTGCAATGGCGAAAGGACAATCCCGGTCAGACCCGTAACATTAGCTTGGAAACGCAACCCCGACCCGAAGCGAAGCTCGCGGTTTACAATGCCCGGAAATGCTCGACCAAGCATTCAAACCCAATAGTGGAGCGATTGGCCGCCGGACTGGATATCAATTGGCTGGCAAGCCGTTCTGCCAGCTTTCTAGCATTTCATACGCAGGTAGAAGAATATCTGGCCAGCTTTTAAACCTGCTAAGCTTACTGAAGCAAGACGTGCAAATTTGCACAAAAGCCCCGTCGCCAATTTGGTGATGGGGCTTCTTTGTAGCTTGCCGCCATGAAATCCTTTCTGGCTATCCCGTTTATTACCCTGCTGCTGGCCGGTCCGGCAGTAGCCCAACCGATGAAAAAAGCCGTTTCCAGCGCCCTAGCCAACGAGGTGCAGACTCCCAACGGCCGACTGTCCGGCACGGCGTTAGCCGGGGGGATTCGCGTATTCAAAGGCGTGCCATTTGCGGCCCCGCCAGTGGGCCCGTGGCGGTGGCAGGCTCCGCAGCCGGTGCAGCCGTGGAAGGGCGTGCGGCCGGCCACCCAGTTTGGCCCGCGCGCCATGCAGCTGCCCTTGTTTGGCGACATGAATTTCCGCTCCAACGGCGTGAGCGAGGACTGCCTGTACCTGAACGTGTGGACGCCCGCGAAAACCTCCCAAGAGCGGCGGCCGGTACTGGTGTACTTCTACGGCGGGGGCCTTGTGGCCGGTGATGGCTCCGAGCCGCGCTACGACGGCGAAAGCATGGCCCGCCAGGGCATCGTGGCCGTCACGGTCAACTACCGGCTGGGCGTGTTTGGCTTTCTGGCCCACGCGGAGCTGACCAAGGAGTCGCCAAACCACGCGTCCGGCAACTACGGCTTGCTTGACCAATCGGCGGCTCTGCGCTGGGTAAAGGACAATATTGCGGCCTTTGGCGGTGACCCACAACACATTACCATCGGTGGCGAGTCGGCGGGCTCGTTTTCGGTGAGCGCGCAGATGGCCTCGCCTTTGGCGAGGAATCTGATAGTGGGAGCGATAGGAGAAAGCGGTTCGCTGCTGTCGCTGTGGCCGGAAATTCCGTTGGCGAGCGCCGAGCAAACGGGGATTGAGTTTGCTGCCAGCCTGGGCGCTGGCTCGTTGGCCGCGCTGCGGGCATTGCCCGCCCAGCAGGTGCTGGAGGCATCGGGCAAGGGCAATGGGTACCGGTTCCAGCCCATCATCGACGGCTATTTTTTCCCAAGCTCGCCCCTGGCTATTTTCATGGCTGGGCAGCAGGCCAAAGTGCCGCTGCTGGTGGGTTGGAATTCGCAGGAAAGCGGCTACCAGGGCTTGTTGGGTCAGGCGGCGCCTACGCTGGAAAGCTACCGCGCCGCCGTTCAGAAAGCCTTTGGCGACCGTTCGGCCGAGGCGTTGCGTCTCTACCCGGCCGCCACCGATGCCGAGGTGGAGCAAGCCGCGACCAGCCTGGCCAGCGACCGGTTCCTGGGCTACAGCACCTGGAAATGGGCCGATACGCACGCCCAGACCGGTGGCCGGCCGGTGTACCGCTACTTCTACGCCCGCCCCCGCCCGGCCATGACGCCCGAAATGGGCAACGCCACCGCCGGCTTAGCCGGGGGCACCACTAGCGGCGACGTGAATGCCAAGCCCGCGCCACCCGCCAAAGGAGCGGTGCATTCGGCCGAGATTGAGTACGCGCTGGGCAACTTGGCTACTAACAAGGTGTATGCCTGGACACCGGACGACTACCAGGTATCGAAAACCATGCAAGCGTACTTTGCCAACTTCATCAAAACCGGCAATCCCAACGGTCCCGGCCTGCTTGCCTGGCCACCTGCCCGCGCGGGGGCCGCTGGCCAACTGCTGCGCCTGGACGTGAAAACGACGGTAGAGCCAGACCAGACCCGGGCGCGCTACCTCTTTCTGGAGCAGAAATAAGTGGTGCGAGCCGCCGCCGTTACTCAGTGGCCGGTGCTTGCCCGGGCCATGCTTTTTGAGCCACCTTTGGCCGCGGTGCTGGCCTGGATGAAGCGATGAAACGCGTTTGTTGTCAGGACAATGATTTCGTCTTCGCTGACCAGCCAGATGCGCTGCTGGTTTGCCTGAATGAGGCGGGGCTTGGCCTGGGCGCTGCTGGTGCCGGGCAGCGCCGGCAACGGCACCAGTAGCTGCTTGGGCGCTACTTTATCGGTGGCCGGGGCGAAGCCCGGCAGGGGAGTGGCGGATTCGTTGGGCAGCAGGAGCAGGCCTTGGGCGGTAGCAAACAGGCGGCCGTCGCCGGCCACGGACACGACGCCGAATACCTCATTGCCGGGCAGGCCGATGAATTTTACGGTGGGCAATTCGGCCTCAGCGGTGGCGTGCTGGCTGCCTTCGAACACGCAAATGGCATCGGACATGATGACCCACAGGTTGCCGGCATTGTCGGGCAGTAGCTTTTCCACGATGTTGTCGGGGATTTCGTGGTTGGCCACGCCTTCCTCGTTGTAGCGCGTCCACTCCGCGCCTTGCTTGCGGCTGAGGCCGATGCTGGTGGCAATCCAGACGGAGCTGTCGGCCGTGGCCACGCCACCGTTGATGGCGGGCGTGTGCAACTCCTGGCTAAACGAGCCGTTGGCCCACCGGAACACGCCGTAGCCGTTGGCCCCCACCCATATTTCGCCCCGCATATCCCGAAACAGCGCCGTGATGCTGGGCGCACCGGCCCCGGGCAGCGCCAGCGGCCGTGGCCGGAAGGTCTGTGTATTCAGCCGCAGCACGCCTTGGTTGGTGCCCAGCCAAAGCACCGTATCGGCTACGGTGGCGCACTGAATCGTGCTGGCTACCTGCTGCTTGCGGACAAATTGTGGGCCTTCGAGCCGGAACACGCTGTGGGCCGTGACCAGGTAAGTGGCCTTGCCCGCGTGGAGCAGCGCCACCGGCTGTTCGTGCCCGGCCACGGCGTAGTGCGGCCGCGGCCGGGCCTGCGAAGTGGCCGCGAAACTCAGCAGCCCCAGTCCCAGCAGGAGCCGGCGCAGCGAAGGCATTTTGGTGAAAAAGGACATGGTCTGAAGGCAGCTTAACGGGTGTGCAAAAGTAAGGCCGGGGCCATAATAGTTTGATTACGTAATCATTACCAAAGGATTGTATTGTTGCTATATTCATAATACAGGAATGATGCAGTCGTAACGCCAGCCTCACAGCCCCCCGCCAATTTTGCGGCCGGATGTCAACCACTGCACCTTTTTCAATAAGGACTTATGAAAGCGAAAATTTTACTCACCGGCGGTTTGGTGCTTTCGGCGCTGGCGGCCCACCAGGAGGCGCGGGCCCAGGCCGCCGCCACGAACAACAACGTCATCATTTACATCGGCGATGGCTTCGGGCTGGCCCCCAAAACGGCCGCCCGCATGGCCATGGGCCAGGGCCGCGACGGCAAGCGCTTCGCCTCCGATGCCGGCTTTCAGGTGCTGGCGCTGGACAAACTGAAGTACAACGCCACCGTCACCACCCACTCGCTCAATTCCTGGATTACGGACTCGGCCCCCGGCGCGTCGGTGTACGCCTGCGGCAAGCCCGGCAAGCAGGACAACGAAGTGATTTCGCTGAACCCGGCCACCGGCGCGTCCATTGAAACCATTCTGGAAGCCGCGAAGAAACAAGGCTACGCCGTGGGCCTCGTGAGCACGGCCCGCATCACGCACGCCACGCCGGCCGCCTTCGCCAGCCACATCTGGTACCGCGACCTGGAGGACTACATTGCTGCTCAATATATTTCCTCGACCCAGCCGCAGTACGAAGCCATTTTCAACAGCAGCCCCACCGCCTCGTACCGCTACACGGCGGCCCGCGACTGGGTGCTGCCCACCCCCAAAGTGGGCGTGGAGCTGGACGTAATTCTGGGCGGTGGGTCCCGGCACTTCCTGCCCCGCAACGTGGCCAGCACCTACGAAACCATCGTGGACCGCAACGGCGTTGCCATTGCCAACCCCGCCACCCCCGGCGTGAACGCCACCCTGGGCCGCGGCCGCCGCGCCGACGACGTGGACCTCGTGAGCTACGCCGTAACCCAGCGCAACTACGGCTACGTGAACAGCCGCGACGCCCTCAACAACATCGACCTCAGCCAGTACGGTGTGGGCGGCAAGAAGCTGCTCGGCCTCTTCCACGCCTCGCACGTCAACTTCGAGCAGGACCGCCAAACCAGTGCCGCCTGGGAGCCGTCGCTGGAAGAAATGACCCAGGCTGCCATCAAGGTGCTGCAAGCCAAGAGCAACGGCAAGGGCTTCTTCCTGATGGTGGAAGCCGGCCGGATTGACCACCTCGAGCACGCCAACACCGGCGGCGTCTCGGTGGTGGCCGGCGCTACCGGCGGCAACCAATACACCGTCGATGCCGACAAACCCGCCTTCGTGGGCGGCGGCGAGGCCAACTACGTGGCCACGCCCGCCACTGCCCGCACCACCAACGTGTACGCCTCCGACTACATGATTAAGGAGGTAATGGCCTTCGACTACGCCGTGGCCGCCGGCCGCGCCCTGATGGCCGTGCCGGCTAACGGCAAAACCCTGATTTTTAGCACTTCCGACCACGAGTGCGGCGGCTTTACCGTAACGGGCCTGCACGACGAGGCCGATTTGCAGCAGAACGGCACTAAAATCCGCACCTACTCGGGCCAGATTACCAAGTCGGTAGCGGCCGAGGCGGGCTATGCTACGCCCACCAACCTGGTGCGCGGCGACGGCGGCGCGGGCGGCTGGTTTCCTGATTACGTGATGAATACCTTCCAGGGCCGGGACTACCCGCAGCCGGCTTCGCCCACGGGCAAGCGCATTGTGGTGGCCTACGGCTCCAACCCGCTCACCAACGGCAACGGCCCCCGCGCCAGCACCGGTGTGGGCAGCAATTCCGGGGCCACGCCCGGCAACCACACGCCCCAGGACATTTGGGTGGGGGCCGAAGACAACACCAACCTGCCCACCGACGCGGCGGCCATCGCCGGCCAGGGCCTGCTCGACAACACGTCCATTGCGCCCATCATGGCCCGTTTCCTGGGCCTCACCAGCTTCTTCACCACCATCACCCTGCGCACCACCCCCGGCAAAGCCGATGAGGTAGGCGGGGTGCAGCTCAGCCCGGTGCCCTTCCTCAACCAGTTCGACGTAAACTTCACGCTGCCTACCCCCGGCGCGGTCACGGTCGAGCTGTTCGACGAAATGGGCCGCCGCGTGCAAAGCGTGCTCACCAACCAGCGCTACGCTTCCGGCACCCACGCCGTAGCCGTGGATGGCAGCCGCCTGAGCGCCGGCCTCTACATCGCCACCGTCAAAGTGAATGGCCAGGTGGTAAGCAAGCGCACGATTAAGCTGTAGTCTCACCTCACCCCCAGCCCCTCTCCCGCGGAGAGGGGAGCCAGACGAAACCGATGAAAATACCCGGCTCATTTTTGAGCCGGGTATTTTCATTTTGTGTGTAGGCCAATAGCGCCGCCGTGGCTCCCCTCTCCGCGGGAGAGGGGCCGGGGGTGATGTTAGCTGTTCCGCGCCACCACGAACATCCGGTCCCCAAACCGGCCCGTTAGCTTGTTCAGATAATACGTGGGGTACTGCCCGGCCAGCTTGCTCACCTTCTCCACCACGCTGCCGCCCAGGCGGATGTTCTTCGGCGGCTTCACCGGGTTCAGCAATTCCACCACTTCAAACCCCTGCTTTTTGAGCATCTTGGTGATGGTGGCCGGCGTGAATTCGAACAGGTGGTAGGGCGGGATGTCCATCTTGCGCTCCTTGCCCAGCGCGCCGTAGGCCGCAAAGCCCAGGCGCACGGTGGGCAGGTTAAGCGTGGCGGGCAGGGCCAGCACCAGCAGCCCGCCCGGCTCCAGCATGCGGTGGAACTTGGCCAGCGTGGCGCTGGGTGAGAGCAGGTGTTCCAGCACGTCGCCCATGTAGGCGAGGTCGAACTGGTTTTCGTGGAAGTCGTCGGTGGTTTCGATGTTGCCCGTGACGACGGGCAGGTGCAGCTCGCGCCGGGCAAAATCGGCGGCGTGCTCGGATATTTCCAGTCCGTGGGCTTCCCAGCCCAGCGCCTCCAGGCTTTTGAGGGTGTAGCCGGGGCCGCAGCCCACGTCGAGGTAGCGGAACTTCCGGCCGGGGTACTTGGCCAGCATGTAGTTGGTGAACTTGTCGGGCCGCACCTGGTTTAAAGCAGCCTGCTTCTGGCCGTCTTCAATAAACACCACGTCCTGCTGGGTCCGGTCGTAGTTGGGGCGCTCCGTGAAGTAGTCTTTCCCATAGAGCCGTTCCAGCTGCGCGGGCGTGGGCTGGGGGTCGAGGAACATCAGGTCGCAGGCGCGGCACTGCGTGCCTTGTAGCCTTTGGCCTTCAAATTCGTAGTAAAAGGGCAGCTTCTTAAAATCGGGGCTGCCGCACAAGTCGCAGGTACGCATGGAAGTAGCGCGAACTTTTAGTTCGCGTAGCCGCACGGTCAATTTCGCACAACAACGCGAGGACGCGAACTACAAAGTTCGCGCTACTTCGCCCAAGATTCTTATGCTCGACGTTCTCATTATCGGAGCCGGCCCCGTGGGCCTCGCCTGCGCCCTCGAAAGCCAGCGCAAAGGGCTCAAAGTGGCCATCATCGAAAAGGGCGCGCTGGTCAATTCCATCGTGGGCTACCCCACCAACATGGAGTTCTTTTCCACGCCCGAGCTGCTCGAAATTGGCGGTTACCCCTTTCCCACGGCCCACTACAAGCCCCTGCGCGAAGATGCCCTAGATTACTACCAGCGCGTGGCCCGCGACGAAAAGCTGACCATCCGCCTGCACGAAAAAGTGCTGGCCTTGAGCGGGGAGCAGGGCAACTTCATCATCACCACCAACAAAGGCGTAATCCCGACCCGCAACGTAGTAGTGGCCACCGGCTTCTACGACCTGCCCAACCCGCTGGGCGTGCCCGGCGAGGACCTGCCCCACGTCAGCCACTACTACAAGGAGCCCTACCAGCACGTGCTGCAAAATGTGGTCGTCATTGGGGCCAAGAACTCCTCGGCCAAAGCCGCCCTGCAAATGACCCGCGCCGGGGCTAAGGTCACGCTCCTCGTGCGCGGCTCCGCTATCAGCGACTCCGTTAAATACTGGATTCGGCCCGACCTTGTCAATCGCATTGCCGAAGGCCGCATCACGGCGCACTTTAACACCACCATCACGGCCATCACCCCGGCGGCGGTGGAAGTCCTCACGCCCGACGGCCCCCTGACAATTCCCACCGATTTCGTGTACGCCCTCACTGGCTATCACCCCGACGAGGCCCTGCTCGGCCGCCTCGGCGTGGAGCCCGACCCCGCCGACGAAGCCCGCGCCCCGCTCTTCGACCCCGCCACCCACGAAACCACCCAGCCCGGCGTATTTGTGGCCGGCACCGTGTGCGGTGGCCGCGCCACCAGTCGCTGGTTCATCGAAAACGGCCGGCACCACGCCCAGCTCATTGCCGCGCACCTGGCCGCGCAGGCCGCTGTGCCAGCGTAAGCGCCACACCAATCCTAATAAAAAAAGCGCCTTCCTGAGCAGGAAGGCGCTTTTTCGTTGTAGTTTATACCGTGCTTACTGCGGGAATACCACGCCGCGGTAGCTGTTGGCATTCACGCCTTGGAACGTGCTGCCGTACTTGGCATTGATAACCTTCAACATCTCGTTGGCCAAGACGGCGTAGCCGCGCGGCGTGGGGTGCACCCCGTCGAGGGAGAAGAGGTTGCCCGTTACAAAAGCCGCATTGTTATTCACCGCGTTGACTACGAGGCCGCCGCGTGCCACGCCGTTGAAGAACGTGTTGGCGTCAAAAACTGCCAAGCCTTTGCTGTTTGCCACGTTGGTAATAATCGTATTCAGGGCCGTGGTGCGGCTTTGTACCAGGGCCACTTCGGCCGCGTCGAGCACCAGCGAGTTGGGCAAAGGGTTGGCTGGAGCTGCTGCGGCCAAACCGGCCGCCTGGGCCGGCGCAAGGCCCGTGATAACGAGGCCGAAGCCGCGCGGGAACGGGTTGGCCGTGGTCGAAGGCGCGCCAATCACCGAGCTGGCCGGCAGCAACAGCAGGTCGGCGGTTGTGGCTTCGCGCGTTACCACCGTGCCGGTGGCGCTGAGCGCTTGAACGAACAAGCCAAAGCGAATGCTGCTGACTTGGGCCGGCGTCAAGCTCAAGGCCGCCGTTAAGGCCGTTACAGTACTGGCCGGCACTGTGGCGGCCGATACCGTAGCAATGACGCTGGCCGTGGGCACAGTAGTGAAGTACGGTATATTTACGACGTTCGGAATGGTGGCCAGCAAGCCCTTGGCCCCACCGGCCGTCAGCGCGTCGGTGACAGCCGTGTATTTAGTGGTGAACTCCGCATCACTGGTGAGGGGCGCAGCGGTACCGCCCGAACCGGCATAACCCAATATGTCATTGTTACCCAGCCAGTTGGTGAAAAAAGTGGGTTTC
>JBBQSQ010000052.1:0-23816 GCA_038213745.1 Cytophagales bacterium
GTGAATTAAAAATTGATAATTAAAAATTAAAAATTAGCGTTTGACAAGCCGGTGTCCGTCACATGCAGATTTTTAATTTTTCACTTTTAATTTTTAATTAAAAAAATGAAAGCCCCCGCCGCCATCCGCCGTGCCCGCTTCCCCGACGTGCGCCAGCAACGGCCCTACCGCCGGCTGATTGTGGGCCTGAAGCGGCTGCGGCTGCCCGGCGGCCACGCCTCGCTCTACGACTTGCTCGACCGCATTCTGCATGAATTGCGGCTGGACTCGCTGGAAAAACGCGCCGCCTACATGGCCTTCAACCTCACGGTGGCGCTGTTTCCGACCATTATTTTCCTGTTCACACTCATTCCGTACATCCCCGTACCGAACCTGAACGTGGACATTCTGCAATTCCTGGCCGATTTCATGCCCCGCGAGCTGTACGCAGCCACCGCCTCCACCATTGAGGACATCGTGAACATCCCGCACGGCGGTTTGCTATCGTTCGGTTTTGGGACGGCGCTGGTGCTCAGCTCCAACGGCGTTATGGCCCTGCTCGATGCCTTCGAGAAGAAATACCCGTGGTTCAAGCACCGCAGCTACTTACGCAAGCGCCTGATTGCTACGGCGCTCACCTTCGTGCTCTCGCTGATTCTGGTGCTGGCCATTGCTGGTATTTTTTTCGGCACTTATCTAATTGACGGGCTGGTGTTCTATGAAATCGTGCCTGAGCGGTTCACCGAGCTGGTGCTCACGCTCATTCGCTACGGCTCGCTGCTGGGGCTGTTTCTGAGCACCACCTGCGTGATTTATTACTTCGTGCCGCCCGTGCACGACAAATGGCCGCTGGTATCGGCCGGAGCCATTGTGGCCACGCTGCTCATCTTTCTGGTGTCGTTTCTCTTCACGCTGTACGTGCGCATTTTCGATTCGTACAACCACTTTTATGGTTCCATCGGGGCGCTGGTGGGCTTCATGGTCTGGCTCGAATTCGTGTGCATGACCCTCATTATCGGCTTTGAGGTGAATGTGAGCATGGACGCCATCACGGGCCGCCGCCGGCGCATGCTGCAGGAGACGCTGCAGCAGAAAAACCAATGAGGCGTGAGCAATAGGCAATTAGCAACTGCATTGGGCCGGTACGCGAAAATTTTACCGAAGATTGCTCATTCCTCATTGCTCATTGAAAATTGACCTGTACTTTTGCACTCCCCAATCACGCGGGGAGCCTGTTAGAGAGGTGGCAGAGTGGTCGAATGCGACGGTTTCGAAAACCGTTATACCGGCAACGGTATCGGGGGTTCGAATCCCCCCTTCTCTACGCTTGTTTGGTTATGAGTTAGAAATTATGAATTATGAGTTGTCGTTTTGCAATTCATAACTCATAATTTTTAATTCATAATTCTTTTCAGAGAGCTGGCAGAGTGGTCGATTGCGGCGGTCTTGAAAACCGCAGACTGTAACAGGTCCGGGGGTTCGAATCCCTCGCTCTCTACTAAAAACCCCGTTTCCAAGCCGGAAACGGGGTTTTTATTTTCCCGATGCTCCTACCAGTGAGGCACTGGCGAACAGTAGTGGGCTGCTTGCCGTTGCAGGGAGTCTAACGTCGTGCTTATCCATTTCTTTATGCTGCGCTTTTACGCTTTTTTGCTGGTACTGCTGCTGGCCTTTGTGGCCCGTCCGGCGCTGGGCTACGCCGTGCTTACCCACCAGGCCAACATCGACTCTACCTGGGAGCGGTGCCTGCTGCCCGCCATTCAGCGCCGCTACCCGGGCGGCACCACCGAGGAACTGGTGGCCGCCAAGGCGTACGCCTACGGCGGAGCCATTATTCAGGACATGGGGTACTACCCGTTCGGGAACGTGCTGTTTACCAACCTGACGCACTACGTGCGGTCAGGCGATTTTATCCGCAACCTGCTGCGCGAGTCGCAGGACCGCAACGACTACGCCTTTGCGCTGGGCGCGCTGGCCCACTACTCAGCCGATAACAATGGCCATGCCCAGGGCACCAACCGGGCCATGGCGAGTGTGTACCCGGAGCTGGCCGCCAAGTTCGGGCCGGTCATCACCTACGAGCAGGCCCCGAAGCAGCACGGGCAAATCGAATTCGCATTCGACGTGGTGCAGCTGGCCAATGGCAAGTACCACAGCCAGGAATACCACCAAAAAATTGGCTTTAAGGTGAGCAAGGCGGTGCTGGAGCGGGCGTTTTTTAAAACCTACGGCTTGGAGCTGGGTAAAGTAATTGCCAATGTGGACCTTAGCATTGCCAGCTACCGCTTTGCGGTGAGCGAATTGATTCCGACGGCGGCCCGCGCGGCGTGGCACTACAAGCGCAAGGAAATTACCAAGCTGAGCCCCAGTGCCCGGCGGCGCGACTACATGGCCCGCAACCACCCCCGCCAGTTCCGTAAAGAATATGGCAAGGAGTACCAGAAGCCAGGTTTTGGGGCGCGCATTATTTCGTACTTTATTCGTATTCTGCCCAAAATTGGGCCGCTCAAGCCGTTCGCCTTCAAGCTGCCCACCGCCGAAGCTCAGCAGTTGTTTCGAACCAGCTTTCAGAAGGTGATGGCCGACTATTGCACCGCCCTGGCCCGCCAGCCCGCCGATACGGCCGCGGCCCCGCTGAAGCTGGCAAACACCGACTTTGATACCGGCAAGATGACCTTGGCCGGCGAATACGCGCTGGCCGACGAAACGTACGGTGAATGGGTGCGCAAGCTGGCGGACAAGAAGTTTGAAAATCTTAGCCCCCAGGCGCGGGAAAACATTCTGGCCTTCTACGGCACTTCCCCCAAAACGCCGGCTTCGGAGGAGGAAAAGGAGGGCAGCAAGCAGCGCGAAACCCAGGCGGCCCTGGTGCAGCTGCGGGCCCTGCCGCAGCGCTAGGCGCTGAGCCAGTGCAGGGCTTCGGCCTCTTCGCTGAAGAGGTGAACATCATAGTGGCGGTTGGGGGCCAGGGCATCTTGGATGTTGGCTTGCAGAGCGGGGTCGGTGCGGATGAGCTCGGCCCGCTCGGCCGAAATGAGGTAGGCCAGGCGTAGGCGTGCCGGTACCAGGGCCGCTGCCGCTCGGGGTAGCCAATTGTAGACCACCCAATTAGCGGCTTCGATGGTTGGCGTAGGGCGTTGCCGCAAGTCCAGCAGCCACCGCTCGGTGCGGTGAGCGTCCTTGTTGGCTAGCACGGCTTCGTACTCGGCTTGGAGTGTTGGGAATATTGAGTCAGAAAGCCAGCGCACCATGAAAAAGCCAAGGTCGGAACGATAGCAGAATTGGAGGGAAGGAAAGAGCTGCATGCCTGCTAACATAGTACGAAAGCACAAATAAATAATAAACTATTGAATTATTTGATTCCGAGTATGTCACTATCATTTACCAGCTGGTTGCTGAATCGGTTTTCGCCCCGGGATTCTCGTCAACGCTGGGCGTGGCGTGGCGCGGGTGAGTACGCCGCCGCCACCGGGCAGTTGAACCAGGAAGTGCCGCAGAAGAATCAATGAACTTTTGATGCTTAAAACTTTATGCCTAAAAGCACCACGCCAGCACCGCGTTGTTCTACTGCGCTTGCACCAGCCCGCCACTGAGGCGGCGCAAGGCAATTTCGGCTTGCTTGGCCGAGTAGCGAATGTCCAGTAGCCGCGTTTCGGCGGCTAGCTGGTTGCGTTGGGCTTCGCGCAGGGCCAGGGGCGTGAGCAGGCCCAGGCGGTAGCGCTCCAACGCAATGTCCACGTTCTGGCGGGCCAGCTGGATGTTGGTTTCCTCTAGTTCGAGCAGCTGGATAAAGTTTTGATACTGTGCGAAGGCCGTGGCCGCGTCGGCATCGAGTTGCAGGTCGGTTTGGGCCAGGCTGAGCTTGCTTTGCTCTTCTGCCACGCGGGCGTTTTGTTCCTGCCGGCGGGTATTGAACCCGTTGAAAATGGGCACCGAGGCCGTGATGCCGTAGTTGAGGCCCCGCACGTTGTTGGTGCTGGTGGTGAGCACCGGGCCGGTGGGTAGGTTGATAAACTGCGCGTTGTTGATGTTGCGGTTGAGGCCGTAGCCCGTTACCAGGCCGATTTGGGGGAAGCGTGCGGCCGTCACCAGCTTGCGGTTGTAAGTAGCCACGTCCACGCCCAGGCGGGCCTGGGCCAGGCGCGGGTTGTTGGCCTTGATGCCGGCCGTAATTGCGTCCTCGCGCAGGTCGCGGGTTACCGTCAGGCTGTCGCTGGGCTCGAAATCGAGGCGCGGCGTACGGCTCAGCAGGTTGTTGAGGGTGATTTTGGCGGCTGTCAGGGCTTGCTGCTGTTGCAAAAACAGGCTGCGGTCGGCGTTGTAGTCTACGCGGGCAGTCAGCACTTCCACTTTGGCGCTCACGCCCACGTCTACCTGCGCCTGGGTGAGGTCGATGCGGGCCTGGCCGATTTTCAGGGCTTCCTCCAGCGAGGTGATTTTGCCGGCCTGTCGCACCACGTCGTAGTAGGCATTGGTCACGGTTTCCACGGTTTCCTCCACCGTGGCCCGGGTTATTTGCTGCTGCTGCTGGCGCAGGGTTTTCAGCCGGTCGTAGGCAACGAACATCCCGAAACCGTCGAACAGCGTCCAACCCAGCGTCACGTTCGCGTTCAGCAGATTAGAGGTGCCACCGTTGATGACGCGCGGCGCGTTTTCGCCAATCGTCGAGGTAATGTTGTTGTTGTTGAATGTCCGGGTCAGGTTGGCGTTGATGCTGGGCAGCTGGCCGGCATTGCCCCGGGTCACGTTGTTCTCGGCAATTTGCGCATCCTGACGCGAAAGCAAGATGCCGTAGTTATGCTGCAACGCCTCAGCAATGGCCTGCTGGAGCGACAGCGCCGGAGCCCGAGCTACCGTGGCCGGCCGCGCCAGCTGGCGGGCGCGCGTCCGGGGCACCTGCTGGCCCAAAGTAGCGAAGGGAAGGAGGAAAAGGAGAAGAATTTGGGGAAATCTCATGAAAGGGAAGTCGGACCGAAAAAATGGCCGTCATGCCGAGCGTAGCCGAGGCATCTCGCGTGTGATGGTAAGTAAAACCGTCGGACGATTGGGCTAGTGGCAGCACGCGAGATGCTTCGACTGCGCTCAGCATAACGGTCCGAAAAAAATATTAAGCCACTACTGTTTCCGGCTCCACCTCCGCCACTTTCGGCTTGTGCTTTTTGGCCGTGGCGAAATACGAATACATCACCGGCACTACATATAGCGTGAGGGCTGTAGCGAACAGTAGCCCGCCCACCACGCCGATGCCCATGGCCCGGCGGCCCAGCGCGCCCGCCCCTTGCGCCAAGGCAATGGGCAGAATGCCGAGCACGGCGCACAGGCTGGTCATCAGAATGGGGCGGAAGCGGGCCGTGGCCCCTTCAATGAGACCAGTCATGTAATCGGCACCTTTCTCCACGCTCTGGTTGGCGAATTCCACGATGAGAATACCGTTTTTCGTGACCAGGCCCACCAGCATAATAATGCCGATTTGCGAGAACAAATTCAGGGTCTGATTGAAATACCAAAGGCTGAACAGCGCGCCCGAAAGGGCTAGCGGCACCGTAATCATGATGATGCCGGGGTCGCGGAAGCTTTCGAACTGCGCGGCCAGAATCAGGTAAATCAGGACCAGGGCCAGGCCGAAGGCGAAGAGGATGGAGGAGGAGCTTTCGGCAAAGTCGCGCGAGGTGCCCGAGAGGGCCGTGGAGAAGCTTTCATCCAGGGTTTTATCGGCGATGGCCTTCATGGCGGCGATGCCTTCGCCCAAGGTTTTGCCCTTGGCCAGCGAGGCCGAGAACGTGGCCGCGTTGTAGCGGTTGAAGCGGTAGAGCTGCGGCGGAGTGCTCTTTTCTTCGAGCCGAATCACGTTGTCGAGTTGCACGAGCTTGCCGGTGCGGCTCTTCACGTTTAGGGTGCGCACGTCGAGGGGCTGGTTGCGGTCTTCGCGGGCCACCTGGCCGATAATCTGGTACTGCTTGCCGTTGCGGATAAAGTAGCCGTAGCGCTGCCCGCTCAGGCCGGCCTGCAGCGTCTGGCTGATGTCTTGCACGCTCACGCCCAGGCTCTGGGCTTTTTCGCGGTCAATCACCACGCGCAGCTCGGGCTTGTTGAACTTCAGGTTCACGTCGACGAAGGCGAAGGTGGGGTCGGCCTGGGCGGCTTCCAGAAACTTGGGCACGGCAGCGGTCAGCTTCTCAAAATCCTGGGTTTGCACCACGAACGATACCGGCAGGCCGCCTCTGCCTCCCGAACTGATGCTCTGGTCCTGCGACACCGACACCCGCGCCCCGGTGTACTTTTTCACCGCCGCGGTCAGCTTATCGGTCAGCTCCTGCTGGGTGTGCGGGCGCTGGTCGGGGTCTTTCAGCAGCACGCGGCCAATGCCGAAGTTGCTCGCGCTGCCGCCGCCGCCCCCAGGCGAAGTCACGGTCAGGATGTTGTCGGACTCACGGCCGGCGCTGTCGGCCAGCACCTTATACAGGTCGTTCATGTAGCCATCCATGTACTCGAACGATGCGCCCTCCGGGGCCGTGGCGTTGATGGACACGCGGTTGCGGTCTTCTACCGGGGCCAGCTCCGAGGGCAGGCTTTTCATGAAAAACCAAATGCCTACGCCCGTCACGGCCACCAGCGCCCAGGCCTGCCAGCGGCGCTGCAAAAAGGTTTCGAGCGAACGGCGGTAGCCCGTGGTAATGTACTCGAAGAATGGCTCCGTTTTGCGGTACAACCAGTTGTGCTGCTGCTTCTTGAGCAGCTGCGAGCACATCATGGGCGTGAGGGTGAGCGACACGAAGGCCGAAATCAGCACCGAGCCCGCCAGCACAATACCAAACTCGCGGAACAGCCGTCCCGTGATGCCCGGCAGAAACAGCACCGGCAGGAACACCGCCGCCAGCACCACCGTGGTGCTCACCACCGCCATCAGGATTTCCTGCGCCCCGTTCTTAGAGGCTTCCAGCGGCGTTTCGCCTTCTTCAATCCGGCTGAAAATATTCTCCAGTACCACGATGGCATCGTCCACCACCAGGCTGATGGCCAGCACGATGGCCAGCAGTGTGAGCACGTTGATGGAGAAATCCATGATGTACATCACGAAGAAAATGCCCACCAGCGACACCGGAATGGCCACCACGGGAATGAGCGTGGAGCGCCAGTCGCGCAGAAACAGAAAAATGACGACCACCACCAGCACAAACGCCTCCAGAATGGTGTGCTCGACTTCCGAGATGGAGGCCCGGATGAACACCGAGTTATCGAAGCCCGTGCTGATTTTCAGGTCCTTGGGCAGGTCGTTCTGGTAGAGTTTCACCCGCTTGTTGAACTCGTCGGTGATGGCAATCTGGTTGGCCCCCGGCTGCGGAATGGCCATGAAGGCCACCATCGGCGTGCCGTTGCGGCGCAGCACGGTCTGGTCGTTTTCGGGGTATAGTTCGGCGTAGCCCACGTCGCTCAGGCGCACCAGCGAAGCCGGGTCGTTGCGGATAATCAGGTTGTTGAAGTCGCTCACGGAGGTCAGGCGGCCCATGGTGCGCAGGGAGAGCTGGGTGCTCTGGCCCTGCACGGCCCCGCTGGGTAGCTCCACGTTTTCGCGGGCCAGGGCCTGCTGCACGTCTACCGGCGACACGCCCAGGGCGGCCAGCTTCACGGGGTCGAGCCAGAGGCGCATGGAATATTTGCGCTCGCCCCAGACCCGGATTTCGCTCACGCCCGGAATGGTCTGGAGGCGTTCCTTGAGCACGTTGTTGGCGTAGTCGGTGAGCTCCAGCAGGGTGCGCTTCGACGAGCTCAGGTAGCTGAGCACGATGGGGGAGGAGTCGGCGTTGGCCTTGCTCACGGTGGGCGGGTCCACATCGCGCGGCAGCTTGCCTTGGGCGCCCGATACCTTATCGCGTACGTCGTTGGCGGCGGCTTCGAGGTCCACGCTCAGGTCGAACTCCACGGTGATGGTGCTGGCCCCGTCGCGGCTGGTCGAGGTCAGGTTGCGGATGCCCGCGATGCCGTTGATGCTTTCTTCGAGCGGCTCGGTTATTTGGCTCTGAATCACATCGGCCGAGGCCCCGGTGTAGCCCGTTTGCACCGTAATGATGGGCGGGTCGACGCTCGGGTACTCACGAATGGCAAGCGAGCGGAACCCAATCACACCAAAAATCACGATGAGCAGGCTCATCACGATGGCGAGAACGGGGCGGTTGATGCTGACGGAGGAAAGGCTCATAATTTTATTTCACGCAGTGTTTCGCAGTGTTAAAAACGCAGTGTTCCGCAGTGCCGTTCTGGCGTCAGCGCACTGTGGGACACTGCGTCCAACACTGCGAAACACTGCGTGAAATATTACTTCTGAATCGAAACCTTATCACCGGCTTTCACTGACAAAATGCCCGTCCGAATAACCGTATCGCCCACGGCCAGCCCTTTGGTAATCTGAATCAGCTTATCCGAGCGCACGCCAATGCTGACGGGCTGCACGGCAGCCTTGCCGTTCTTCACCGTGAATACCGTGTAGCCGCTGGCCACGGGAATCACCGATTCGGTGGGAATTTGCAGGGCGTCAGTGGTTTCGCCCAACTCCAGGTTCACTTTCACGAAGCCGCCGGGGCGCAGCTCCATCTTCTTGTTGGCATAAATGGCCCGGACCGGTAGGGTGCGCGACACGGGGTCAATCTGCGGGTTAATGGCGTAAACGTTGGCCTCAAATTTCTTGGTCGTGGCTTCATCGGTCACCACCACGGGGTCGCCCACGCGCACCGATTGGGCGAAGCGGCTGGGCACGTTGAAATCGACTTTCACCGGCTGCACCCGCGAGAGCGTGGTGATGGCCGTGCCCGGCGACACGTACGCGCCCACCGAGGTATTGCGCAGGCCCAAAACGCCATCGAACGGGGCCCGCACGTAGGCCTTGGCCAGGTTCACGCGCAGGGCCTGCAAGTCGGCCCGCGCCGTGAGCAGGGCGTTGTTGCTCTGCTCGTATTCCTGCCGGCTGATGTATTCTTTGTCAAGCAGCGTGCGCTGGCGCTTTTCCTGGTCCTGGTAGAGCTTGATGTTGTATTCCTGTTTTTGCAGCTGGGCCTGCACATCGGCCGCGTTGATGGTGAAGAGCAGCTGGCCCTTGCGCACCGGCTGGCCTTCCTGAATGTTGAGGCTGGTAATCTTGCCCGAAATCTCGCTCTGAATCGTCACCGATTCGTCGGCGATAATGGAGCCAGTCGAGGCAACCTGGTCGGAGAGTCTGGTGGCGGCCACCACGTATACCTGCACCGGGACCTTGGCCGCTGGGCCGCCGGGGCCACCCTTGCCGCCTTTGCCAGCGTCGGCCTTGCCCCCGCCTTTGTCCCCGGTCGCGGGACTGGGAAAATAGGTTGTTTTGGCCCACACCATGCCGCCAATAATCAAGGCCGCCAGCAGCCAGCCCAGCCAGCCCCGCTTCCGCTGGGGCGGCGTGTCGGGAGTCGGGGAAATGGGCGGAGTCGTCGTTGGGGCAGCGGAGGTAGTGGTTTCCCAATTCTTGGGCGGGGCGGCAATGGGATTTTCCAAGGGTGTTGTAATTGGCAAGAAGGCGCGGGCAGCAAGTGGCTGAACGAGAAGGCTTGTACGACAATCAGCAGTATTACAGCTGGTGATGCCACCAAATCGAATGGATATAGTGTAAAATTCGCCCGAAAGGTTGCGCGGCTTTGCAATAAATAGACGTAGACGGACATCTAGCTGACCGAAACTACCTTCGTCCCGATGAAGCCGAATACGCCAAAACCACCCGAGCCCCGCAATTTCTTCCAGGATGTGCACGAAGTGGTGCGCCTCGTGCCGGCCGGCCGGGTTACCACGTATGGCACCATTGCCCACTACCTCGGGGCGCGGCACGGAGCCCGCACCGTGGGCTACGCCATGCTGGCCGCCCACGCCGATGGGAGCATTCCCGCGCACCGCGTGGTCAACCGCTTGGGCCACCTCACGGGCCGCCTGCACTTTGCCACGCCCACCGCCATGCAGGCCGCCCTGGAAGCCGAAGGCGTGCGCGTGGTGGAGGACCGGGTGGTGGATTTTGAAAAGCTGTTCTGGGACCCGGCCGTGGAACTGGCGTAGCTGTTTCTCTTGGCTAAGCGCCGGTGAGAAGCACAACTGTTTGCCCGCATTGGTTGGTTGCTGAATGCGGCGCAGCTCAACAAAACAGATTAGGATGGCAACCAGCGGTTCGGGTGCCAAAGGCACAATCTAAAACTCAAAAAGCCCCACCTCCTTGCAGCAGGAAGTAGGGCTTTTATTGTGGGTCAGTGGCGCCGGTTGTGCTAGTGCCTACCGTGCGCCAGCCGCGGCTGCGGCCAGTACGGCACTGCGCATCTCTTCGGGCGACGTGTTTTTGACTAGGTAGCTGTGGGCCCCCTCGGCCAGCACGGTGCTCACCAGGGACGGGTCGTCGTGCATGGAGATGATGACCACGCGCACCGCCGGAAACTGGGTGCGCAGCAGGCGGGTAGTTTGCAGCCCATCAAGAATGGGCATTTGCATGTCCATTAGTACCACGTTGGGGCTGATGCCTTGGTCCAGCAGTTCCAGCAGCTCCTGGCCGTTGCCGGCTTCGCACACTACCTCGATGCCCGCATAGCCGCTGAGAAGCGCCCGCAGCCCCTTCCGGAACAGAATGTGGTCATCGACAATAGCTAGGCGCACGGGCGTAACTGCGGCAGCAGTAGATTTGGGAGTCATGAGTTGAGCGAAAAAGTAGGTGCCGGCGTACCTGCCGGCAGTAGCGTAACGGGTAAAATGGCCTCGACGCGGGTGCCCACGCCGGGCTCGGAGTGGTAGTGCAGCTGGCCGCCCAGCACGGCCACCCGGCTGCGCAGGTTGATGAGGCCCATGCCCACCGGCTGGCCGTGGGGGCCGGGCGGCGGCAGTTCTTCCAGCGCGCCCAGGTCGAAGCCCTGGCCATCGTCGGAATACGTAAGCGTGAGCAGACCGGGCACCGTGGCCACGCGCAGCACAATGTGGTGGGCCTCGGCGTGCGTCAGGCCGTTGGATAGCAGCTCCTGGGCAATGCGGTACACCATCAGCTCGTGCGGGGGAATGAGGCGGCCCAGGGTGCCTTCCTGCTCCAGGCGCACTTCGGGGGCATTGTCGGGGGGCACGGCTTGCACCAGGGCGCGCATGGCTTGGGCCAGGCCCAGCTGCTGCAACGTGGCGGGCTGCAGGTTGCGCGAGATGCGGCGGACCTCGGCCACCGCTTGGTCAATCAGCGCGCTGGCTTCGGGGGCGGGCGGGCTGCCGGGCGCAAAAAGGTGCAGTTTGGCCAGTGCCAGAATGGTGCCCACCCCGTCGTGCAGCTCGCCGGCAATACGCTGCCGCTCGTCTTCCTGGGCCACCAGGGCCGCAGCCAGGGCTTGCTGCTGGGCAGCTTCCTGCAATTGGGCGATGTCCTGCTGTTGCCGCAGCTGTCCCCGTTGGTAGCGCACTACAAACCACACCAGCCCTAGCACTAGCAGGAGCAATGTCGGAGTGAGGAGCAGCAACGGCAGGAATGTTGTCACATGAATGCCCCTACTAGACAGGAAGCACGGAAAAGGATAAATGAAGCTTCGGCCAGTCGGCTAGGCTGACACCGGAATACAAGCGTGAAGCAGGCGGGCAATGAATTAGGGTAGGCATTCGAACAGAAAGTCCCGCGGCAAACCTACGTGCGGCAAGGCAAAACCCAAGCAGCACGGAGAGTATAATTTAGAATGAAAAAAAGTATGGAAATCAGAAGCCGGCAAATTGCCTGGTTGAATCTGGGTAGGCCTGGGGCAGTACGGCGGTTTCGGGCTTGGCCCGCAACAATGCCAGGGTGAGAAAGCAATTAAACACCAGGCCCACCACCGACACCACCCTGGGAATGATGCTGCTTAGCTGCACGGTGCTCAGCAGGCCATAAAGCAAAAGCTTCAATTGGTCGTGGTTCATAGTTAGGCGGCTGGGCTGGCGGCAGGCTAACTATTGAGAATGTTGGGCTCGCTGGAGGTTGGCAGGTGCGGCAGCACTTCATCGGCCACAATGAAGTGCTCGCCGAGCTGGTCGTTCTCGGCAGTGTCGGCGGCTACGGCTATCAGCTGGGGCGTTTGGCCATTGAGGCCGTAGTAAAAGCGGATGCCCTGCGCCCCGGCCTGGCTAAGCAGATTGAGTAAAACATCGCGGCCAAAAAAATGCGCATAAATGCCGCCGGGGTTAGCTTGGCGATAGTTTCGGGTCCACTCGCCCGCTTTCTCAGGGTCTATTGGGTGGCCCTCTGTACCGTTGAATGCCATGCTTTTGCGGGAGAAAAACTGAATAGAATTAAGTTTCCATAGGATTGGTCTTCAAAGATAGGCATTCATTTTAAAAGATAATATTAGATTTTTAAAATATTTACCAAGACCGGCCTGGGCCGCCGGGTAGGTCATCGTGTTCATCGATTTCCTCATCATCGGTTTCAGGGGCGTCATCCGATAAAGATTCTCCTTCATTCTCATCATCGTCCAGGGTATCGAATATCTGGTCGAGCGAAGCCTCGGCGTGGCGCAGCTTGTGGCGGCAAAGCCGAATGAGCTCCGCCGAGCGTTCGACGCGGGTGGTCAGGTCGTCCACATCCACGGCATCGGTTTCGAGGGCGCGCAGAATGGTTTCTAGTTCGTCAATAGCTTCGCGGTAGGTCATTTTATTCAGTGAGCAGTGAGCAATGAGCAGGTTAAAGGCGTTTTCTATACGTTTGGTGAGCGTTGGTTAACGGCTAACTGCTCGCTGTTAATTGTTAACCGCACCAGGCGTAGCTCGGCGCGGTGCAGGTGGCGCGTCAGGGCCAGTTGTAGTTGGTAGCGGCGGTGCAGCAAGGCTTCGCGCCGTCGCTGGTGGTGGCGATTGAAGCGTTTGAGCAGCGCCCGGCCGCGCCGGCGCAGGCCGCGCTGCTCGCGGGCCAGGACGCGGCGGGCCGCCCGGGGCAGCTGGTGCCGGAAGCGCAGCAGGCCCAGGCCGAGTTGCCGCAGCTGTTCGCGGGGGGCCTGGGTGGCCTGGCGGGCGCGCTGGTGCAAGGCCTCGCGGGCGGCATCGAGCTGGCGGTGGGCGGCGTAGCGGCCCCGGCCGCTGAGCTGGTCGAGGCGGGCGTGGCGCTGGGCCAGCTGGCGGCGAGCCAGTGCGGCTATCTGCTCGCCGTAGTTCAGCAGGGTGGCTTCGAGGCGGGCCAGGCGCTCGACTAGGAAAACGGCTACGGCAGTGGGCGTTTTCAGGGCGCGGTGGGCGGTGAGGTCCACCACCGCCTCGTCGCGCTCGTGGCCAATGCCCGTGAGTACGGGCAGCGGAAACGCGCCCACGGCCGCCGCCAGGCCATATTCATCGAACGCCACCAAATCGGCGCGGCTGCCCCCGCCCCGGATGATGACCACGGCGTCGAACTGCCCGAGCCGGGCGCGCACGGCCGCCAGGGCGGCCCGTAGGCTGGCCGGGGCGTCGTCGCCCTGCATGGCGGCCGGAAATAGCGTGAGGGCAAAGTCATAAGGCGCTTCGTCCAGCTGCTGCACAAAGTCCTGGAAGCCCGCCGCCGTGGGCGACGAGATAACGGCCAGCCGCTGCGGAGCCAGCGGTAGCGTTAGGAGCTTCTGGCGCTCCAGCAGGCCTTTTTCTTCCAGCAGCGCCAGGGTTTTCAGGCGCAGCAGGGCCAGCTCGCCCACGGTGTAGCTGGGGTCGAGGGCCACCACGTCGAGGCTCAGGCCATACTGCTCGTGGTAGCGCACCTGCACCCGCAGCAGCAGCCTGAGGCCGGGCCGCAGCGCCTGGCCGGTAGCGCGCTCAAACGCAGGAGCCAACTGCTGGTAGCGCTGGCTCCAGAGGGTGGCGCGGGCCTGGGCTTTTAGGGGCATGCCGCGGCCGTCGGTGGTTTGCTCGGTGAGGGTGAGGTAGCAGTGCGCCCCGGCAAAGCGCGGCACGGTGAGCTCGGCCACTTCGGCCACCACCCAGTACGACTCGGCCAGCTGCTGTTGCAGGGCCTGGCGCACGCGGCCCAGCAGGTCGGCCAGGCCCAGCGGTGCGGGCGGCGGCACGGAAGGAAGCTCGGAACGGCGGTTGTAGAGCGGCATGGGCGCAAGTTACGGGCCGGAGCGGCAGGGGAGGAGCGCCCGCCCGTTGCCGCTCGGCACTTTTGCGGCACGGAGCTGAGAACCATGGCCGTCTGCCACTTACTCATGCAACCGCCATGAAGCCACCGTGTCCCTAACTTCACGGCATCATTTCCCAACCAAACTCCCACTTTTAGTATGATTGCAACTTCTCTCGCGCGGCAACTTAGCCTGGCCGTATTGGGCCTGGGCAGTCTGGCGGCTACCATCGCCGCCGGCCCCCCCACCAAACCAGCCCCCGCGCCTCCTCAAAAAGGCGTCGGCATCAACATTGCCAACATCGACCCGTCGGTGAAACCCTGTGAAGACTTTTTTCACTACGCTTCGGGCAATTGGCTGAAAAACAACCCGGTGCCCGCCGCCGAGTCGCGCTGGGGCTCCTTCAACGAGCTGGCCGACCACAACAACGCCACGCTGCGCGCCATCCTGAACGACGCCGCCAAGAATGCAGCCAAGGCCCCCAAGGGTTCGAACGCCCAAAAAGTAGGGGATTTCTACGCTTCGGCGATGGATTCGATGGCCATTGAGGCCGCTGGCCTCAAGTACCTGCAGCCCCACCTGAACCGCATCGCGGCCATCAAGACGCTGGACGAGATGCAGCATTTCCTGGCCGACCCCAAGGCCCAGGCTGGCAGCGTGTGGTTTGGCTCGGGCGTGGGCCCGGACGAGAAAATCAGCACCCAGTACGCCGTGCAGCTGGGCCAGGGTGGCCTCACCCTGCCCGACCGCGACTACTACCTGAAGGACGACGCCCGCTCCAAAAGCATCCGCGCCGCCTACGACACCTACTTGGTGAACACGTTCAAGATGCTCGGCGATGCGGAGGCTGCTGCCAAAGCCAACGCCGCCACGGTGCAGCGCATCGAAACGCGCCTGGCCAAAGCCAGCAAAAGCCGCGTGGACCTGCGCGACCCCTACGCCAACTACAACAAGATGACGGTGGCCGAGGCCAACGCCGCCTATCCCAACATTGCCCTGCCGCTCATGCTGAAGGAAAATGGCCTGGATGCGGCGAAGGAAGTGATTGTAGGCCAGCCCGATTTCCTGAAGGAAGTGAGCGCCATGCTCAAGGAGGAGCCCATTGCCGACCAGCAGCAGTACCTGCGCTTTCACCTGGTGAGCAGCGTGGTGCCCGCCCTGCCCAAGGCGTTCGGCGACGAATCGTTCCGCTTCTCGCAAACGCTGAGCGGGGCCAAAAAGCAGCAGCCTCGTTGGAAGCGCATGCTGGGCTCGACGGACCGCGCCCTTGGCGAAGCTTTCGGCCAGCTGTACGTGGACAAAGCCTTCTCGCCAGCGGCCAAGGCCCGCGCCAAGCAAATGATTGAGAACCTGCGCACGGCCTACGCCGAGCGTATTCAGGCCACCGACTGGATGAGCGCCGCCACTAAAAAGGAAGCGTTGAAAAAGCTGAACGCCTTCACCGTGAAGATTGGCTACCCCGACAAATGGAAGGACTACTCGGCCCTGACCATCAGCCGCGAGAGCTACCTCAACAACATTCTGGCCGCCCGCGTGTGGGCCAACAACGAAGAAATCAAGCACTTCGGCAAGCCCATCGACCGCAACGAGTGGGGCATGACCCCGCCCACGGTGAATGCCTACTACAACCCGCCGATGAACGAGATTGTGTTCCCGGCCGGCATCCTGCAGCCGCCCTTCTACGACCCCAAGGCCGACGACGCGGTGAACTACGGCGGCATTGGCGCGGTCATCGGCCACGAAATGACCCACGGCTTCGACGACCAGGGCCGGCAGTACAACGCCGAAGGCAACCTGAAAGACTGGTGGACCAAGGAAGATGCCGACAAGTTCAACGCCAAGGCCGCGATGGTGGGCAAGCAGTACGATGCCTTCACGCCGCTCGACTCGGTGCACGTGAACGGCAAGCTCACCATGGGCGAAAATCTGGCCGACCTCGGTGGTCTGACGATTGCCTATCAGGCCTTTGAGAAAACCCCGCAGGCCAAGGCCAAAGCCAAAATCGATGGCTTCACGCCGGAGCAGCGCTTCTTCCTGGGCTTTGCCCAAATCTGGCGTACCAACATTCGCCCCGAGGCCGTGCGCCAGCAGGTGCTAACCGACCCGCACTCGCCGGCCCAGTTCCGCACCAACGGCCCGCTGATGAACATGCCCGAATTCTATCAGGCTTTCGGCTGCCAGGACGGCAACAAGATGATGCGCGCCCAAAATGACCGGTCTAAAATCTGGTAAGGCAATAGCAGCAAACGTAAGACCGTCATGCTGAGCGAAGTCGAAGCATCTCTACCGCAGAAGTAATTGATTACTCTCGCAGTAGGGATGCATCGACAAGCTCAGCATGACGGTTTTCTTTTTCTAGCCATTTGGTGAAATTCTCATTCTTTCTTTCTGATTGTTGACTTTCTTAACATCAAATAGGAATAGTACCTTGCATATTAATACAGAATTCGTCTTTTCTCTCATTCTCATTTAAGCATGAAGCAATTCTCAATTGTGCGGCACGCTGCCCTTTCGGCGGCCGTGCTGGGGCTGGTAGCCGGTGCGGCGCAGGCCCAAACCAAGGTCAAAACCAAAAGCAACGGCGTTAAAACCAAAACCACCGTGCCCGCTACGCCCGGCCAGTCGGGGGTGGGCATCACGCTGGCCAACCTGGACCGTACGGTGCAGCCCTGCGACGATTTCTACCAGTTTGCCAATGGTAACTGGATGAAAAATAACCCCATCCCGGCCTCCGAAACCGGCTGGGGTGGCTTCAACCAGCTGCGCAACCGCAACCGCGACGTAGCCCGGGGCATTCTGGAGAAAGTAGCCGCCGACCGCACCGCCAAGCCCGGTTCGAACACGCAAAAAGTGGGCGACTTCTACGCCGCTGCCATGGACAGCATGGCCGTGGAACGCGCCGGCCTGAAGTACCTGCAACCCCGTTTGGCGAAGATTGACGCCATTCAGGATTTGGCCGGCGTGCAGCGCTACCTGGCCGACCCCAAGAACCTGGGGAAGGGCTGGTATGGCCTTAGCGTGGGGCAGGACAGCAAAAACAGCACGTTGTACGCCGTGCAGGTGCGGCAGGGCGGCCTGACGCTAGCCGACCGCGACTACTACCTGAAGGACGACGCGCGCTCAAAAGCCATTCGCACCGCCTACCGCACTTACCAGGTCAATACGTTTAAGATGCTGGGCGATGACCAGGCCACGGCCGAGAAAAACGCCGATGCCGTGACCCGCATTGAAACCCGCATGGCCAAAGCCAGCCGCGACCGGGTGGCCCTACGCGACCGCGAAAAAAACTACAACAAGATGACCGTGGCCCAGGTAGCCGCGGACTACCCCAACCTCGACATTCCGCTGCGCCTGAAGGAAAGCGGCCTAAACGGGGCCAAGGACATCATCATCGGCCAACCCGACTACCTGAGTGAGGCCAACGCCATGATTAAGGAAGAGCCCATTGCTGACCAGAAGCAGTACCTGCGCTGGCATTTGGTGGAAAGCGTGAGTTCGGCCCTGCCCAAGGCGTACGTTGACGAGGCTTTCCGTTTCTCGCAGGTGATTAGCGGGGCCAAGGTGCCGCAGGCTCGCTGGAAGCGGGCCTTTGCCGCCACCGATGGCGCGCTGGGCGAGGCCTTCGGCCAGCTGTACGTGGACCAGGATTTCAGCCCCGCCGCCAAGGCCCGGGCCAAGCAAATGGTGGAAAACATGCGCCTGGCCTACGCCGAGCGCATTCAGGCCACCGAGTGGATGAGCGCCGCCACGAAGGCCGAAGCCCTCAAGAAGCTCAACGCCTTCGTGGTGAAAATTGGCTACCCCGACAAGTGGAAGGACTATTCCAAGCTGAGCATCAGCCGCGAAAGTGCTCTGAACAACCTGTTCGCGGTGTCGGAATTCAACACCTACGACAACCTAGGCCACTTTGGCCAGCCCGTTGACCGGACGGTGTGGGGCATGACGCCGCCCACCGTGAATGCCTATTACAACGCCAGCCTGAACGAGATTGTGTTCCCGGCCGGCATCCTGCAATCGCCCTTCTACGACCCCAAGGCCGACGACGCGGTGAACTACGGCGGCATTGGCGCGGTCATCGGCCACGAAATGACCCACGGCTTCGACGACCAGGGCCGGAAAGTGGACTCGGAGGGCAACCTGCGCGACTGGTGGACCAAAGAAGACGGCGAGAAGTTTATGGCCAAGGCCGACGTGGTGGGCAAGCAATACGATGGCTTCTCGCCGCTCGACTCGGTGCACGTAAACGGCAAGCTCACCATGGGCGAAAACCTGGCCGACCTCGGGGGCCTCACCATTGCCTACGCGGCCTTCATGAAAACCCCCCAGGCCAAGGCTGGCAAGCTGATTGACGGCTTCACGCCCGAGCAGCGCTTCTTCCTGAGCTGGGCCCAAATCTGGCGCATCAACCAGCGCCCCGAAACCACCCGCCAGCTCGTGCAAACCGACCCGCACTCGCCGGGCCAGTTCCGCACCATCGGGCCGTTGCAGAACTTTCCGGAGTTCCACAAGGCCTTCAATTGCAAGGATGGCGACAAAATGGTGCGCTCCACCGCCGACCGCGCCAAAATTTGGTAAGCTGTTTGCTTGGTAGTATTTGAATCACGAGTGAGCATGCATGCTCCCTCCCGATAGAAGAAGGTCCGTTTCCGCTGGAGACGGGCCTTTTTTGCGTTTGGAAGGGCCGCTACTTCACTACTTCTACTTTCATGGTCACGTCCTTTACCGGCCATTTATCCGACTCCACGGGCTCGTTGGCAATTTTATCGACCACGTCCTGGCCTTCGATGATTTCGCCGAACACCGTGTATTGGCCATCGAGGGAGGGTACGCCGCCGGCTTTGGCGTAGGCTTGTATTTGGGCCGGGGTGAGCCGGCGGCCGGCCATGGCCTGCGACTGGTTGGGGGCCAGCTTTTCGCCCACCACGAAATAAAAGTCGGTGTTGGAGGATAGGCGGCCGGGGTTCTGCTCGTCGTCGTAGCGGGCCATGCCCAGGGCCCCTTTTTGGTGGAAGTGGCCGGGCCGGATTTCGGGCGGCAGGCGGTAGCGCTTTAGCCGAATGGTGCGGGCGTTGTGCGTTTGGCCGCCCTGCACGGCAAAGTCCTTCACCACGCGGTTGAACATCGTTTCATCGAACACCCCCTTGCGGGCCAGCAGCAGGAAGTTGGCTTTGTGAATGGGCGTGTCGTCGTACAGCCGCACCCGAATGTTGCCCAGGCGCGTGTGCACTAGCACTTCCGAGCCCGGATACTGGCGGCCGTAGGCCAGCAGCGCCGCCGGGGCAGCGCTGTCGGTGAGGGTGGCCAGGTCGGGGCCCGGAATCATGGGGGCCGTTTTGGCGGGCGCGGTGGCAGGCGGGGCCTGGTTGCAGGCTGCCAGCAGCAGCAAGCCAACCAAGAGCCGGCCAGTGGTGGGAAGAACAGTCATGCCGCGAGGAGGGGCCAACGGCCCATTAGCGTTGAACCAACGATTACTCCTTTTCCTTGATTTTTTCTGTGCCGCCGTTCTTGCTCTTAACCTTGATTTTGAGCTTGTCGGGCGCGGGCGCGGCCATGGGTTCTGCTGGCGTGGGCGCGGGCACTGCTTCGGCCGCTTCGGCGGGCTCCGCCATGTCTTTGGCCGATTTGATTTCGTCGACCGCTTCCACTTTTTTGGCCTTCTGCTGGGCCAGCAGCAGCTGGTCCTGGCTCAGGGTGTTTTTCTTCCAGGCGGCCAGCTCGGTGCCGAGCTTTTCTTTCTCCTCCTTTGAGGGCTTGCCGGGGTGCATCAGGGCGTTGAGGTCGGGCTTGCCGGCGTCCTGCCAGGCCGTGAGCCAGAGCGACGATACCATGGTGGGGGCACCTTTGAGGCGGTAGTCAACCATGCCGCCCACGGCCTTATTATACTCCGCGGCGAAGGCATCGGAGTAGCGGCGGGAGGTTTTGCCGTACTTGTGCGTGAACGTGAAGCGCACGTCCGGCTTCATCACCTTCTCAATTTTGCTGGCCCGGTCAAAGGTTTCGCCCAGAAAGCCGTAGCTCTGCGCCAGCACGTCCCAAATGGCGGCCAGTGGGTCTTTTACATATTTGGCGGGCTCGCCGTCCAGCTTGTAGTCGTTGATGTATTTCTCGGGCAGCTGGCTTTCCCAGAGGCCGTGTAGGCCTTTCTGGTCGGTGAGCTGGCCGTCGTAATTGATGGTGGTGTGCAGGGGCACGAAGGCGTCGGCCACGTAATGACTCAGCTCGGCCGAATACTTAACAATGTTGAGCGTATCGCGCTGCCGGAAGGCCTCCGTAAGGTTGTTCTTCACTTCCATAATCACCCACGGCACGGTGCCGTACTTCTTGAGCGTATCGGCCGTGAACTTGGCCACGGCCTCATCGTAGGGGCGGGGCATCCTGCCGAAGGGGTTTTCTTCTGAGTAGTGGTCAATGTCGATGTAGTGCTTCGGGGCCTCGGTGGGGTCGTCGTTGCGGCGCTCGTCGGGGGCCGTGCTCAGGCGCACCACCTCGGCCAGGTGCCGGTAGTAGAAAGCCTGCAACGATGCCGGCAGTTCGTATACAGCTACCTGCGTAATGGTGCGATGGCCAAAAAAACCCCAAGCCCCGGCCGTGCCGTGGGCCAGCAGAAGGGCCGCAAGCAGCAGCGGCAACAACGTTTTTTTCATGAATGCAGCAATAATTAGCGAAGCAGGGATGGTTGTCCTCGTCAAAGTTCGGCACTGGCCGCCACATTTGGGCCAACCGGCGGAAAGCGCCTCACTGCCTGGTTCGGCCCATTCCCCCGGAGCACTGGGGACGCTTTGGTCCTCTGTGCTCCGGGAGGGTGTGCCGACGGCCAATGCCCAAGCCCTACCGTGCGGGAATTATTCTTGCCGGTAGGCCACCCCGGCTTTCATCACGAAGGTGGGCCGCATCAGGGCCGAGATGTCCTGGAGGGGGTCGCCGTCCAGGGCCACGATGTCGGCCAGCTTACCGGCTTCAACGGTGCCCAGGTCCGTTGTCTCGCCCAGCAGTTCGGCGGCATTCAGCGTGGCGGTGCGAATGGCTTCGAGCGGCGTCATACCGGCTTCGGTCATGTAGCCAAACTCTTTGGCGTTCAGGCCGTGGCGAAATACGCCGGCATCGGTGCCGAAGGCCACGCGCACGCCGGCTTTGTTGGCGCGGCCAAAGGTGGCCTGCATCTTGGAGCCTACCTCCAAGGCTTTGCGGGCGATGACGGGCGGAAAATAGCCGGGCCGCAGCCGGGCAGTATCGGCTACCGACTTGCCGGCAATCAGCGTGGGCACGTACCAGGTACGGCTTTTGGCCATCAGCTTAATGGCCTCGTCGTCCATCAGCGAGCCGTGGTCGATGCTGGTAACGCCGGCCCGCACGGCCCGTTTGATGCCTTCGGCCCCGTGGGCGTGGCAGGCCACGCGCAGGCCCAAATCGCGGGCGGTTTCCACCACGGCCCGAATTTCTTCCTCGGTGTACTGGGCCCCGGTACCGTCCTTGCTCAGGTCGAGTACGCCGCCGGTGCTGGCGATTTTAATCAGGTCGGCTCCGCGCTTGAACTGCTCGCGCACAGCCTGCCGGCACTGGTCGGGGCCGTTGGCTAGGTTAATGGGGTGGCCGGCTTTGGTAATCTGGTCCTCGTTGAGGCCGTCGGTATCGTCCATGTGCCCGCCGGTGGCCGAAATGGCCATGCCCGCCGAATAGATGCGCGGCCCCGGCACCAGGCCCTGAGCCACGGCGTTGCGCAGGCTGGTGTTTACCCCCGAGCCGCCGCAGTCGCGCACGGTGGTGAAGCCGGCGCGCAGCGTGGTCAGGGCGTTGCCCTGGGCGCGGAAGGCCACGTCGGCCGGGTTCAGCGTAAAACCTTCGCGGAAGCTATTGCGGCTGGGCGTCGACTCCAAGTGCACGTGGCAGTCGATGAGGCCGGGCAGCACGGTGCGGTTTTCCAGGTTGATGACTTTGTCTTGCGGGCCAGCGGCGGCCGTGTAGCCGCTTTGCACGGCCGTAATCCGGTCGCGCTCCACCACAATCGTTTGCTGGGTGAGCACCTTGCCGCTGCGCACGTCCAGCAGGCGGCCGCAGTGGAGGTAGGTTTTTTGGGCGAAAGCGGCCGGGGCGGTCAGCAAAAGGGCTGCTGTGGCCAGGGCGTGAATAGATTTATGCGTCATATGGTGAGGTGTGAAATGGCGAAATGGTGAATTTGACGTTCTATCGGTGCAAATTGCGTCAGCGCACGCCAAAACTCACCAATTCACCACTCACCAATTCACCACATGACTACCCAAGAAGAATTCGACGCCGCCAGCCAGCGCGCCCAGCAGCTGCCCAGCAAGCCCTCCAATACGGTGCTGCTTCAGCTCTACGCCCTCTACAAGCAAGCCACCGACGGCGACGTGGCCGGCGACCGCCCCGGGGGCTTCGATTTCAAAGCCATTGCCAAATACGACGCCTGGAGCGGCCTGCGCGGCATCAGCAAGGACGCCGCCCGCCAGCAGTACGTGGCGCTGGTAACGGAATTGGCGGGTTAAGCAAGATGGTAAATGAGTAAGTGAGTAAATGGGGATATTGTCCGGCTGTTCATTTACTCATTTACTCACTTACTCACTTACTCATTTACCGCATGGATATCTCCCGCAAAAAGCCACCTTACCCCATCACGCCCGCGCTGCGGCAGTACCTGCGGGCCTACGACCGGGAATCGCCGCTGCCGGTGGCTTACGCCGACCTGCGCCAGTTCACGGGCTCGTTTCCGCTGCTCGACCGGACCGGGCGCGACACCCTCTGGCAAACGGTGTTTTTTGAGCCCCAAACCCTGCGTGAGCTCAGCCAAGGCCTTACCGAAGTGTACGCCCTGCTGAAAACGGCCGGCGACTTGTCCTTCACCGAGCACCTCGTGGCCGACCGGATTGACTACTGCGAGTTCGGCAATTCCAAGCCGTTTCGGGTGCGCATCGTCAACCAGTTCAACGACAACTACGACTACTTCTACGTGAAGCAGGCCGATGCCTCGCGCCTCTACGGCCTGGAGCTGGAGCACCTGCTCTCGCCCAATTCCATGAACTTCCTGGTGAGCGGCGACACCCTGATTGAGGAGCACATTGCCGGCATTCCCGGCGACGATTTTATTCGCCTGCGCCTCACCCAGCCGCACATCAACCAGGTGCGCATCGCCAAGGAATTTGTGAAGTTCAACGAGCGCTGCTTCGTACGCCTGCTCGGCGACATGCGCGCTTACAACTACGTTATCGAAGTAACGCCCGATTTCGATAATGAGCAGTACCGTGTTCGGGCCATCGACTTCGACCAGCAGAGCTACGAGGGCCGGCGGGCGATGTACCTGCCCCAGTTTTTCAAGGACAACGCGGCCGTGATAGCCCTGTGCGCCCGCCTGCTCAAGCCCGAGACCGTGCGCCAGTACCAAACCGAGGAGCGCGCCCTCATGGCCCGCCGCGCCCGCGCCGAGCGCCACCGCCTCCGCGACCTGCTCGATGTGATGCGCCAACACTACCTGGCCCCGCCCGAAAAAGTTAAGCAACTCAAGGCCGAGCTCAACCGCTACCACCACACCGATGCCTTCGATAAATGTGACTCGATGGGCGATGTAGTGCGCCAAAACCTGTGGCAGATGCTGGGAGCTGGCGGTGCCTTGCGAATGGGCGGGTAAGGAAGCACGCCGAAAATGACTTAAAAAGGGCTTACGCAGTAGGGTTCCTGACGAGGTTTCTCGCGGAGGTTCGCGGAGGTAAAACGCGGAGGTCCGCAGATTTTGCTACCTAACCTCTGCGGACCTCC
>JBBQSQ010000053.1:0-23809 GCA_038213745.1 Cytophagales bacterium
GAATGGGCCTTAACCGGCGTCATGTTCAAGGTAACCGCCGATGTGGAAAGCAAAGTAATGGCCCAGATTGACGAGAAAATCACGAAAGCCGCCACCCCCGCCCCCGCCGACCTGGCCTCGGCCGCCGTGTATTACTACGACCATAACAAGGACCTGAAGCAAGCCCTGGCCTGGATGGAAAAAGCCAACGCCGCCGAGCCCACCAAGTTCTGGAACCTGAACACGGAAGCCAAAATCCGCCTGAAAATGAAGGACTATGCCGGTGCTACCAAGGCCGCTGAAGCTTCGAAGAAAGCCGCGCTGGCCGCCACGCCGCCGAACGGCGAGTACGTGAAGATGAACGAGGAGCTGATGGCCGAGGCGAAAAAGGTGGGTAAGTAAGCCCTGACGACGTCACCTCACCCGCAGCCCCTCTCCCCAGGAGAGGGGAGCCACGGCGGCGCATGCCATACTATAGCCCAAAACAAAAGCCCCGATTCCATCAGGAATCGGGGCTTTTGTATTTCAAATCGTCAGGCTCCCCTCTCCTGGGGAGAGGGGTCGGGGGTGAGGTTTCGGCGGTCACGCCGCCTGAGCTACGGCAACACCTTCACCGCCAGCTGCGAGGCGTGGGCGGGCGAGTGGTACAGCCGGTGCGTGGCGGCCTGGAAATCGGCCTCGTCGGCGTTGTAGATGTTATCGACGTATTTCTGCGGGTTTCTATCCACGAGGGGGAACCAGGTGCTTTGCACCTGCACCATCATCCGGTGGCCAGGCTGGAAGGTGTGCATCAGGTCCTGCACGGTGAAGGGCACGGCGGTGATTTGGCCGGGCGTGAACGGCTCCGGCTTGCTGAAGCTGTTGCGGAAGCGGCCGCGCATGACTTCGGAACGCACCATTTGGAGGTAGCCGCCGAGGTGGACGCTGGGGTTGAGGCGGGGGTTATCGGGGGTGTTGTCGGGGTACACGTCGATGATTTTCACCACCCAGTCGGCATCGGAGCCGGTGGTGGCTACTTGCAGCAGGGCCTGGATGGGGCCAGCCAGGGTGAGCGGGCTGGTGAGCACATCGGTTTGGTAGGTGAGCACGTCGGGGCGGTGGCTGGCGAAGCGCTGGTCGTCGGTCATGTACTCGCGGGTCATGCCCACGTTGGTGGCTTCGGTGAAGGGCACGGGGTGGGCCGGGTCGCTCAGGAACTGGTCGAATTCGGAGCCAGTGGCGGGCTGGTCGAAGCCGATTTTGCCGTTGGGCTGGAAGTAGAGCGTTTTTTCCTGCGCCTGCCGGGGCGGCCACGTGTCGAAGGTGCGCCACTCGTTGGTACCACTCTCGAACATGGTGGCTTCGGGCAGGTTGGCGGGCTGGCCGTCTTTGAGGTAGGATTTGAAGAACGGGGCTTCGATTTCCTTTTGATAATAGATGGACGGCGCGGCCCCGTAGGCCACGTTGCCCACCAGTTCGCCCGAGCCGCGGGCCCAGCCGCCGTGCACCCAAGGGCCCATCACGAGGCCGTTGCGCAGGCCCGGGTTTTGGTTTTCGATGGACTTGTAGATGTTGAGCGCGCCAAATAAATCCTCGGCATCATTGAAACCCCCTACGGTGAGCACGGCCGAGACGTTTAGCAAGTTTTTGAGGTGGGGGCGCAGGTCGCGGGCCTGCCAGTAGTCGTCGTAGTTGGGGTGCTGCATCAGCTCATTCCAGAAGGCCACCTGGCCTTTGTAGTAACGGGCGTCGGCGTTTTTGAGCGGCCCCATTTTCAGGAAGAAGTCGTAGCCATCGGGGGTGCCGTGCTGAAAATTGGGGTTGCCGGTGGGTGTGGGTTGCGGCCGGGGAAGGCCGAAGCTGGCCAGGAAGTTGAAGGCGTGGGGCAGGAAAAACGCGCCGTTGTGGTGGAAATCATCCCAGAACCAGTCGGCGATGGGGGCTTGGGGCGAGGCGGCTTTCAGGGCCGGGTGGCGGGCCAGCAGGCCGGTGGCGGTGTAGTAGCCGGGATAGCTGATGCCCCACTGGCCCACGCGGCCGTTATTTTTGGGGACTTGCTTGTTTTTCAGCAGCCACTCAATGGTGTCGAAGGTATCGGTGCCCTCGTCGATATCGGTTTTGCCTTTGTGCAGTTCCTTTTCCGGGCGCACATCCACGAAGGTGCCCTCGCTCATGTAGCGCCCGCGCACGTCCTGATACACGAAAATGTAGCCCTCGTGCATCATCTCGCTGCTCGGCCCCAGGTTCTTTTTCATGCTGGCCGACTTGTAGGGTCCGATGGCGTAGGGCGTGCGGTTGAGCATGATGGGGTAGCGCACCTTGTCGGCATCATTGGGCGCGTATACGATGGTGTAGAGCTTCACCCCATCGCGCATGGCTACCTGATGTTCCGTCTTTTTGTAATGCTGCTGAATATAGGCCGTATCGGCCATAACAGTTGCGTAGCGGGCCTTTTCGACCTCGGATGGCACCGGATACGCGGGGCCGGGCTGCTGGGCCAGGGCCGGAACGGCCGACGCCGCGCCAAGCACCACGGCAAATAGAGGAGCTGATTTCATGCAGGGCAGGATTTGAGATGAAGTGCATCGGTAAAGGTAGAAGTCTCCCCCAAACCTACGGCTCTGACTAAAAAACCGGTCTTGCTTCGACAAGCGCAGCATGACTGTTCTTCCGTGGTGCTCCCCTACTGCTGGGCCCGGCCTTGCATTATCAGCAGGCGCTTGACGTTATCTACCTCAACCTCATCGGGCTGGGAGGCCAGGATGCGCCGGATATCCTTGGGCGAGCGGCCGCCGAATACGACCACCGTGAGGCCGGCCGCGTGGGCCTGGGCCGTCTGGGCGGGGGTCACGCGGTCGGCGTCGAGCACCACGGTGGTTATTTTTTCGGTTTTGGCCGTGAGCAGGCCGGCCGCGAACTTATCAGAGGCAATTTCGAGGCCGATGCGCACGCCGGGCATGGCGGCCCGGGCCCGGCGCAGCGTGCTGGTTTCCTGGGTGATGAGCAGCACCTGGGCCGGCGGCACGTGGTAGCGGCGCAGGCTGCCGGCAATCTGACGGATGAGCGCCGGCACGTTGTCGAACTGGTGGCCGGCAGGCAGGCACTGGTCGTCTTCGTGCAGGTCGAGGTGCAGATTGGGGAAGCTGGGGCGGCGGTTGAGCCGGGCCAGCAGGGTATCGAAGGTGATGGGCTGCTCATGCTGAAGCCAATCGTAGGGCCAGCCGCCGTGGTAGTTCAGCTGCACTAAGCTAGCCGCCGGGTACTGGCTAACGCAACCGTGGCCGCTGCTGCTTTTTTCCAGTATTTGGTCGTGGTAGAGCATCACCACGCTGTCCTGGCTGAGTTGAAGGTCGATTTCGACGCCGTCGGCCCCGCGCAGCAGGGCGCAGCGGACGCCGCGCCAGCTGCTCGGCGGCCGGAAGTTGAACGGGCTGATTGGCGTGAAAAAGCCGGAGCCGGCGTGGCCCAGCACCACCAGCCTGGGGTTGGCAACGGGCTTGGTGGCGGTGCAGGCGGCCAGCGTCAACAAAAGGAACAGCGCCAGGGAGACGGCGGCGCGCAAGCGGTGTGGTGTCATGCAAAAGTGAAAGCCGGCACGCGCCGGTTGAGGGCTGAACGGCAGAGGGGCCGCCGGGTTGTAGAGATGCGACCCTTGGCTACGCCGACCTTCGGTTCGCGTCTTGGCGTTTGCGCCGTTTGCTAATTATATCCCGTTAATTGTTCAACGCTGAGACGCGAACCGAAGGTCGGCGTAGCCAAGGGTCGCGTCTCTACACCGCTACTTGCCGCGGACGGTCCAGCAGGCCGAATAAAAACGTGAGGGCCACCACCAGCCACAGCGAAAACCAGACATCGGACAGGTAGTGCGCGCCCAACACCAGTCGCCCCAGCCCAATGAGCCCCGGCAGCACCAGCAGCGGCCCCCGAAACCGCGGATACGCCACCGCCAGCGGCCAAAATAAACTAAAATAAACGGCTGTATGCGAAGAGGGAAATGAGTCGTTGTGCGGCCCGGTAGCCCACAGCCCATAGCCCGGGTAGCCCGTGCCGAACTGCACCTCGGGCCGCAGCCGGTGCACGCTGCCCTTCAGCACGTTGGCCAGCACCATGCTGAACTCGTGGGTGAGTAGCAGGATGAGAAAGAGGGTAGCGCCGCGCCGTTTCAGGGCGTATCGGCCCACGGCGAAGGCCAGCCCCAGCCCCAGGAAGATGATGGGCAGGCCCACTACGTGCATCATCAGCGCATCGTGAATGCGGTCGGCAATGGCCGTGAGCATGGCGAAAAACGGCATGGCCCACGTATAATGACCGTGAATAAGCCGGGCCAGCGCCTGGTCGAAAAACAGTATCAGCAGCGCGCAGGCGGGCAGCGTGAGGGCCGTGAATTGGAGAAACTGGCGGAGCGTCATGGGCTGTAGCGCGGACTTTTAGTCCGCGAATCCGAACGAGTGTGGCACAAACAAATTTTTGCCAACCGGCAATCGCGGACTAAAAGTCCGCGCTACTATCCTACCCCAAGGCCTGGTTCAGGGCCACGATGGCCGTTTTGTAATCTTCCCGGCCCACGATAAACTGGATATTGACCTTGCGCAGCGCAAAACCCGCGCTGCGGATGTTGATGCCAGCATCGGCGAGCGCGCGGGCGGCGCGGGCCAGCAGACCGGGCTCGTCGATGTTGGAGCCGATGAGGCAGACCAGGGCCGCTTCTTCGATGGTAATGTTCTCGTACTTGGCTTCGAGCGCGGCCATGAGCTGGGGCTTCAGGTCTTTGGCCCAGATGAGCAGCGAGATACTATTGGCACTGGTGGCCTTGAAAATATAGCTCACTCCAAGGTCAAAAAACACTTGCATGAGGTGCAAATCGAAGCCGGCCGCGCCCACCATCAGCGGGTCGTGGATGTCAATCATCACCACCTTATCGGTGCCGGTGATGACTTCGACGTGCTTGTCTTTCGACACGTAGTCGCGGGTGATGAGCGTGCCGGGGTGGTCGGGCTCGAAGGTATTTTTGATGCGCAGGTCGATGGCGTTTATCTCCAGCGGCTTCGAGGCTTTAGGATGGATGGCCTCCATGCCCACATCGGCGAGCTGGTCGGCCACGTCGTAGTTGGTGAAGCCGATGGGGTGGCACTGGTCCACGCCCACCAGGTTGGGGTCGGCGGAGCTTAGGTGGTATTCCTTATGAATAATGGCCTCCTGGGGCCGCACGGCCACGGCAATTTTGCTGAAGGTGACTTCGGAATAGCCCCGGTCAAATTCGCGCATAATGCCCTCGGTGCCCTTGGTGTAGCCGGTGGCCACGCAGATGGTGTGGGCAAATTTCACGCCGTCGAAGGCGTGGGCGATGCGCTCGTCGATGGTCAGGGCCTGCGCGTCGTCGAAGCCGCTGAGGTCGATGAGGGTGGCGTGCAGCCCCTTGTTTTGCAGGATGTTGACGGCGTTGAAGGCCGAGTGCGCCTCGCCGATACTCGCCAGGATTTCGCGGGCCGCCTGCAGGATATTGGTGCTGTTGACGTAGCCGGAGGCCAGCACATTGGTGAGGCTCGCGAGGTAGGTCTGGGCCTGGTCGATGCGCTGCTGAATGAAGGCATCGGCCACGGCCAGGTCGAGGCCCAGCGGCTCGTACTGCTTGTTCAACTCCTGCAGCCTGGTGGCCACTTCCTGCAGGGCCGTCCGGAACTCCTGGTTTTGGGTGATGCGGTGGTAGACGCCGGGCGCGCCGGTTTTCTTGTTTTCGAGCAGCCAGTTGGTGACATCGGCGTAGGCCGACACCACGAAAATGCGGTTGTACAGCGCCGCTCCTTCCCGGCCGTGGAAAATGATGTTGGCGAGGACGTCGGCGAAGGCGGTCATCGAGGTGCCGCCGATTTTTTCTACTGTGAGCATGGGCTAACGGGTGCCTCACCCCCCGGCCCCCTCTCCGATGGAGAGGGGGAGCCAAAGTAGCGCGGACGCGGAGGAAATCAATTCAAAACGGAAAAGGCCGTCTGCGCAATTAGCACAAACGACCTGCAAGGTAAAATCGGAATCAGCGAAAGCGGCTTTCCAGAAAGCAAATAAGCAGCTGCAAGCTACTGCCGGGGCTCCTCCTCTCCATCGGAGAGGGGGCCGGGGGGTGAGGCAAACGTTACTGCGCCACTTCCTTCCCGTAGGAAATCATGTTCGTAATTAGCCGGTACGCGCCCGGTACGCCGGCCGGCAACTCCCGAAACAGCGACAGGCCCGTGTAGATGTAATGCCCCTTGCCATAGTCCGCCACCAGAATGGCGCTTTCCTTCGCTGGCTCGCCGGGGTCGTGGCTCGAAATGACGGTCTGGTATTTCGGGTCCCATTTCGAGGGGTAATATAAGCCCTGCTCCTGCACCCAGCCTTTGAAATCCTGCTCGGTGATTTTGTTGGGGGCCGCCAGCAGCGGGTGCTTCGAGAGCGTGACGGGGGCGTCTTCCACGGTCACGCGGTCGTTGGAAAGGGTCATCGGGTAGGGGCCGATTTCGGGCAGCACGGTGCCGCGGTTCACCACGTACTGCACCACCACGTTGCCGCCGGCTTCGATGTATTTAAGGATTTCGGCCTGCTTGGTTTTCAGGGCATCGACGGTGTTGTAGGCGCGGATGCCGACCACGAGGGCATCGAAGGCCTTGAGGCGGGCGGCGCTGATTTCCTCGGGCTTGAGCAGGGTGACGGTGTAGCCAATTTGGCGCAGGGCGTCGGGCACTTCGTCGCCGGCGCCCATGAGGTAGGCCACCTGCTGGCCGCGCCGCTTCAGGTCGAGCTTCACCAGCGGGGCCACGGCTTCGGGGAAGAGGAACTGCGTGGGGATGTGCGGGTACTCAATCTTCTGAATGCCGCGGGCGTAGGCCTGGCCGGCCACGGTGGCGGTGGCGCGCAGCTCGGCGCGGCCGGGCGTGGCCCCGGCCAAGGGCTGCACCTGGAAGTTCACGGTCAGCTCCTCGTCTTTGGCGGCGAGGGCGAAGGGGACGGTGGTGGGCTCGCACTTCCAGCCGGCGGGCAGGGCCAGGGCCAGGCTGCCGCTCACCCCGGCACGCCCGGCCCGCAGCGTGACGGGCACCGTCTTGGGCTGGGCATCGGCGAAGACGTAGGAACGGGCGGGCGGCAGGTTCACCAGCACGGGCGGCACCACGGCCAGCGGCTGGTAGAGTTCGCCCAGCACCGGGTCGGTGTGCTTGTATTGGACGGGGACGGTAATTTCTAGCGGGTCCCCATTAATCAGAAACCTACACATTACTGCCACTGACGGAGAATTCTCTGGCTGTCCAATAATCTGCTGACGGGTTACAACAATTGGCCCTTTGCAGCCCGGATAGTAGCGCCGTGTGCTAATCGTATCAGGAATACGGTACATCCCTACCGTGCCTGTTTCGCGAAGCCAGTACGGTTGTGACAGCGGCACTTTATCTGCAATGGGCAGTTCCAATTTTTCACTTATAGAAATACCCTTCTGCAACTCCCTTCCCTTATTTACAGGACCGTTTCTGCCACTGTCTTCCTCAGAATCCACAGCTGCTAACAAAATTTTATTTCCCATCCCACGGCTAACAATTTCGACGGTAACAGGAAGTTCTTGTCCTGAAATCACTGTCGCCTCAGCTGCTATCGCGCCTACATATATTCCAGATGCGGCTTGAAGAAGCTTTTCGATAGCGTCAAATTTCTCACCGACCCAAAAAAGGTCCGGTCGATTTCCCTTACTACCTGTCTTTAATAGCTTAGACTGCAAGGCTAAAAATGAATTTCGCACCTTTAGCAGCCCGGCCACGCTGGCGCTGGGGTTGCTAGGGTCGTACTTGCGAATCACCTCCTCGAGGAGCTTGCCCACGGCTGCGCCGCCGGGCACCCGGTTCCAGGTCTGGTCCACGCCTTCGAACAGGTCTTTGGTGGCTTTGTCGCCTTTCACGGGCTGGAAATACTCCAGCGCCTCGCCCCGCTGGGCGGCCGAGCCGAAGCCCTGGCTGCGGTGGTTGGAGCGGCTGCGGGCCGCGATTTCGCCGTAGCTCTGGCCCAGCAGGGGGTTGTAGCCGCCCGCGTCGAGCCGGAGGTAGCCGTCCATGTTTTCGCCGGGCTTCACGAAGAAGCTGCCGGTGTTCCAGAGCAGCCGCTTGGGCTGCCAGGCTTGCACGTATTGGAGCTGTTCGGGGAAGCGCTTGGGGTCGCCGGCGGCATCAAAGGCTTCGGCGGCGAGGATGGCGCTGGCCTGGTGGTGGCCGTGGCCGGCGCGGGCATCGGGCGGGAAGCGGGTGATGAGCACATCGGGCCGGCGCTGGCGGATGACCCACACCATGTCAGCCAGCACCTGCTCCTTGTCCCAGATGCGAAAGGTTTCGTCGGAGGTTTTGGAGAAGCCGAAGTCGTTGGCGCGGGTGAAGAACTGCCGGCCGCCGTCGAGCCGCCGCGCCGCCAGCAGCTCCTGGGTACGAATCACGCCGAGGCCCTCGCGCAGCTCGGGGCCGATGAGGTTCTGGCCGCCGTCGCCGCGGGTGCAGCTCAGGTAGCTAGTTTCGAGCAGGCGCTCGTTGGCCAGGTAGGCGATGAGGCGGGTGTTTTCGTCGTCGGGGTGGGCGGCGATGTACATCACCGAGCCGAGGACGTTGAGCTTTTTAAGGCCCAGCAGGATTTCGGAGGAGGTGTACGACTTCGGCGTTTGCGCCTTCGTCTCAATGAGGAATGAAGAATAAAGAATGAAGAATGCCGCAAGGGCGGCAATGGGGCGGAGGAGTCGGAACATGCGCGGGAAGCCGGGTTTGAGGCCGTGAAGTTACCGGACCGGGACGGCGCGGACGCAACATCGGGGCGGGCTGGCACGTCTTTGGCTCGGCTGAACTTCATTTGCGTTGAATTCAGTTTACCTCCTACTGCCGCCGTGTTGTTGCGGCGCTCTCTTTTGCTCATGACGATTTTCCCCTCCCGCCGCTGGCCCGTTGCATTGGCCCTGTTCGCGCTGCCTACCCTGGGCCTGGCCCAATCGGTGACTCCCACCCCCGCCCCTACCGGCGACCAGAGCGCCGCGCAGTGGTACCTCAAAGACCCCCAGCTGGACAACGTGCCCGGCGTGGGGGCCACCCGGGCCTACAGCGAACTGCTGAAAAACCTGATTCCCACGCCCGTTATCGTAGCCGTGATTGACTCGGGCATCGACACGGCGCACGTCGATTTGAAACCCGTGCTGTGGACCAATCGCGGCGAGATTCCCGGCAATGGCATTGACGACGACAAGAACGGCTACATCGACGACGTGCACGGCTGGAACTTCCTCGGCGGGGCCGATGGCCGCAACGTGAACGCCGAAACCCTGGAAATGACGCGCATCGTGGCCGCCGGCCGCTCCCGCTTCAAGGGCAAAACCGCCGCCACCGTGAAGGCCGCCGACAAGGCCGATTTCGCGCTGTACCAGAAAGCCGAGAAGGCGTACAAGGCGCGCCTGAAGGAGGAAACCGACCGCAACGCGCAGGTAGAAGGCATGGCCGGCCCCCTCACCCAGATGGTAGCCAATATGAAGCAGGCGCTGGGCACCGAGAAGCTGGACACCGTGGCCCTGCGCAACGCCAACACCACCGACCCCAACATGAAGCGCGCCGTGGCCGGCCTGCTCGACATGATGCGCCAGACCGGGGCTTCCGACGCCGACGCCCTGCTCACGGAGTTGGACAAGGCGGTGAAAGACGAGCGCAGCATGCTGGACAACTCCCTGAACCTGGACTTCAACCCGCGCGCCGACATCATCAAGGACAACCCGAACGACGTGACGCAGCGCTTCTACGGCAACAACGACCTGCACGGGCCCGACCCGCTGCACGGCACCCACGTCTCGGGCATCATCGCCGCCGTGCGGGACAACAACCTGGGCGTGCAGGGCATTGCCGCCGACCCGGTGCGCATCATGACCGTGCGGGCCGTGCCCGACGGCGACGAGCGCGATAAGGACATTGCCAACGCCATCCGCTACGCCGTGGACAATGGCGCGCAGATTATCAACATGAGCTTCGGCAAGGAATTCTCGCCCCAGCGCCCCGCCGTGGAAGCCGCCTACAAGTACGCCGCCGCCAAAAACGTGCTGCTGGTGCACGCCGCCGGCAACGAAAACAACAACCTTGACGTGGCCGACAACTACCCGGCCTCCTTCTATCTCAACAAAACCACGGTGCCCAACCTGCTCACCGTGGGCGCTTCGGGCCCGAAAGACAACGCCGCCCTCACGGCTAGCTTCTCCAACTACAGCAAGAAGGGCGTGGACGTATTCGCGCCCGGCGTGGGCATTTTCAGCACGCTGCCCGGCAGCACCTACGGCAACGAAAGCGGCACCAGCATGGCCTCGCCGGTCACGGCGGGCGTGGCGGCGGTGCTCAAGTCGTACTTCCCCAAACTCACGGCCGCAGATTTGAAGCGCATCATCATGCAGTCGGCCCAGGTGCACCACACCAAGGTGCTGGTGCCCGGCGGCGAGAAAGAAGTGGACTTCTCGACCTTGTCCGTGACTGGCGGCGTGGTTGATTTGTACGAAGCCGTGAAGTTGGCGCAGAAGGCCACGATGTGAGGGAAATTATAAATTTTGAATTATAAATTATAAATGCCCGTCTGAACGACCAGACGGGCATTTATAATTTATAATTCAAAATTTATAATCACTCCCTACCCCACGGCCACGCCCTTTTCCTCCTGCTGGAAATTGCGCAGAACCAGCTTGTCCATCAGGCCGGGCAGCCACTTGTTCATGAACACCACGAACTTGCCCTGGCCCGTGAGCACCAGCGTGCGCTTACGCTGTTGCACGGCTTTGAGGATTTCATCGGCCACGGTTTCGCTGGTCATCATGGTGCCTTCGTCGCGCGGCGACTCGCCTTGCGAGGAGCCGTCGGCGGCCAGCGCCGTCTGGCGGATGTTGGAAGCCGTGAAGCCGGGCGCGGCCGTGAGCACGTGCACGCCCTGGTCGAGCAACTCCGTGCGCAGGGCTTCGAGAAAGCCGTTCATGGCAAACTTGGAGGCCGAGTAGCCGGTGCGGCCCGGCAAGCCCCGGTAGCCCGCAATGCTGCTGATGCCTACTACAGTCCCCTTGCTTTTAAGCAAATAGGGCAGGGCAAACTTGGTGGTGAAAACGGTGCCAAAAAAGTTGGTCTGCATGAGCCGCTTGATAACGTCCAGGTCGGCGTCCTGAAAGCGGGCGCGCATGCTGATGCCGGCGTTGTTGAGCAGCACGTCGAGGCCGCCGAAGCGGGCCACGGTTTCCTGCACGGCGCGCGCGGCGGCAGCCTCGTCGCCCACGTCGGCGCGCACGGCGAGGTGGGCAATACCGGCAGTGGCCAGGACCTGGGCCGTATCGGCGAGCTTGGCCTCGTCGCGGCCGGTGAAGGCCACCTGGTAGCCGGCGCGGCCAAAAGCCAGCGCGCAGGCCCGGCCAATGCCCGAGGTACCACCCGTGATGAGAACGGTGAGAGTTGTCATAATCAATAAGTAAAGGCCAGCTGGGCCAGAAAAAGCAGTAAGCGAATGGGCCGGCAAACTTACGGCCAGCGCCTGCGATTTTTATGCTCCGCCTTCAAATCCGAGGCCACGCTGGGAGTCCGGCGAGGGCTCCTCATGCTTCAGTATCTTCTGATTGCGTGCCCCACGCCGGGCCATTACCGACTGAAACCAATCAGTGGCCGATTGGGCCCTTTTCCTCGCGGTTTTCTGCCTACATTTATCGACTGAATTCTATCCCTTCCCCTTTGAATACCGCATGAATCCACTCCTACGTACTTGGGCCCGCGTTGCACCGGGTTTTGTGGCTGTTTTATTGGCCCTGGGCGTGGCCCGGAGTGCCGCGGCGCAATGCCCAGTTGCAGCTGCTTGCACGCCGGGCACGGCCAGCAGTCCGCAAGCGGCTGCCTTTGGCATGGCCATCCTGCAGGTAACGGTGGGCAACAACCTCATCAACCGCACGTCGGCGGGGTACACCAGCGGCTACCACGACTACAGCTGCACGCTGAATGCCGCCTTGGTGGTGGGCCAAAGCTACCCCATCAGCGTGCGCACCACTGCCAATGCCGCGCAAAACGTGCGGGTCTGGATTGACTACAACAACGACGGGGCCTTCATCGGCAACAATGAGCTGGTGTTCAGTTCTAACAACGCCATCGTCCACAACGGCACCTTCACCACGCCGGCCACGGCCCCGCTGGGCGTGCGCCTGCGGCTGCGCGTAGCCGCCGACTACGCCCTGGGCACCATTCCCACCTCGTGTTCCACGCCCGTGTATTCGCAGGATGAGGACTACAGCGTGACGCTCGCGGCCAACGCGAGCGCGCCGGTGGCCGCCTTTACCACCAACGGCACCACCACCTGCTCGGGCTGCGTGCAGTTCACCGATGCCAGCCAAAACCTGCCCACCTCCTGGCTTTGGGCCTTTGGCGACGGCACCACCAGCACCCTGCCAAGCCCCAACCACTGCTACACAACCGCCGGCACCTACGCCGTGACGCTCCAGGCCACCAACGCGGCCGGCACCACCACCAGCGCCGCCACCACTATTCTCTACAACAACCTGGCCCCGGTGGCGGCCAGCTGCTCGCCCCAGACCACCAGCTACTTCGCCAACTACGGCATCACCCGCTTCCGGCTCGGCAGCATTGACAATGCCTCGGCCGACGGCAGCGCGGGCTACCAGGATTTCTCCTGCCCCCAGCGCACCGACCTGACCTTGAGCGTGAACTACCCGCTGCTCATCACCACGGGCGGCGTGAACCCGCACGACATTCGGGTGTACCTCGACAAAAACAACGACGGTACGCTGACCACCGCCGAACTCGTTTACCAAGGCCTGAACACGGCCACGCCTGGGGCCACGGCCACGCTCAACCTGGCCCCGGCCGGCATCACCCTCAACCAGCCGCTACGCCTGCGCGTGGTGGCCGACGCCATCGGCAGCGCCGCCGGTCCCTGCACCGCCCCCACCAGCGGCCAGGCCGAAGACTACACCGTAATCGTGCGGGCCAATACTGCGCCGCCCGTGGCCGCGTTCAGCACCAACTACGTGGCGGGCACCTGCGTGAACCCCATTCTCTTTACCGACCTCAGCACCAACGGGCCCACTTCCTGGGCCTGGACGTTTGGCGATGGCGGCACCAGCACGCTGCAAAACCCCTCGCACCAGTACCTCGCTTCGGGTACTTATACCGTGACCCTGACGGCCACCAACACCAATGGCACCAACACCTTCACCCGGGCCAATGCGGTAATGGTTTCGGTGCCCTGCCTCACGTATTGCGCCTCCAATGGCTCGGGCGGCACCGGACAGGGCGGCCAGCAGCTTCCCAGCCAGTTTTTCATCACCAGCGTGAGCGTGGCAAATGCGACGCCGGTTTACACCAACACCACGGGCGTGGCCACCGGCGGCTATGCCAACTACACCACGCAGCCCATCGGCATTGCGCCCAGCCGCCTGGTAAATCTCAGCGTGACCACCAACCAGGCCGCCGTGCACCGCACCGCCGTGTGGGTTGATGTGAACCAGAACGGCACCTTCGAGGCCACCGAGCTGCTGGCCAACGGCGTGACCAACTCCGGTACCACCGCCGCAGTTTTCAATGCCAGCTTCGCGCTGCCCACCGGCACCAACGGCCGCAGCCTCCGCATGCGGATTCAGACCACAGCAAGCACCAATGCGCCCCTCCCCTGCGGAATTAATATTTTTAACGCCGAAGTAGAAGACTATCAGCTGATAGTGTCGCCACTGGCTACGCGGGAGGCCCAGGCCCTGCCCACGCTCAGCCTCTTCCCCAACCCCAACCCGGACGGCCACCTGCGCCTGCGCCTGCCCGATGCCGCCGCCGCCGGCCTCTACGCCACCGAAGTGCAGAACCTGCTCGGGGCCACGGTGCTTCGCGCCTCCCTGCGCCTCGGCCCCACCGCCGATGCCGACCTCGACCTGAGCGCCTTGCCCCCCGGCGTGTACGTGCTGCGCCTGCGCGATGCGCGAGGCCAAACGGCCCTGCGCCGCGTGGTGCGTAATTAACGGATAACCGTTAATGGTTAATGGTTTACGAAGCACTGCTTGCGCTGCCATTCCTTGTGCTATTTACCCTACTAATTCAGGCAGCTCCTCACGAAAAAGTTTCCACAAAAATTCTTAAACCATTAACGGTTAATCATTAACCATTAATCACTAACCGTTAACCATTAAATACCTATGTCACCAACTTTACTACGACGTTTTTTGGGGTCGATGCTCTTGCTGGCGCTGCTTGGGCTGGGAACCCGGCCGGCGCAGGCGTCGCACTTGCTGGGTGGCGAGATGAGCTACCGCTACCTCGATGCCAACGGCCAGACGGCCCGCCCGTTTCGCTACGAAATAACGGTCACCATCTACAGCAACGGCCTTTATACCCTGGCCAATCCCAGCGGCGTTGCGGCCCCGCCCCTCAATGCGCCGGTCGAAATTTATAACCGGACGACGGGGGCGCGCATCCTCGCCCTCAGCATTCCGCGCAGCTCGCCCACGCCCACCAATGCCAACCTGCCCCCGCCGATAGCGCCTTCCGTGCCGCAGGGCTGCGCGGTGGTGGGCCCCAGCCAACCGTTTTACTTGTGCAAATACGTGCAGGTGGTGGAGCTGCCGGTGTCCTTCGATGGCTACTACGCGGTGTATTCGTTGGGGGCGCGCAACAACACGCTCACCAACATCAACAACCCGAACAACAACGGCACGGGGGGCAACATCCCGCTGACGCTATACGTGAGCATGGCCCCGCCGCTGATTTACAACCGCTCGCCGGTGTTCTCGGACACGGCCGTGGCCATCGTGTGCCAGAACGACACCACCATTTCCCTCAACAACGCTTTCGACCCCGACGGTGACCGGCTGGTGTACTCGTTCGGCACGCCCTACGGCTTCCCGACCAACACGGGCTCGTTTCCGCCGCTGCCCCAGCCAGTGCCCTATTTTGCGGGCTACAGCGGGGCCAATCCTTTTGGACGGGGCGCGGGCAACTTTGCCGTCATCAACGCCACCACCGGCATTGCCAAATACGGCGCCATGACCAACGGCCTCTACGGCGTGGCTGTGGACGTGGCCGAGTACCGCACCATCAACGGCCAGGAAGTGCTGCTGGGCACCACCCGGCGCGATTTGCAGCTCGTGGTATCGACCTGCCCGCCCACCCCGCCGCCGGTGCTGCCCCCCATCGTGACCACGCCCCGCAACTACACCATTGAGGAAGGCCAGTCGCTCAGCATTCCGATTACGGCCACGCAGGCCAGTACCAACCACCCGCTGGTGCTCACCGTGAACAGCGCCCTGCTCGACGGCAACGGCCCGTTTAACACCACCTTCAACGGCAGTACGGGCACCGTGACGCCCGGCAACCTGACGGGCACGGCCACCGCCACCGGCATCGGCTCGGTGGCCGGCACGTTCGTTTTTAACTCCACCTGCGGCAACGCCCGCACCTCGGCCTACGACCTAGGCGTGACGGTGAAGGACAACGGCTGCGGCGGCAAGCTGGCCTCCGACCTGTTCCGCATTACGGTGACCCGCGCCGCGGGCCCCAACGCCATCACCGGCCCGGCCACGGTGTGCGACCTGGCCACGGTGCGCACGTACGTGGCCGCCGGCCCGGTGTCCGCTTCCTACAACTGGCGCGTGGTGGGCGGCACCATCACCGGCGGCCAGGGCACCAGCACGGTGCAAGTAACCTGGGCCCAGGCCAACACCACCGGCACGCTGGTGCTCAAGGGCGTATCGCAGTACGGCTGCCGCAGCGATTCGGTGGTGAAAACCGTGGATATCCGGCAGCTGCCGCCGCTGGCCGTGACGCCTGCCGCCCCCATCATCTGCCAGGGCACGGCCACGACCCTTACCGTGGCGGGCCCGGCCGGCCTGACCTACGCGTGGAGCGGCGGAAGCTTGACTTCGACCAGTTCCACCGTGACCGTGGCCCCCACCGCCACCACCACCTACACCGTGGTGGGCTCGGATGGCACCTGTACCACGTCAAAAAGCGTAACCGTAACGGTAACGCCCCCGCCCGTCGCCAACCCCGGCCCCAACCTGAGCGTGTGCCCCGGTGCCCCTCCCGTGCAGCTCGGCACGCCCGCGGTAGCGGGGGTCACGTACGCCTGGAGCCCGGCCACGGGCCTGAGCAGCCCCACCGTGGCCCAGCCCACGGTAACGCTACCTAACACGACCGGCGCGCCCCTCACCATCACCTACACCCTCACGGCCACTACCGCCAACGGCTGCGTGAACACTGGCACCGTAACCGTGACCGTGAACCCCGCCGCCGTGGCCGATGCCGGGCCCGACGCCGCGGTGTGCGATGGCCGCCGGCTTACGCTGGGCACCCCCGCCCGCGCCGGCTACACCTATGCTTGGGGCGGTGGCCCCGGCCTGAGCAGCACCGCCGTCGCCCAGCCGGTACTCACGGCGTCTAATACCACCGGCAGCGCCATCGTCCGCACCTACTTCGTGACGGCCACCACGGGCAACGGCTGCCCCAGCACCGATTCGGTGCTCATCACCATTAACCCGCGCCCGGCCGCGGAAGCCATCACCGGTCCCGTGTCGGTGTGCCCCACCGTCACGGGCATTGCTTATTCGGTGCTTATGCCCGCCGCCACGGCTTACACCTGGCTGATTGGCGGCGGCACCATTGCCAGCGGCCAGGGCACGTCGGCCATTACCGTGGACTGGGGCGTGGCCGCCACCGGCGCGTTCGTTAAGGTGTTTCGTGTCAATGCCCAGGGCTGCTCTTCAGACACCACTACGCTGCCCGTCATCATCAACCAGCGCCTGCAAACGGTGCGGCCCACCGGCCCCGGCGACATCCTGGCCGTGGCCCCGCTGCCGCGGTCGGTGTGCCAGGCCGATGGCCCCTACACCTACCGCAGCGGCGTATTCACCAACGGCTCGTCGTATTCCTGGACCATTGTGGGGGGCACGCAGGTGAGTACTTTCCAGAACACCGTGACGGTGAGCTGGAACCCGGTGACGGTGCCCACTCTCGGCGAAATCACCGTGACGGAAACCAGCAACCCGGCCGGCGGAATTTGCCGCGGCACCTCCACCGTTTTGCAGGTGCTCGTTAATCCCTCGCCCCGCCCCAACCTGGCCATTATGAGCCCGGTTCAGGTGTGCCAGGGCAGCGGCTCGGTGGCCTTTTCGCTGCCCGGCGGCTTTGCGGGCTCCACGTATGTGTTTCAGCTAGCGGGCACCACGCTGGCCGGCACCGGCAACAGCCGCACGCTCGCCACGCTGCCCGCCCCTGGCACTTACACCCTCACGGCGCAGGAAACCACGGCCAGCCCCGCCAGCTGCGTGGGCCCACTCTACACCACGCAATTCACGGTGGCCCCGCTGCCGGTGGCCCCCACCATTTCGGGTTCGGGCTTTGTGTGCAACCCGGCCACGCCGCAGCAATACGCCATTGCCAACGCCACGGCGGGGGCCAGCTACCAGTGGACGGTGGTGGGCGGTACTGTAACGACGGGCAGCACCAGCAGCCAGGTTACGGTCCTCTTCAATCCCACGGGCCCGTATGCGGTGAGCGCGGCGGAAATCAGTGCGGCCCCGGCTTACTGCACCGGACCGGCCACCACCCGCCCCATTATATTCGATAGGCCGGGCATCATCCTGACCAATGCCTCGGTGGATGCCGCCAGCAATAGCCGCGTTATCCTCACCCTGACGGCCCCCAACAGCGCCAACACCCCCAACCCCGTGCAGGTGCAGCGGCGCGTGGCGGGCACTGGCACCTTCGTTTCGGTGGGCACGGTAGCCGCTTCGGCCACTACGTATACCGACAACAACGCGGTAGACGCCGCCGCCAACAGCTACGAATACCAGCTCAGCCTCACCAATGGCTGCGGCGTGGCCATCACCAGCACCGTGGCCCAAACCATCCGGCTGGTAGCTACCGCCACGGCCGGCCCCGGCGGCCGCGACCAGGGCAGCACGGCCCTCACCTGGAACGCCTTCGTGGGCTTCCCGGTGGCCGAGTACCGCATCTACCGCCGCACCGATGCCGGCACTCCCGTCCTGCTGCGCACGATAACGGCCGGCAGCCCGCTACAAACCACCATTTCCAACACCGACCTTAATGCGGTAGCCAGCGGCGTGGGCTTCAGCCAAAACTTCCGGGTGGTGGCCGTGGGCACAGGTGCCACGCCCCTGCTCTCCAACTCCAACGAGGCCAGCGTGAACTTCGCCAACGTCGTTAAAACCTACAACGTCATCACGCCCAACCGCGACGGCCAGAACGACGTGCTGGTGATTGACAACATCCAGCTCTACCCCGGCAACACCTTCACGGTGTATAACCGCTGGGGCCGCGAGGTGTACAAAACCACCAACTACCAAAATAACTGGGGCGGCGACGATAACACCGCCGCCGGCAACTATTTCTACCTCCTAACGCTCGCCAACGGTACCAGCGTCAAAAACTGGTTTGAGGTGGTGAAATAATGTCTGAACCGCGGATTTATCGGATTCGTCGGATTCGTCGGATTTCGGTGACGATTCTGCACAAATTCCGTAAAGCAAATACCTTTGCAACATGAAAAGAGCCGCTCATCTGAGCGGCTCTTTTTTTATGTTTTTCAATCCACCCACAAAATCCGGCCAATCCGCTGAATCCGATAAATCCGCGGTTCAAACATCCACAGCGCAGGCAGTAGTTTTGTAGTTCTATGAGCCGAGCCAAAAACATCCCCGCCGAGTTACTCCGCAACGTTAAAATTCAGGACATGGTGGCCGAAGGCAAATGCCTCGTTCGCGTCGAAAACCTCGTCATCTTCGTCTCCCAGGTGGCCCCCGGCGACGTGGTGGACCTCCGCGTTACCAAAGCTAAGAAGAGCTTTCTCGAAGCCGTTCCCGTCAAGTTTCACGAATATTCCGAGCTGCGCACCACGCCGTTTTGCCAGCACTTCGGCACCTGCGGCGGCTGCAAGTGGCAGCACCTTACCTACGATGCCCAGCTGCACTACAAGCAGCAGCAGGTGGAAGACCAGCTCACCCGCATCGGCAAAGTGGCGCTGCCCGAAATCCGCCAGATTCTGCCCTCGCCCCAGCGCACCTACTACCGCAACAAGCTCGAATACACGTTCAGCGACAACGGCTGGCTCACCACCGAGCAGATAAACGACGACACGACGCAGTACAACCGCGAAGTCGTGGGCTTCCACACCCCCGCCCGCTTCGACAAGATTATTGACGTGGAGCACTGCTGGCTCCAGGCCGAGCCGAGCAACGAAATCCGCCTCTTCATCCGGGCCTACGCCCACGAGCACAAGCTGGCCTTCAACAACCTCGTGCGCCAGACCGGCCTGCTGCGCAACCTCATCATCCGCACGGCCCAGAGCACCGGCGAAATCATGGTGATTCTGCAGTGCTACCACGCCGACGACGCCATCGCGCCCCTGCTCGATGCCCTGCTGGCCAAGTTCCCCGGCATCACCTCCCTCAACTACGTCCTCAACAGCAAGGGCAATGAAACCTTCCACGACCTCGACGTGGTCTGCTACCACGGCAAGCCCTACATCGAGGAAGACATGGACGGCCTGCGCTTCCGCATCGGCCCCAAGTCCTTCTACCAAACCAATTCCGAAGGTGCGCACCAACTCTACAAAGTAGCCCGCGATTTCGCCGAGCTCACCGGCGATGAGCTGGTCTACGACCTCTACACGGGGGCCGGTACTATCGCCAGCTTCGTGGCCCACCAGGCCCGTAAGGTCATCGGCGTCGAGTACGTGGAGCAGGCCGTGGCCGACGCCCACGTCAACGCCGAAATCAACAACATCACCAACACCGAGTTCTACGCCGGTGACATGAAGGACATCCTCACCGCCGAGTTCACCGCCCGCCACGGTCGCCCCGACGTCCTCATCACCGACCCGCCCCGCGCCGGCATGCACCCCGACGTGGTGGCCCGCCTCCTGGAGCTGCGCGCCCCCCGCATCGTCTACATCAGCTGCAACCCCGCCACCCAGGCCCGCGATTTGGAACTGCTAGATGCCGCGTATCGAGTGACACGTGTGCAGCCGGTGGATATGTTCCCGCACACGCACCATGTGGAGAATGTGGTGGCGCTGGAGTTGAAGTAGATTGGCTTGACAAAATGAGAAAATACACATTGGCTGCGCTAATTGCCTCATTCACCGGCTGGTTGGTTGCAACTGTAATCTATGGCGTTGGCTATTTTCTTCTGCAAAGAAATCAAGCGTGGGAAGCCGTCAAAATTCTTGCACTTGCTACTTTCATTATCTCATTATTAGCTAACATATTTTTTGTGCAACTTCCCCGTTATTTTATCAAAAAAATCTATTTTAAAAACAGTCGCTTAGCTTTTGGCATTGGCTATTCAATTTTAGCTTATCTCACGCTACGGTTGACTTTTGGAGGAGCATTTGGGTACAATCCAGTTGAACAGCTTGCTATTTTTAACCCAATTATCAATGGATTTGTACTAGGCTTTACTTTTCATTCCATCTGGAAACCCATTCGTACAGCATCTCAAGACAATCCGACCAAGCTTGCAAAGTGAAGAATTAAAAATGGACTACTTCAACGACCCCGAACTCAACGGCAAATACCTCGGCACCATCACCAAGGATTTCGTCGTTGCATGAAATCCGTCAAGCCCCGTTCTTTTCAGGAGCGTATCGACAAGCTCACCCGCTCCCTCGAGAACGCGCAGACGGGCGAGTCGTTTCCCACGCAGGTGCGTCCCCTGACGGCAGCCGAATCCCGGAAGTTGAAAGGCTGGGCATTTGACTGGGCACGGGAAGTTGCTAAGCTTGGCCGGCAGGTGTTTCAGCTCAATACCGTTGATAATCCACATATCATTCACGGCCTCCTCAGCCTTGAAGCCAAGCCCGACCACGTATTTATGCACCTGGTCGAAAGTGCGGCATTCAATAAAGGCCGCGACAAAGCGTATCTTGGGGTGCTAGGCAACCTAGTAGCCTTTGCGTGCCGCTGGTCGTTTGAATTAGGGCACGAAGGCTTCGTCAGCTTTGAGAGCAAGTCGTCGCTCAAGGCCCATTACAAACAAGCGTTGGGGGCAGCTGAGCTGGGCGGTTTGCGCCTGTACATCGGAACCCTAGCCGCTACGGCCCTTGTTAAGCAGTATTACCCGGATTTCTTAACCTCTTAATACCATGACTGCCATCACCACCCGCCGGTCCCGTCGCAAGCTGGGCATCGAACCCAAAGGCATCGACCTGTTACCCATTGTTTCGCGGCCCTATTCCGAAACCGAAGAGCAGGAAGTCAGCGCGTTTTTTCAGCAGTTGAAAGCCGAGAACGCCAAGGACCCGGAAATAGTGGCCCTGCTTGAAAAGGTGGCCCGTCGGCAAGGCAAATAATCAATGGACTACTTCAACGACCCCGAACTCAACGGCAAATACCTCGGCACAATCACCAAGGATTTCGTCGTCGTGTGCGACACCCTGCTCGAAGCCTCTTCCCAGATTCGCAAGGGCGACTTCAGCAAATACCCCATTTTCGTCTTTGCCAAGCAGGAAGTGCCCCTCGGCGGCCTGCTCGTCAATGCCGATGAGTTAAACTTAGACTGGCACGTCTTCGCCAGCTACCTCGAATTGTTCGTGCAGCAAGGCATTATCGAGCCCGATGGGGTGAATTATTTCCAAGCCAATTACAAAAACGCCGACGAATTCTGCTGCCTCTTCGTGCTCGATGAGGAATTCACGAAGTTCGTGTTTGTGCCGTATCCGGAAGATTAAATCGGGAAGGCACTGAACAGACATATAGAGAACGTCATGCTTCGACTCCGCTCAGCATGACGTTCTCGGTTATCTAATCAGCTGCCTAATTCCGGCGCTGCACCGGCAAATCCTCCAGCTGCGCGTAGCTCAGTTTCCAAGTATTATCAGCGGCTTTTTTCCAGAGGAAAATGTAGTTGCCTTCGCCGAAACCCGCGGGCTGGCCGGGGCCGGCCGGCAGCACATCCACCGAGAACGTCCCGGCTTCGTAGGCGCTATTCGCGTCCACGTTGCTGCTAATAACGCTCGTTTTTAGGCTGTTTATCGTAGGCAGCGTCTCGCGCACCCACTTTTGCGATACCTCGTCTTTGCCTTTCCAGTGGGCCGTGCCTTGCACGAAGCTCACGTCATCGGCCAGCATGCCGGTAATCTTGCCCGAATCGCGGCTATTCCAGGCGCTGATGAAGTCCTGGTCCAGGGTCTGGACGTTCACGGCATCGCCGGCTTTCGAACAAGAAGTAAGCGCCACGGCTACTAACAAACTGCAAACAAGGGATTTCATAAATCCAAAAGGTTGGTGAAGAGAATGTAGCGGACAGCATCATCCGCCAGGGCAACTAGCTATAAAGAACCAAACCCCAGGCGCAAGCGCCCAGGGTTTGCAATCCAATTAATTTCGGAACTACCAGCTCTTGCGGCGGTACTCTTCCGTGGAGTACGGCTTCGAAGGGTCGCCGTAGGAGGTATTGGGCAGGTAGGCGGCATTCGTCATCACGGGCTGGGCCGTGGCACCGGGCATGGCGGCGCTCGAAGCCGTAAGGCTATTGGCGGGCACCAGGGCCGTCCTGGTGCTGGTGGTCACCACATTCGAGCGGCTGTTGTTGCGGGCCAGGGCGCGGCGATACTCGGCTTCGCGGTTGGCGGCAGCCCGGTTGGCGGCGGCAATACGCGCCCGCTCTTTGTTCTTATTGTCGATGTGCTTGCCCACGCCGTAGCCAATGGCTCCACCGGCTACCCCGCCCACCACGCCACCCACGGCCCGGTTGCGCTTGTTGATAATGGCACCGGCAGTGGCACCGCCCAAACCACCAATTACGGCACCTTTGGCCTGCGGGCTCCATTTTTTAAGGATTTGGGCGTGGGCCGAAGGGGCACTGAACGCCGAAATTAGCAATACAAGAAGGGCAACTAAATACGGGAGCTTATTCATGGCTGAGAAAGAAAAGATTATAGAAAATCCACGGTTATGAGGAATGGAAGTCAATTAGCGTGCCATCCCGCCGTGCAGGTTCTTTTGCACTCCTAACGGTAGCGCTTAAATAAGGTTAATTATCCCGCAGAACTTCGATTAAAAGCTCGTCCAGCCCTGCGCCTGGAGCGGTACGGCCTGTCCGGCCCTAGTTACCAGATTAGCGCCATCATCCTTGGCGGTGAGGTGGCCGATGATGGTGATATCGGGATGATTCTTTAGCTTTTCGTGGTCGGTGACGGGCACCGTGAAAAGCAGTTCGTAGTCCTCGCCGCCGTTGAGGGCGCAGGTGATGGGGTCGAGGTTGAACTCGGCCGCCGCTTCCAGCGTGGGGTTGGCCATGGGCAGAAACTCGGTGAACACCCGCGCCCCGGTGCCACTGGCCGCGCACAAGTGCAGTACCTCCGAGGCTAGGCCGTCGGAAATATCAATCATGCTGGTGGGCCGGATGCCGCGCTCCCGCAGCTCGTGCACGATGTCGAGCCGGGCTTCGGGGCGTAGCTGGCGCTGCACCACGTACTCGTAGTTGTCCAGCTCGGGCTGGGTTTCGGGGTCGGCCAGGAAGGCTTGCTTTTCGCGTTCCAGTACTTGCAGGCCCAAAAAAGCGCCGCCCAGGTCGCCGGTCACGCAGAGCAAGTCGGTGGGCTTGCCGCCGCTGCGGCGCACGGCCTGCCCAGCCGGGGCTTCGCCCAGCACCGTGATGGCCAGGGTGAGGCCGCCGCGGCTGGCGGTGGTGTCGCCGCCCACCAGGTCCACATTGTAGGCCTCGCAGGCCAGGCGCATGCCGGCGTACAGTTCCTCGATGGCCTCGACGGTGAAGCGCGGGCCGGCCGAAAGCGCCACGACCAGCTGCGTGGGCAGGGCGTTCATGGCGGCCACATCCGACACGTTCAC
>JBBQSQ010000054.1:0-23779 GCA_038213745.1 Cytophagales bacterium
CAGGAAATAGCCGCTACCATCGTGCAAAGCAATCCGTTGTTTTCGGCCCGGAAGCAACTGAGCTTTCAGCTGGAAAATGGCCAGTTGCGGCGCTACGAGGTGGTTGGTACGCAGAAGCTGGTGCTCTTTGATACGCTGCGCTACCAGGCGGCCGGGCAGGTAGAGTAGGTAAGCCGCGTAGCGGCGACAGGTTTGTAGCCAGTCGAGGAAAGGAGCACAAAGCCGCGTAGCGGTGACAGACTGCCTGGCGTTTCTGTCACCGCTACGCGGCTTTTGTGCTATGATGCTACTTCTGCTACAAACCTGCCACCGCTACGCGGCTAACCCGCAACGTGGATTGACTATTCGCATGCGGGGGCCGGGTGCTACTTGTGCTCGTAAGCGCCCAGGCTGGGGGCGTTGAGGTTGAGGCGCGGCAGGTTCAGCAAGTCGCGGGACGGAACGGGGCCCGCGGTGGCCCGGCGGGGCGCGGTGGCCGGGGAGGCGGCTTGCAGGCGGTAGTCGGGCTGGCTGAAGGACAAGGTCGTGCGCAAAAACAGCGGGTCGGTGTTGACCAGGTTGACTCCGGGGCCGCCGATAACGGCCGTGGTGGTGGCGTATTCCTGCGTGCGCAACAGGGAGTTGCGGATATTGAGCGACGAATACTCGGCGTAGTTATCTACCAATAATTCGTCGATAAACGAACCCCAGACGATGGAATTACGGACGCTAACGCTGGTGGGACGCTTCACAATGCCGGTGCTGAGCTCCAGCTCGTTGGTGAAGGCGAGCGAGGCGTTTTCGCGCCGAAACGATGGCGTATAGTTGGCAATGGTGCAGAAATTGAGGTCGTAAACCCCGCCAATGCCTACTACCGCGTACTCGCCGCAGTTGGTGAACAGGCAGTTGGTGGCTGTGACTTTGCCCGAATAGCTGATGACGCCACCCCCCGCAAAGGTGACGCCCCCGCTGGCAAAGCTGAGGTTGTTGCCGGAAATGTTCTGAATCACGTCGTTGTCCAACGTTACATCGGTCTGCTGCACGTTATTCGGGTTGTAGAGGACAACGCCAAAGCCGGCATTCTTGATTTCGGCGTAGCGAATAATGTTGCCAGTGCTGCCAGCTTCTAACTGAATGCCCCGCCACTGCCCGGGAATATTGTCGTAAAACGGCTCGCGCCGGTCGCCGAGAAAGCGCACGATGTTGCGGTTAGTGGCTTTAATGGTGTCCGTAGCGCCCGAGCCGGGCACGAAGTCAGCCCCGGCGTTCACCAGCAGGCGGCCCCGCACCACAATAGCGGAGCCGGCGTGCGAATACACGCGGGTACCGGGCAGCAGGCGCAGGGTGCAGCCCGTGTTCACCAGCACGGAATTGTAGATGACGTGCGGTTTGTCGTTGCGCCACACGGCGTTGCAGGGCAGGGTTTCGCCGTCGTGGAAATAGGCGTTTTGCCCATACGCCACCAGCTGCACGTGCTGGTCGGTGCCGTTGGTGCGGAATTGCAGCTGGTCGGTGAGCAGGAACGGCTTATCGGCGTTATTATCGCCCAACACCGCTTTTACGAGCACCAGCAGGCTGTCTTTGCCCCGAATAATGACGCCGCTCGCCGCATTGCCCGCGTCGCCGTTCACGATGAGCTGGTAGGGCTGCGTGGCGGTTTGGTTGGCCAGGCCGATGCGCTCCACCCGCACCGCCCCGGCGTTGCGGTTGTACACCCACAGCCGCTTCGTGACCGTGGCGACGGTGGTAAACACCGTGTCAAACTTCACCGAATCGGTTGAAAACTCCAGGCTGCCGGAGGTTTGCACCAGGTCCTCCTTCGGCTCGCAGCCGGGCAGGAAGGTGAGCAAACAACTCAGAATGAGCAACAGCGGAAAGAGGTAGCGCATGGATTGAACATCAACTCCCCTCCTTATTTTTAAGGAGGGGATGCCAGCGCAAGGCGCTGGCTGGGGTGGTAAAGTCGTTGAACGAGGGCTGAACGACTCCGGGCAGCGGATAGTGTTCGGGCCAATTTTGCGGATGGTATTGATTTAGGTATCGTTAAAGGGCCGTTCGGGTACCGTTTAACGACTTCACCACCCCAGCCAGCGCTATGCGCTGGCATCCCCTCCTTTTTTAAGGAGGGGAGTTGATATTCAACCCGTTACTTCGTCACGCCTTCCTGCAGGCGCTCGGCGCTTTCGGCCAGGCGGAGCTGCTCCACAAAATCGTCCACGTTGCCTTCCATCACGCTGGACAGGTTGTAGACCGTGTAGCCGATGCGGTGGTCCGTGACGCGGCCCTGCGGGTAGTTGTAGGTGCGGATTTTGTCGCTGCGGTCGCCGCCGCCAATCATGCTTTTGCGTACCAAGCCGTCGGCTTCGTTCTTCTTGGCCAACTCCATGTCGTAGACGCGGGAGCGGAGCACGGCCAGGGCCTTGTCGAAGTTTTTGAGCTGCGATTTCTGGTCCTGGCACTGGGCCACGAGGCCGGAGGGCAAGTGGGTGAGGCGCACGGCCGAGTACGTGGTGTTTACCGACTGGCCGCCGGGGCCGCTGGAGCAGAAATAGTCCTTGCGGATATCGCCCATGTTCAGCTCGATGTCAAACTCTTCCACTTCGGGAATGACCACGATGGAAGCCACGCTGGTGTGAATGCGGCCCTGGGTTTCGGTGGCTGGCACGCGCTGCACGCGGTGCACGCCGCTTTCAAACTTGAGCTTGCCGTACACATCCTCGCCGCGCACGGCCACGATGATTTCCTTGTAGCCGCCGGCCGTGCCTTCCATGGCGTCGATGAGCTCCATTTTCCAGTTCTGCTTTTCGGCGAAGCGCATGTACATGCGCTGCAAGTCGCCGGCAAACAGGGCCGCTTCGTCGCCGCCCGCGCCGGCCCGGATTTCCATAATCACGTCCTTCGAGTCGTTCGGGTCTTTGGGCAGCAGCAGGTCTTTGATGGAATCTTCCAGCCGTTCCTGCTCGGGTTGCAGCTCGTCGAGCTCGTCCTTTGCCATTTGGCGGAAGTCCTCGTCTTTCTCGGTGGAAATCACCAAACGGGCGTTTTCAATATTGCTGAGCACCTGCTGGTAGGCGTGGTACTCCTTCACAATCTTGCCCAGCTCTTTGTATTCTTTGTTGAGGGCTTTGTAGCGCTTGAGGTCCGACATTACGTCGGGCTGCATCAGCTCCTCGTTCACGTTGTCGTAGCGTTGGCTGATGGCTTCTAGTTTATCGAGCATCGGGTGTTCGGGAATTAGTCAGTAGTTTGCAAAGATACTGAATCTAAACACCGCTATGTAGGCCGGGCGTTCATTCAGCGTCATTACCCAACAGCCGCCGCGCGGCCCGCGTTTGTTATGCAAGTATTGAAGTTCGGGGGTACGTCGGTGGCTTCGGCCGAGAATATTCGAAAATCCCTGGCCATTGTGGCCCAAGCGGCGGCCAAGGGTCCGGTTGTCATGGTGGTTTCGGCGTTGGGCGGCACCACCGATGCCTTGATTGGGGCCGGCCGCGCCGCCGCCGCCGGCGATGCCGACTACCGCGATACCTTGCTCCAACTGGCCAGCCGCCACCGCACGGCCGTGCAGGAGCTGCTGCCCACCGCTCCCGCCGCCGAAGGCCAGCTGGTGAGCCAGTTCGGTGAGGTAACCAGCCTCTGCAACGGCATATTCGCGTTGGGCGAACTATCGAACCGCACCCTGGACAAGCTCATGAGCTACGGCGAGCTGCTGTCGTCGCACTTAATAGCCTCCGTAGCCAACGTGCAGGGCCTGGATGCCGTGTGGGCTGATGCCCGGCAGCTCCTTCGCACCAATTCCCGCTTCGGCATGGCCGAAGTGGACATGGCCGCTACCAAGCAGCAGGTAGTGGCGTTCAAAGCGGAGAATCCGACCAACATCTGGGTCGTGCCCGGCTTCGTCGCCGCCGATGCCCACGGCACTACCACCACGCTGGGCCGCGGCGGCTCCGACTACACCGCCGCCCTGCTGGCCGCCGCCCTCAATGCCGAAGTACTCGAAATCTGGACCGACGTGAGCGGCATGATGACCGCCGACCCGCGCCTCGTGCGCGGGGCCCGGCCCATTGCCCGCATCAGCTACCAGGAAGCCATGGAGCTGTCGCACTTCGGGGCCAAGGTTCTGTATCCGCCTACCATTCAGCCTGTTATGCAGCGCGGCATTCCGCTCTGGATTAAAAATACCTTCGCGCCGGAGGATTACGGCACGCTGGTGGAAGTGCGCCCGCCGCCCACCGCCGCCGTGGTGCAGGGCATCTCCAGCATCGGCAACCTCACGCTGCTGAACCTGGAAGGCAGCGGCATGGTGGGCATTCCCGGCTTCTCGATGCGGCTGTTTGCCGCGCTGGCCCGCGAGCGCATCAACGTGGTGCTCATCACCCAAAGCTCGTCGGAACACTCCATTTGCGTGGGCGTGAGCGCGCAGGACGCCGCATCGGCCCAGGTGGCGGTGGACGAAGAGTTTGCCACCGAAATCGCGGTCGGCCGCATCGAGCCCCTGCGGCCCGAAACCGACCTGGCCATCGTGGCGCTGGTGGGCGAGAACATGAAGGACCACCCCGGCATCAGCGGCAAGCTCTTTGGCGCGCTGGGGCAAAACGGGGTGAACATCCGGGCCATTGCGCAGGGCGCTTCGGAGAAAAATATTTCGACCGTGATTCGGGCGGCCGATGTGCGTAAGGCCATCAACGTGCTGCACGAGGCCTTTTTTGAGGCCACCGTGAAGCAGGTGAACCTGTTCATTCTGGGGCCGGGCAACGTGGGCAGCAAGCTGCTCGAACAGCTGGCGCGGCAGCAGGCGCACTTGTTGGAGAAGCTCGGTTTGCAGGTGCGCGTGGTGGCCATTGCCAACAGCCGCCACTGCCTGATGGACGAAAGCGGCCTGGACCTTACCGCCTGGCCCGCGGAGCTGGCCGCCGCGCCCGCCCAAACCCTGGACGAATTTACCCAGCTGATTATCGGCCGCAACCTGCGCAACTCCATTTTCGTGGACGTGACGGCCAACCCCGCCGCGGCCGGTATCTACGCCAAGCTGTTGGAAAAGAGCGTGGCCATTGTGGCTTGCAACAAGGTGGCGGCTTCGTCGGAATACGCGCAGTACGCCCGCCTCAAAAGCTTGTCGAAGGAATTCAACGCCAGCTACTTGTTCGAAACCAACGTGGGCGCGGCCCTGCCCATCATCGGCACGCTGAATGACCTCACGCGCAGCGGCGATGTGGTGCGGCGCATGGAGGCCGTGCTTTCCGGCACGCTCAACTTCGTGTTCAACCACTACGACGGCTCCCGGCCCTTCGCCGACGTGGTGCGCCAGGCCCAGGCCGAAGGCTACACCGAACCCGACCCGCGCCTCGACCTGAGCGGCAGCGACGTGGCCCGCAAAATCCTGATTCTGGCCCGCGAAGCCGGCCAGGTCATGGAAATGAGCGACATCGAAATCGCCCCCTTCCTGCCGCCCGCCTGCCTCGAAGGCGACGTGGAGGCGTTCTACACCCAAATGGCGGCGCACGAAGCGCACTTCCGCGCCCTCTGCGACGCGGCCACGGCCGCCGGCCAGCGCCTGAAATTCGTGGCCCGCTACGCCGAGGGCCACGCCGCCGTGGGCCTGCAAACCGTAGCGCCCGGCCACGACTTGTACGACCTGCGCGGCAAGGACAACGTGGTCCTCTTCTACACCGACCGGTATGTGGACCAGCCCTTGGTGGTGAAGGGGGCCGGGGCCGGCGCGGAAGTCACGGCTTCCGGCGTGTTTGCGGATATCATCCGGGCGGCGAGGTTGTAGCGCGGGCTTTTAGCCCGCGAGTGCACTGTTGCCAATGTTTACTGACCGTTCTGACCCGCGGACTAAAAGTCCGCGCTACTGCTACTATGCCTGATTCCGTTCTCGTTCATTCCCCCGCCACGCTCTCCAACTTGGGCTGCGGGTTCGATGTATTTGGCCTGGCCCTGGCCGCGCCCTACGATGCCATTCGCCTTACGCGCAGCACTACGCCGGGCGTCCGCATTCAGCACCTTGACCCCTACAACCTGCCCACCGACCCGCTGCACAACGTGGCGGGCGTAGCCTTGTTGGCCCTGCTGAAGCAAGTGCCGGAAACCCTGGGCTTCGATGTTGAAATCACGAAGGGCATCATGCCGGGCAGTGGCGTGGGCAGCAGCGCGGCCAGCGCGGCCGGCGCGGTGGTGGCGGCCAATGCGCTGCTGGGCAACCGCTTCACCAAAATGCAGCTCGTGAATTTTGCGATGGAAGGGGAGGCCGTCGCCTCCGGCGCGCGCCACGCCGACAACATCGCGCCGGCTATTTTTGGCGGCTTCACGGTGGTGCGGGCCCTGGAACCGGCCATCGACATCATCGCGCTGCCCGCGCCGCCGCTGTGGGTGGCGGTGGTGCACCCGCAGATTGAGCTGAAAACCAGCGACTCGCGTAAGGTGCTACCGGCCACCGTGCCGCTGGGCCTGGCCGTGCGCCAGTGGGCCAACGTGGCGGGCCTGGTGGCCGGGTTTATGACGTCGAATTATGACCTCATTGGCCGCTCGTTGGATGACCATATCGTGGAGCCGGCCCGGCTACCGCTCATCCCTGGCCTAGCCGAGGCGCGGAAGCGAGCATTGGCCGCCGGGGCCATCGGGGGCGGTATTTCGGGCTCGGGGCCATCGATTTTTATGCTGAACCGGACGACGGAAACGGCGCAGGCCGTGGGGGCCGCCATGGGCAGCGTATTTGCGGAGCTGGGCATCGCCTGCAACGTTTACGTGGGGCCGGTGGGGACCACGGGGGCATATGTTGTGGAGGAAGAATAGGTAAGGCCGCTTGTCATCCTGAGCAAAGCGAAGGACCTTATCACGGCTGAACGACACGACTTGCAGTAATTCAATTGACGCGAGTGTGATAAGGTCCTCCGCTCTGCTCAGGATGACAGATGATTACATCGGATTAGCAACCAGTAAAATGAAATACTACAGCCTTCGCCACCAGTCGCCGCCGGTTGATTTCCGCCAGGCCGCCATCACCGGCCAAGCCCCGGATGGCGGGCTGTATTTTCCCGAAACCATCCCCCGATTCTCGCTCGGCTTCCGGCGCGAGCTGCGCAGTCTGAGCAAGGCCACGGTGGCCCTGAACGTGATGCGGCCCTACGTGGGCAGCACCATTCCCGAGGCCGACTTGCAACGCATCTGCGCCGAGGCCGTGGATTTTGAGTTTCCGCTGGTGCCGGTAGCGGCGGGTGTGGCGGCGCTGGAGCTGTTTCATGGGCCCACGCTGGCGTTTAAGGACGTGGGGGCGCGGTTTATGAGCCGCTGTCTGGGCCATTTTGCCAAGGCCGGTGACACCCCGCCCGTGACCGTGCTGGTGGCGACCTCCGGCGATACCGGCGGGGCCGTGGCCAGCGGCTTTCTGGGCGTGCCGGGCGTGGAGGTGGTTATTTTGTACCCCGCTGGCAAGGTGAGCCCGGTGCAGGAGCAGCAGCTCACCACCTTGGGCCAGAACATCACGGCGCTGGAGGTCAGCGGCACGTTCGACGACTGCCAGGCGCTGGTGAAGCAGGCCTTTCTGGACCCTGAACTGGCGCAGCAGCGCTTTCTCACCTCGGCCAATAGCATCAACGTGGCGCGGTGGCTGCCGCAGCAGCTGTACTACTGTTTTGCCATGCAGCAGTGGCCCGAAGGGGCCGCGCCGCCCGTGGTAGCGGTGCCGAGCGGCAACTTTGGCAACCTGTGCGCCGGGCTGCTGGCGCAGGCCTCAGGGCTGCCGCTGGGGCACTTCATCGCGGCCTGCAACGCCAACGAGCCGGTGCCGGTGTACCTGCGCACGGGCACCTTCACGCCCCGGCCGGCCGTAGCCACGTTTTCCAACGCCATGGACGTGGGCAACCCCAGTAATTTTGTGCGCATTCTGGAACTGTTTGATAATGATTTGAATAAGCTGCGCGCGGCCCTCAGCGCCGACACCGTGAGCGACGCCGATACGGTGGCCGCCATCCGGCAGGTGTGGGAGCAGCAGGGCTACCTCCTCGACCCGCACGCGGCCGTGGCCTACACCGCCTTGCGGCGCTACCAGGCCCGGCACCCGGCGGCCGAGGGCATGGTGCTGGCCACGGCGCACCCCGTAAAATTCCCCGATGTTGTCGAGCCCATTATCGGCCGGGCCATTGCGCTGCCGGCCGTCGTGCAAGCATTGCAGGGCCGGCCCAAACGAAGTGTGCCCCTGGCGGTTGATTATGCAGCGCTGAAAGCTTATTTGATGTAGGAACGCGCCCCAGCGTGTTCGGCGTTGGCACTATTAGCATGTTACTTCTGAACGTGAAAAACCTGTTGCAAAAACTCAATTCGCCGCGCCTGCTGGCCGCGCTCAGTCCAACGCGCTTCGGCTGGCTAATGGCCGTGGCGCTGGCCGCGACGGCCTGCCGGCCCGACCAGATTGAACACCTCAAGGACAGCAAGCGCATTGGCAGTGAGGCCGAAAACTGGGAGGTGACGCGCATCATGCCCAACGACTTGCTGCGGGCCACGCGCTGGGCCGGCGACTCCCTCACCGCCACCGCCGATACGCTGCTGCGCCGCAACCTGGCCCGCGAGCTGGCCGCCGGGGGCGTGGCCCGGGCGGCGGCCTTCTGCCAGCCCGAAACCTACCACCTCGTCGATTCGCTGGCGGGTGTGTTCAAAGCCACGGCGCGCCGCGTGAGCGAGCGGCCGCGCATCCCACTAAACAAGGGCGTGCTGCTGGCCCAAGAAATGAGCCCCGATACCACCCGCACCATCAAGCGGCTGTCGCAGGAAGTATTCTTCTACCAGCGGCCCATTGTGCTGAACAATACGCTCTGCCTGCGCTGCCACGGCGAAGTAGGCAAGGATATTTCGGCGGCCGACTACGCATTTATCAAGCAAAAATTCCCGCAGGACCAAGCCACGGGCTACAAACTGGGCCAGCCCATGGGCGCGTGGCAGCTCAGCCTCCAGCGCAACGGTGTGGCCGAATTCTGGACGATGAAGACGCGCAAGAAGTGGCGGGAGCACAAGATGCCCAAGCTGTTTTAGCCCGGTTCATTATTGCGATGCAAACCCAGGCCTTGTCTTAAGCCGGTGCCTGCCACCCCAAATACGACTTAAGCTACGAGCAGATTCAAGCGTATAAGCAGGAGTTTGGCGTGCGTCTGTATGGCTGAGGGCCGGCTTGCTTTTTCTAATTTTATCATGATTTCCTCTTCAAAACCCGTTATCATTATTGGGGCGGGCATGGCGGGCCTGGCCTGCGCTACGTGGCTGCACCGCGCCGGCCGGCCCGTGCGCGTGCTCGAAGCCGCCGATGCCGTTGGTGGCCGCGTGCGCACCGATGTCACCCCCGACGGCTTCCGGCTCGACCGCGGCTTCCAGGTGCTGCAAACCAACTACCCAGAGGCCCGGCGTATTTTCGATTACCGGGCCCTCAACCTCAAAGCCTTTCGGTCGGGGGCCGTCATCCGGCTGGCCGACGGCCGGGAAACCACCATCCAAAGCCCTTTGCAACGGCCGCTGGCCGCCTTTCCGGCTCTGGTGTCGCCCATTGGCACCCTGCCCGATAAGCTGCGCATCCTCAGCTTGGTGCGGCACGTGCTGAAGTACACGCCCGAGGAGCTGCTGGCCCGTCCGGCCACGGACACGCTGACGTTTCTGCGCCGCTACGGCTACAGCGAGCAGATGATAAATTCCTTTTTCAAACCATTCTTCGGGGGCGTTTTTTTGGACAGGGAGTTGAGTACGGCTAGCAACTTTTTCGAGTTTGTCTTCCAGCAGTTCGTGACGGGGGCGGCTGCCGTGCCGGCCCTGGGCATCCAGCAATTGCCCGAGCAGCTGGCGGCCCGCCTACCCGCCGGCACCGTGCGCCTCAACGCGCCCGTGGCCGCGCTGGTCGACGGCACGCAGGTGCGCCTCACCTCTGGCGAGGTGCTCGACGGCAGCGCCGTGGTGCTGGCCACCGATGGCCTGGCCGCCATGCGCCTGCTGGCCGGCCGCAGCGGTAGTCCCGACGACAAGGCCAGCGCCGAGGCCGCTAGCTTCCCCACGGCGGCCCGCATCACCACCTGCACATATTTCGCCACGCCCGGCGGCCACTCACCGGGCCGTAACGATAAGCTGCTGCGCCTGAATGCCTCCCCGGGCGTGCTGGCCCACAACGTGGCCTTCCCGGCCGATGTGAGCGGCGCGTATGCCCCCGCCGGCCGGGCGCTGATATCGGTAAGTACCCACGGCGAGCGCGGCCTCAGCGAGGTGGAACTCACCGCCCGGGTGCGCGAGGACCTGGCCGCATGGTTTGGGCGGGCCGCGCGGCAGTGGGAGCACCTGCGCAGCTACCGCATTCCGGCGGCGCTGCCGGTGTACCTGGCCGGCCAGCCCGTCGAGCAGCCGCTGAAACTAAGCGAAACCCTCTACCGCTGCGGCGACTGGGCCGCGTACCCGTCGCTAAATGCCGCGCTGGCTACTGGGCGCGAAGTGGCGGAACTGCTTATCAAGGGCTGAGCCTGAAACCACGCCTGCACCATAAAAACAACAAAGCGCCGCCTCCTACCAGGAAGCGGCGCTTTTTCTAGGTCAAAACGGCGGTTACACCCGCGGGTTGGCCGTGGCCAGGGCGTCGTACCCAGGGCTTTCGGCGGCAGTAGCGACGGGCAGATTAATGTCATCCGCATCGTTTACCCGGAGGGTGAGCAAGCCGGAAATCATCATCGACACCCCGCCGAGCACGAGGGTAAGCACCGACTCGCCGTGAAAAAAGTGCGTGGTAAAGAAACCCAGTATCAGGCCCGCCACTACTTGGGGAATCACGATGAAGAAGTTGAACACGCCCATGTAGTAGCCCATCTTGTTGCTGGGCAAAGCACCGGCCAGCATGGCGTAGGGCACCGACAAAATGCTGGCCCACGCTACGCCCACGCCCACCATGGAGAGCAGCAATAGTTTCGGGTCCTGAATAAAGTAGATGGAAATCAGCCCCAGACCGCCCGCCATGAGGCAGAGCATGTGCGTGAAACGGCGGCTGGTAGCGCGCGCAATAGCGGGCAACAGCAGCGCGGCCAACGCCGAAACACCGTTGTAGACGGCGAAGCAGATACCCACCCAGTCGGCTCCTTCGTTGTAAATCTTAGAAGTAGCGTCGGTGGTGTGGTAAATGTGGCTGGTGATGGCCGGGGTGCTGTATATCCACATTGAAAACAGCGCCAGCCACGAAAAAAACTGCACCACTGCCAATTGACGCATGGTTTTGGGCATTTCGAATATGCCCTTGAACGATTCGCGCACGCCGTTCATAAAGCCGGCGGTCCGGACTTTTTCGGCTTCAAACTCGGCTAGGTCTTCGGGCGGGTACTCTTTGGTGCGGAGCACCGTCCAGAGCACGGCCAGGAAGAAAATGACGCCCCCAATGGTGAACGAGTAGCGTACCGAAGGCGGAATGTGGCCCGCCGCCGCCGTGTTGGCCACGTGAAACCAGTTGGTCAGCATCCAGGGCAACGAAGAGGCCACCACGGCACCAATTCCAATGAAAAACGTTTGGGCCGCAAACCCGGTGGTGCGCTGCTGGGAAGGCAGCAGGTCGCCGACAAGCGCCCGGAAGGGCTCCATCGAAATGTTGATGCTGGAGTCCATTATCCAGAGCATGCCCACGGCCATCCATAGGGCCGTCACGTTGGGCATTACCAGCAAAGCCACGGAAGCCAGGACGGCCCCCACCAGAAAAAACGGCCGGCGGCGGCCCCAACGCGGGCTCCAGGTCCGGTCCGATAAGTAGCCAATGATGGGCTGCACGAGGAGGCCGGTAAGCGGGGCGGCCAACCAGTAAAGCGCAATCTCGGTGCCACCGAGGGTTTCGAAAATGCGGCTAACGTTTGCGTTTTGTAACGCAAAACCGAACTGGATGCCCAGAAAGCCGAAACTCATGTTCCAGATTTGCCAGAAGCTCAGGCGCGGCTTTTCGCGGGTGGTGGCGGTGGAGACGGCGGTGGGAGCAGCCATGGGGAAGGGGCAAAGAAGTGAAGGCCGCGCAACACCTCGGGGATGAGGTGCTGCGCGGCCTTCAAATTTACTGATTCACCCACGTATTCTGGTACTGTTACCGGGGCTTTATTTCAAAAATGTAGGCCGAAAGGGGGGCTAACGTCAGGTTGAGGGCGGCACGGGGCTCTTCGTTGGCGAAGAGGTCGGTGTAGGTGTAGAGCTTTTGGGGATTCAGGCCGATGGCGGTTAGGGCTTCGGCGGGAATGTTGATGACGGGCCGGTAGGTTTTGTCGGCCGAGAAGTTGACTACCACCAGCACCTGCTGCTTCTCGGTGTAGCGCAGGTAGGCGTAGAGGTGGCGCTGGTTGTATTCCTTGCCCAGGTTGTTGGCGTCCTGGAGCTCGTAGAAGCGGCCGCGGCGGATGGCGTCGCTGGTGCCGGCCACGGTGAGCAGGCGGCCGTAGAAACTGCGGAGCTCTTTCTGCTCGGGGCTGAGCTTGGCCCCGTCGAACTTGCCTTGATTCAGCCACTTCTGGTGCTCGGGCACGCCCCAATAATCGAAGATGGAAGTGCGGCCGTCGTCGCTGCTGAAGCCTTCGGTGCCGTGGGCTGGCTCGCCCACTTCCTGGCCCGAGTAGAGCATTACCGGGCCGCTGCCCAGGGTGGCCGTCACGGTCATGGCCGGGATGGCGCGGCGCGGGTCGGTGGCAAAGTCCTTAGAGGCAATGCGTTGCTCGTCATGGTTTTCCAGAAAGCGCAGCATGTGCGACGAGAAGCCGTTGCTCTCCTCTTTCCACACCTTGGTGATGTCTTCGGTGGTGCCGGAGCCGGTCATCAGCCGGCGCAGGCCGTCATAGAGTCCCACTTTGTCGTAAAGAAAATCGAATTTTCCCTTGTCCAGGTAGGTTTTGTATTCCTTTGGATTGTAGGCTTCGCCGATGAAAATCAGGTTGGGGTGCAGCTTTTTAAGCTCGGGAATCACGTAGGCCCAGAACTCGACGGGCACCATTTCCACCATGTCGCAGCGGAATCCGTCCACGTTTTTGCCGGCCCAAAACACGAGAATGTCGCGCATCTTCTTCCAGGTGTCGGGCACGGCTTCGAAGTGCGTTTTGCGGCCGTTGGCGTAGTCCACGCCGTAGTTCAGCTTCACGGTTTCAAACCAATCGTTGATGCTGGGGGCTTCCGAAAAAACGTCGTTGCCGGTGGCCTTGGCAGGCACTTCAAAATACTTGCCGTCTTCACGCGGGCCTTTCGGCGGGCCCAGCGGGTTGTAGGTGGCGGGCACTACAAAGCTTTTGCCGGGCAGGTAATAGAAGTTGTTGTTGGGCGCGAAGGCCTTGGTTTTGTCATCGGTCGTGCCCAGGTCCACTACGCCCAGCGGCTTGGCGTCCGACTTATAGGAGCGGGCCACGTGGTTCGGAATGAAGTCCATAATCACCTTCAGACCGTGGTCGTGGGTGCGCTTGATGAGGGCTTCGTACTCCGGCATGCGGTTTTTGACCACCACGGCCAGGTCGGGGGCCACGTCGTAGTAGTCCTTGATGGCGTAGGGCGAGCCGGCCCGGCCCTTCACCACGTCGGCATCGTCGGCCGGAATGCCGGCAGTGGTGTAGTCCGTCATGGTGGCGTGCTCAATCACGCCGGTGTACCATACGTGGCTCACGCCCAGCTTCTTGATTTCTTCGAGGGCCGTATCGGTGATGTCGTTGAACTTGCCGCAGCCGTTCTCACTGATGGTGCCATAGGGCTTGTTGAGGGCCACTTTGTTGCCAAACAAACGCGTCATCAGCTGGTAGATGACGATTTTATGGTCCTGGGGCACCTCGGCGGTGGTATTGGGGTCGGTCGGCGGGGCGTGTTTTTTAGCCACGGGCGGTTTGGGCAAAGAGAAAGCAGCCAAAGCGACGAGGCTGCCAGCCAGCAACAGTTTTTTCATGGTGCGGCAAGATAGCATGTCAGTGAACAGTTATCAGTGAGCAGTTAGTAATAAGCAGCGAATTGTTAATTGCTCACTGATAACTGTTCACTGAAAACTTACCATTCCTGAGTGAGTGGGTGCAGCATCAACTCGTCGATGACGACGTGGGTGGGGGCCTCCAGCACGTAGCGCACGGCCTGGGCCACGTCGCTGGGGCGGAGGTGGGTTTTCTCGGCTTCCGGGCTGCCGGGAATGGTGTCGTTGAAATAGGTATCCACCAGCCCTGGGTAAATGGTGCTGACTTTGATGCCGTGCGGGCGCACTTCCTTGCGCAGGCTGGCCAGCACCGCGTCCTGGGCATACTTGCTGGCACCGTAGGCCGTGCCGTGGGCAAACGTGCGCTTGGCCACATCGGACGTGATGCCCACGATGTGCCCTTTGCCCTGGGCCTTAAGGTGCGGCACGGCGGCTTTGCACAGCAGGAAGGTGCCCTTCACGTTGGTGTCGAATATCCGGTCCCACTCGTCGGTGCTGAAATGCTCCAGCTCGTTGAAAGAGCCCACCCCGGCGTTGCAGATTACGATATCGAGCCGGCCGAAGCGGCGCAGGGTTTCCTCGACCACGTACTGGGCGTCGGTTTCGTTCGAGATGTCGGCGGCGATGCTCAGGCCGTGCGTTTTGTGGGTGAGCTCGTCCAGCTCGTTTTCGCTGCGGGCCACGGCTACTACTTTGGCCCCCTGCAGGGCCAGGAGCAGGGCAATGGCTCGGCCGATGCCGCGGCTGGCCCCGGAAACGATGGCTACTTGGTGGGTGAGGTCGGTCATTTGTTCTGGGATTTTTAGCCCGCAGAGGGCGCAGAGGCTTGCGCAGATGACGCAGAATGTTCTTCTAAGCCGTTGACTTTGCGGAAGATGCCACTTTTAATGTGCGGTACATTAAAGTTGATAAGCAAGCCCAGCTTGTGACCCGAAAGTTTCAGGTACGTGAGCAGTTGCATATGGTGCACTTCGAGCAGAACTTCTACGGATTTTAACTCGATGACTACTTTTTGTTCTACCAGCAGGTCCATGCGGAAGCCGTTTTCCAGCTTTAGGCCATCATAAACGACTGGCAGAGGTACTTGCGTCTGAACGTTCAGCCCTAGCTTACGCAACTCGTGGCACAGCAGCGTTTCGTATACGGATTCAAGCAGCCCCGGCCCCAACGCCATATGAATGGTATAAGCTGCCCTCCTCACCAAATAAGAAACGTCGTTCTCGTGCTTCTGCGTCATCTGCGTAAACCTCAGCGCCCTCTGCGGGCTAAAAATCCCAGAACAATGCAAGAACGCACTATTTCCGCAGTTCCACCACCCAGGCCGTATGCGCCGGCACCCGCAACGTTTTCAAGTCGGCCAGCACTGCCCCACTCACCACCTCAACCCCCGACGAAAACCCATCAAACCGCTCCGCAAACCGGGTGCCGTCCACGGCCTTCTCGTCTTTGGTGTTGTTGGCAATCACCATCACGGACGCGCTGTCGGAATACCGGAAATACGTGTACACGCCATCCTGCGGGATGAACTGCATCAGCTTGCCCGAACTCAAAACGGGGTGCGCCTTGCGATACAACGCTAGCTTGCTCACGTAGTCGAATGCCTCGCCGGTCTGTCCCGGCCGCGCAGTAAAATAATTCGTCTTATCCCCCGCAAACCCGCCGGGGAAGTCCTCGCGCACCTTGCCATCGGGGTTGGAGAAGTTCTTCATCAGCACCTCGGTGCCGTAATAAAGCTGGGGCGTGCCGCGCAAGGTGAGCAGCCAGGCAATGCCCGTCTTGAACTTATTGAAGTCCTCACCAATCACCGAGTAGAAGCGGCTCATGTCGTGGTTGTCGAGGAAGGGCACGTTGCGCGTGGCGTCCACGTACAGCCAATCGCCCTGTAAGGCGTGGTAGAGCTTGCTCAGGTCGCCATTTTCGGTCTTGAGCGCATCCGAAATCGCGAAGCAAATCTGGAAGTCGAGCAAGCCCGGCAGGTTCGATTTGAAGCCGTTCACCGGGGGCAGGATGTTCTGGGCAAAGAAGGCCTGTTCGGCCTCCGTGCCTTCCCAGGCTTCGCCAAACACGGCCAGCTTGGGGTATTCCTCGGCAATGGCCTTGCCCCATTGCATCAGGAATTGCGGGTTGGAATAGGGGTAGGTATCGACGCGGTAGCCGTCGAGGCCGGTGCTTTCCACCCACCACAGAAAGTTCTGAATCAGATAAGTGGCCACCAGGGGGTTGCCCTGGTTCACGTCGGGCATGGTGGTATCAAACCAGCCGTCGTTAAACAAGGTGTAGTCGCGCTTCGAGCCGTAGGGGTCGTTCAGAGCGAAGGCGTTGTAGTTGCTGCGCGTAAAGCTGGGAAAGGCGTGGAACCAGTCGGCCGCCGGCTTGTCGAGGAACAGGTGGTGGTAGCTGCCCCAGTGGTTGAGCACAATGTCTTGCACCACTTTCAGGCCGTCGGCGTGCGCGGCTTTCACGAACTGTTGGTACTCCTGATTGGTGCCGTAGCGCGGGTAGATTTTTTAGCAGTCCGTCACTGCATAGCCGTGGTTGCTGGCTTTTGGCTTGTCGTTTTCATTGACCGGCGTGGGCCAGATGGCCGTGGCCCCCAACTGCTTGAAGTAAGCAAAGTGGTTCTGAATGCCGCGCAGGTCGCCGCCGTGGCGGGCGTACATCGAGTCGCGGGCCACGTGGTTGACGCGGGTGCCCTTCACCACATCGTTCTTCGGGTCACCGTTGGCAAACCGGTCGGGCATCAGCATATAGATAAAGTCGGCCTGGGTGAGGCCCTGCGTGCGGTTGGGGTCGGTATTGCGGGCGCGCAGCTCGTAGGCGTACGTGCGTTTTTTGCCACCCGTGAAGGTGAGTTTTAACTGGCCCGGCTTGGTTTCGGGGCTAACGGTGAGGTTGATAACGAGGTAGTTGGGATTCTCCATTTTCTGCACCCCATCCAGCGTCACGCCGGGGTAGGTGCCCAGGCTGGCCGTGCCCGCGCCAATGCCTGCCCCGTGCACCAACAGCTGCAACTTGGGGTTTTTCATGCCCACCCACCAGTACGTGGGGTCGATGCGCACGCTGGCGGCCGCTTTCGCATCGGCGGTGTGGGCGGCTGGTGCGGCCGTCTTTGCTATGGCGGGCGTTGCCAATGACAGCAAAAACCCTGTGGCAACGAGTAGGAACTTTGGGAATTTCATGAGAAAAAGGGCGCTGGAATGGTGCTGGGGCCAAAAGTACCGCTTTCTCACACGCTACCCGGCATGCAACCGTTTCCACTCGGGGAAATTAACTTACGAAACAAAAAACGCCCGCCACCGAAACCGGCAGCGGGCGTTTTAGGTAGGCAAGCCATGGTTCGCAACCGTGGCTCGGGAAGGCGGTTATTGCTGCTTGGCCAGCCAGAGCGAGGCGTTCAGGTGCAGCTTGGCGTGGCTGGCAATTTCGGTCCAGCCGGGGTACACGGTGTTGCCGGGGCTGCCGGTGCCGTCGTCGGCCGGGGAGGAGTCGGCCACCACCACCACGCGGCCCGTGCCGTAGGTGCTGCTGGCGCACATAATGTTGGTGCTGCCCTGCGTGGAGGTCGTGCGCCAGATGAGCGGCGTGGCCACCGAGCCACTGGTTTGGGTGATGGTGGCCCCGTTGCTGTACTTCAGTTGCGTGACTGCGCCCTGACTGCCGTTGAGAATGGGGTTGGTGCTGCTGGCCAGCACATTGCTGGTGGTTTCCGAAATGTTGGTCAAGTCAATGCTGAAGCCGAAGGGGTTGGCCTGCACCGAGTTGTTGGTCATCAGGTCGTTCCAGATGGCCGGCGAGTCGTAGCCGTCGTTGTTGCGGTCCGAGATGGTGTGGTCCGAAATCATGAACAGGCCGCCGCCGTTTTTCACGAAGGTGACGATGGCCGCCTTCTCCGCCGCCGTGAACAGCGTGTTGGGCTCATCCACCACAAACACGCTGTAGTTGGCCAAATCCTGGGGGTTCGCGGCGTTGCCGTAGGTGATGGCCGTGCCCACGGGCAGGTTCTCTACGGAGTTGCCCAGCTTCACCAGGGCCACGCCCCAGGCCGAAACCGCCCCGGTCCAGTAGGTTTCCGAGGTGCTGCTCGTGATGCCCGAAGCGGCCGGCGTGGGGAAGCGCGGCACTACGCCGCCGTCCACGTCCAGCACCCAGTCGGCGTTGCCGGCCGTTTCGGCGTGCGTGGCGTCAAACAGGAATTTCTTGCCGCCGCCGCCAGTGGGAGGCGGCGTGGTGGTGCCGCTGTAGCTCTCCACCGCAATGTTGTCGAAGTTCAGGCGGCCCGTGCCGCCGTCGGTTTTGCGGATTTGCAAACGCACTGTGCCAGCCAGGTTCACAGTGAAGGAAGCCGTGCTGAGCGTAGTGGTAGTGCTGCTAATCGTGCTGCCCACTTTGGCGTAAGTGCTGCCGCTGTTGCCCGAAGCCCACAGCTCCCAGGTGCCATTGGCGTCGGTGCCGTATTTGGCGTGGCCCACCGTAACGACGCCCGCGCCGCCGGTGAGGTCAAAATTCATGCTGAGCGAACCGCTGTTGCGCACGCGGGCCGATTGCGTACCGCTTTTGGCATCGGCGGTGGTGTTGCCAATCAGCGCATCGTTCAGCGTCCAGGCCCCCGAGCCGAGCGTGACGATGCCCGTGGCATACGACGTTTTGGTGCCCGTTTCAAAGCCTTCCGGAAAGCCGGGGGCCGATACGTTCTGCGTTGCGACGGCCGCTGTCGGCACGCCGGGGTTCATCTCCGACTTGGAGCAGCTACCGAGCAAAACGGCCCCCAGCAGCGGAGCTACCAGAAAGCGGGCGGAGAAGTTTATGCGCATGCGTTGTAAAAATGAAATGAGGGAATTGACAATCAGGCAGCAAAGCTAGAGTAGCCACATAGCTGGCCTGTTACGCATTGTGTTAACAGATTGTGTTATTATTTAATAAATGCCGCACTTATTTATGAATTTTACATAAAAAACAAAATATATAGAATATAAATGTAATACGACCCGTATTAGCCCGTGCCCGAGTTCGCTGTCTAATCATTGCCCGCCAGTGCGTCAGCCAAGTGGAGCCTGGGCACGCACCGGCGGGCAATGCAAGCCTACCACTTTCTTTTTATTGCTCATTATCTGGTAGTTATTTAGTGCTAACGTTTGTTCTGCCAGCAGCCGGTGGGCAGGTTATGGCATTTTTCTGGCAAATGCTTCGGACCTTGCGGCCACTCCGAACCACAGGCCAAGGCCTGGTATTCTTCATTTTAACCCGCGCTCAACCGCCGGCCTACTTGCGGCCGGCCCGCTCTTTTCCTATGGCATTTACCTTCAAACCCTATGCGCCGGCGGCCAAATACAAGACCGCGGCCGCGTATTTCTCGATGGAGTTTGCCATCGACCAAGCCCTGAAAACCTACTCCGGCGGCCTGGGCTTCCTGGCCGGCTCGCACATGCGCTCGGCCTTCGAGCTGAAGCAGAACCTGGTGGGCATCAGCATCCTGTGGAGCTTCGGCTACTACGACCAGGACCGCAACGAGGACCAGAGCATGTGCGCGGAATTCCGCCAGAAGCATTACTCCTTTCTGGAAGACACGGGCATCACGTTCCCCATCACCATTCACGGGGCCGACGTGCACGTGAAGGCCCTGTACCTGGCCCCGGAAGTGTTCGGCACCGTGCCGATGTTCTTCCTCACCACCGACATCGCGGAGAACGACTACCTCTCGCGCACCATCTCGCACCACCTCTACGACCCGGACGCGGCGGCCCGCGTGGCCCAGAGCATCCTGCTGGGCGTGGGCGGCGGCAAGCTGCTCGACGTGCTGGGCCGCCAAACCGACGTGTACCACCTCAACGAGGGCCACGGCCTGCCGCTGGCGTTCTACCTCTACGAAAAGCACGGCCGCGACCTGGCCGAGGTGCAGAAGCGCTTGGTGTTCACCACCCATACCCCCGAGCTGGCCGGCAACGAAGAGCGCCCCATGAAGTTGCTGTCGGACATGACCTTCTTCGGCACCATGTCGGAAGAAGAAGTACGCCGCACGGCCCGTATCGGCAACGGCAACGCGCTGAACTATACCCTTACCGCCCTGCGCTTCGCCCGCAAAGCCAACGCCGTGAGCAAGGTGCACGGCACCGTGGCCAACGAAATGTGGGGCCACTACGAGGGCATTTGCCCCATCATCCCCATCACCAACGCCCAGAACGGCCCCTACTGGCGCGACCCGCAGCTGGCCGCCGCCAACAAAAGCAAGGACGACAACGCCCTGCTGGCCCGCAAGCAGGAGTTAAAAAAAGACCTGTTCAAAATTGTGGCCGACCAGACGGGCAACGTCTTCGACCCCAGCCTCATCACCATTGTGTGGGCCCGCCGCTTTGCCGCCTACAAGCGCGCCGATTTAATTTTGCGTCATTTCGACCGTTTCGTAGAGTTAGCCACGAATTCCAAGCATCCTATTCAGATGATTTGGGCCGGCAAGCCCTACCCGAAAGATTACGGCGCGGTGGCCTTATTCAATGAAATCATCAAGCGCACGGCCCACCTGAAGAACTGTGCCGTGCTCACTGGCTACGAGTTGGGCCTGTCGGCCGCGCTCAAAAAGGGCTCCGACGTGTGGCTGAACACGCCCCGCTTCCCCCGTGAGGCCAGCGGCACCAGCGGCATGACCGCCGCTATGAATGCCAGCGTGAACCTGAGCATCGCCGACGGCTGGATTCCCGAATTCTGCAAGGATGGTGAAAACGGCTTCCTCATTCCGATTGTCGACGTGACTCTGCCCGATAACGTGAAGGACGACGCGGAATCCACGGCCCTGCTCGACGTGCTCGAAAAATCCGTGCTGCCGCTCTATTACGACCAGCCCAAGAACTTCCTGAAAGTGGTGAAAACCGCCATGAAGGACGTGGAGCCCACGTTCGAATCGGGCCGCATGGCCAAAGAGTATTACGAGCTACTGTACAAGTAGGCGCTTGATGGGCTAACCAGAACGTCCTGCTGAGCCTGCCGAAGCATCTCTACCGCGCAACTATCGTAATCAATTGGATTCGTAGTGCGGTAGAGATGCTTCGGCAGGCTCAGCAGGACGTTCTTTTTTCTTCTATCCCATCACCTCCCGCCATGTGTGGTCGCTACACCTTCATCGCCCCCGCGCCCGCCGTTGAGCAGCGCTTCGACGCCAAATTCTCCGAGCCCGCGCCGACTACTTATAATGCCGCACCTTCGCAGCGGCTGCCCATCATCACCAACGCCGCGCCCGGCCAGGTTCAACTGCTGAGCTGGGGCCTGGTGCCCGGCTGGAGCAAAGACCCATCGGCCGGCCCCAAGCCCATCAACGCCCGCGCCGAGACGCTGGCCGAAAAGCCGTCGTTCCGGCAGCTGCTGGGGCGGCGGCGCTGTTTGGTGCTGGCCGATAGTTTCTTCGAATGGCAGGCCACGCCCGCGGGCAAGGTGCCGCACCGCATTCTGCTGCGCGATGAGCAGCCCTTCGCCTTCGCCGGCCTCTGGGACGAGTGGCTGGACCGCGGCACCGGCGAGCTGCACCCCACGTTCACCATCATCACCACCGAGCCCAACGCGCTGATGGCCAGCATTCACAACCGCATGCCGGTTATCCTGCCCACCCGCGCCGCCGAACAAGCCTGGCTGGATGATGGCCTGGGCCTGGCCGCGCACCAAGCGCTGCTCCTGCCCTACGATGCCACGGCGATGCAAGAGTACGTCATTAGCAAGCGGGTGAACTCACCGGCCAACAACGATGCCGCCGTGCTGGCCGCCGCTTGACGCTGCGCTTAATGAAGAATTAAGAATGAGGAATGAAAAATTGGAAAACGGCCCGCCAAGTCCGAAATTCCTGATTCCTAATTCTTCATTCCTCATTAAGCGCAGCGTTTACCTTTGTCGGCATGAACTGGCGCAATCCCTGGCTTTTACCCGTCCTTATTTTCGTGCTGGCCTCAGCCGTGCAGTTAGACTTGCCGTGGTGGAGCCTAGCCGTGGTGGCGTTTGCCGTGGGGCTGGCCATTGCGCCCACGGGCCGGGTGGCCTTTTGGGCCGGTTTTGCCGGGGCTGGCATGAGTTGGCTGCTGCCCGCCGCCTGGCTAGCGTACCAAAATGATGGCCTGCTGGCCCACCGCGTGGCGCAGTTGCTGCCGCTGGGCGGCTCGGCGGTGGCGCTGGTGCTGGTGGCCGGGGTGGTAGCGGGCCTGGCTGGGGGCCTGGCGGCGCTGGCGGGGGTATGGCTGCGCGGCGCGTTGCGTCCGGCACCGCAATCGGCCTGACCCCGACCTTCCCAACGGCTTGGTTAGGGCAAGCCAAGCCGGTACGAAAAACCATTTCCCCGGCAGGGGTGGCCAAGCGGAGAACGGCGTGAAAGCGCGGTATGCGCCGACGGGTTAGGACTTTGTGTACCAGGCCAGTACCTCCAGGCCGGCGGCATCGTCTTCGGCTTCCACTACTTCATCGAGGACGTACTGAATTTCGGCTTCGTTCCAGTCTTCGTCTTCAGCGGCGCGCACCCACAGGTCGAGGGCAGCGTAGCGGTTGGTGTTGGGGGGGAGGGTCCAGCTTACTTTTTTGCGGATGTTCATGGCGATGGCTTTGGAAGGGGCCGAGGGCCGCAAAGTTAGCGCCCGCCCGGGGCCGCCCGCACCACGGTGAGCTGCACGGGCACCACGCCGGCTTGAATAATATCCAGCTGCACGGCCGCCCGGCGCGACACGTCCACGATGTAGCCTTTGGTGTGCGGGCCGCGGTCGGTCACGGTCACTTCTACCGAGCGCCCGTTGCGGGTATTCGTAACCCGGATGAGGGTGCCGAAGGGCAGCGTGTTGTGGGCCGCCGTCATTTGCGACGGGCGGTAGGTGGTGCCGCTGGCGGTGGACCGGCCGTTGAACTTGTCGGCGTAGTAGGAGCCCAGGCCGGTTTGGGTGTACGTGCCGCGCGGGCCACTTCCGGCGTGGCGGCTGCCCCCGCACGAGGCCAACAGCAGGGCCAGCAACAGCAGGGGTAACAACCCGAGGTGCAGGATTTTGGCTTGTCTAGTAAACTTCATCCAACCTTTATTTTCGGTGATAACCTTTCGGGCAGAATTCTCACTCAACACCATTTTTCAAACAACCTCATGAAAAAATCCCTCAAAATCGTAGCCGCCCTCGCTTTTGCCGGCTTCTGCTTCAACGCCAGCGCTCAAGGCACCAAGCCAATGGCCAAAGATGGCAAAATGGAATCCAAAACGGAAGAGAAAATGGAAACCAAGAAAATGGAGATGAAAGAGGACAAGATGGAAGCCAAAGGCAGCAAGATGCACGCCAGCAAAATGCACAGCGGCAAAATGCACAGCGGCAAGATGCACAGCGGCAAAATGACCAAGAGCAAAATGTAAGTTTTGCAACCTTCGGGCTCGCCGCCCGGTCCACGTTCCCTGCGGGGTGGTGGGCCGGGCGGTTTTTTTAGTTGGCCTTGCCAGCGCGGGCGGGCCGCGACGGCCCAGCGGCCGGAATGCGCAACGCCTGCAAGGCCTCAAAATTGCCCTGGAACACGTTGAAGTCGACCACGCCGCGAATGCCGGGCACGTAGGCCTCGTCGGAGTGCTGCCAGATTATCCAGCGGGCGGGGGGCAGGTCGGGCTTGGCCACTTCGTAGTGGGCCAGCCAGAGGGGGTAGTCGTCGAAGTGCCCGGCCAAGTGGCGGGTGTAGTAGCCGTGGTTGGAGTAGAGGATGGGCCGCACCCCGTAGCGGGCCTCGATGAGGCGGAGCCAGCGGGCCACTTCGCGGCGCATCAGGGCCACGTCGTGGAAGTTGGCGGCTTCCACGTCGAGCACCGGGGGCAGGTCGCCGGGGCGCAGGGGCACCACGGCGGCAAAGTTGTTGGCCTGGGCGCGGCCGTCGCGGTTGGGCTGGAAGTAGTGGTAGGCG
>JBBQSQ010000055.1:0-23460 GCA_038213745.1 Cytophagales bacterium
GTTTTGCGGCCCGTCACGTCTTTGTCCCGCAGGTCGGCCTTGATGTATTGCCCCATCAGCGTATCCAAAAACTGCACGCCTTTGGCCGGCACCGTATTTTTAGTCGTCAGCTCGATAATGCGCGAGTCGTGGTCGATGGGCCGCACCACCAGGCTGCCCTGGTAGTTGGTGGCGGCGCTGGCCAGGTCATTGAGCACGAAGTAGTACGCGGCGTCCTCGCGGCCAAAGGCCCCGCCGGGCGTTGGCTTAATCACGGCCGTGAGCAGGCGCGAGCGCAGGGTATCGCCCCAGGCCCCGGTTTGGTCGATGTTCACCTCGTTGAGCTGGGCCACCCGCTCGCTGGTGGCCAGCGTGACCAGGTTGCCTTTTTTGGCCGAAGCCCGCAGCCGGAAGCGGCCCGGCCCGGCCGGCTCCACATAAATGGGCACCCCACTAAGTTGTGGGGCTTTGAGGTCGACCCAGACCCGAAACGGCACCGCCCCCGCCAGCCGCTCCCGCACTTGCAGGGGCCGCAGCCGGTTGAGCCCGGTGGTGGGCTGGGCGTAGTAGCTCACCGCGTAGGGCAGCTTGGCCACGGTTTCGCGCACAAACTCGGCCGAGGTGAGCACGCCCACCTCGTCCTCCATTTTCACCCCTTTATCGGGCGCTTGCAGGAGCTGCAGCAGCTCCTGCGCCTGCTTCGAGCCCGTGCTCTGGTTGCCCAGTAGCATGGTGGCCCGGAAGGCGTACACCGGCTCCTTGGCCTGCCAGTACACGTAGGCCCCGGTGCCGGCCAGCAGCAGCGCCAGCACAAACCACGGCCAGCGGGTGCCAAGCTTGAAGAACAAGGCGTGCAAATCGATTTCTTCGGAAGCGGATTGAGGTTCCATTGCAAAGCGCAGAAATAGTGTGGCACAAACCATTGGCCCGGGGCGCAGCGCCCGGTTCCGTTAGTTCGCTTTAATAAAACTCAGGAGTAAAATCACCGTCGAAAGGCCGCCGAATACCAGCCCAAGGTTGTTGGCATTGCCGCGATTGGTGCGGGCCTGCATGGGCTCCACGTACAGGGCGTCGTTGGGCAGCAGGTAGTAATATTTGGAGCGCAGCAGGTTAGGGTCGGTCAGGTCGAGCAGCACCACTTCCGAGCCCTTGGCCGTCTGCCGAATCAGCTTCACGTTGGTGCGGCTGCCAAACTCGGTGAGGTCGCCGGCCAGGCCCAGGGCTTCCAGCAGCGTGGCCTGGGCATTGTACACGAAGTAGCGGCCCGGGGCCCGCACCTCGCCCAAAATCGTGATTTTGAAGCTCGTGAGCTTGAGCACCACGTTGGCATCGCGCATGAGGCTAACCACTTTTTTCTGCACCGCGGCCTGGGCTTCCTCCACCGTCAGGCCTTGTACCTTAAACTGGCCGGCGCTGGGCAAGCTGATGAAGCCGGCCTCATCCACTGAATAGCCCGACACGAACAGGCTGCCAGGGTCGCCGTTTTGAATGCTTTGCCCGCTGCTCACGCTGAACATTTCGTTCAGGGCCGGCTGCGAGCTTTGCACCCGGATGCTGAGCACGTCGCCGGGCTGCAAGCGATACACTTGCCGCTCGTTGTCGACCTGCACCGCGGCCCGGGTGGTGTAGTCCTTGCCCTGCAAATAGGGTAGCTGCTTTTGCGAAACGCAGGCGCTGAACAGCCCCGACAATACCAAAAAAAACACCAACCGGAGGCGCAAGTAGGGCTGTGAGTGCATAAAAACGGGGAAAGAGAATAAATTTGACTCCGCCCCGACCATTTGTTGGTCGGTAGCCCATGCTATCCCAAAGCCAAGCACTAGGAATAGCAAGGGCGAATATATAAATTAATCTATCGCTTATTGTATGAATTATTTATTTTAATGCATTATTTTATTTTCAACGACTAGTTATCCTTGGCAAATAACAATTTGAACCACCTCAGATTTAAGTTCCGCAGCGTGTAAAGGCACTCCGGGCCGGGGCGCTACTGTCCTAAATCCAACTGCTCCAATTTGGGGCAACGCGCCGCGCGTCCCCCTGCCTGCGCCGCATAATCGCCGCGCCGCGCGCCGTAAGGAAATAACCTCTGCCACGTCTACCGCGTTGTTACCAAACCAACGAATCAATTTCCTACCCATGCAAAAAGCAACATTTGGCGCCGGCTGCTTCTGGTGCGTCGAGGCCGTATTTCAGAACCTGAACGGCGTGGAGAAAGTGGTATCCGGCTACGCCGGCGGCCGCATCGCCAACCCTACCTATAAGGAAGTGTGCAGCGGCCTCACGGGCCACAACGAAGTCATCGACATCACCTTCGACCCGGCTGTTATCAGCTATAAGGAGCTGCTCGAAATCTTCTGGAAAACCCACGACCCGACCACCCTCAACCGCCAGGGCAACGACACGGGCACGCAGTACCGCTCGGGCATCTACTACCACAACGACGAGCAGAAGCAGCTCGCCGAGGAGTACAAGCAGAAACTGAACGACGGCCACGCCTTCCCCAACCCCGTGGTGACGGAAATCGTAGCCGCTCCCACCTTCTACCCCGCCGAGGACTACCACCAGAACTACTTCAACCTGCACGGCCACGAGCCCTACTGCCAGTTTGTGGCCCGCCCCAAGGTGGACAAGGTGAAGGCGCTGTTCGGCGAAAAGCTGAGACCGCAGATTTAACGGATTTTAGCGAATTCAACGGATTATTTATGGTTCCAGCTTGGTCGTAGCTGCTGCTGTTTAGAGGTCTTGGCTTTTGATGAAGCGTTTGAATTCCAAACTTGTCGAACCGAAGTTGACGAGCAGACCAATTGGCAGGCTGAAAGCTTCCAGGTAGTTGATGATTTGCACATGATGCCCTTTCAGCAGACAATCAACTGCTTTCAATTCGACTAACACACGCCTTTCAACGAAAAAGTCGACTCTTCTAGAGCCGACTTTTTCGTTTTCATAGAAGATAGGCAGTTCTACTTCACGCTCGGCCGTGATGTCGTTTTTATACAGCTCGATGGCCAATGCCCGCTGATAAACCACTTCCGGAAAGCCCCGCCCCAGCTTGCGATGCACCGTCATGGCGCAACCAATGATTGCGTGCGTCAAGTCATTATATGCTGCCAAATCGACCATCACCCAAAGAAAGGCGATAAAAACGAGCAGAACACCGCACCCTAGGCCAGAACCACAAATAATCCGTTAAATCCGCTAAAATCCGTTAAATCTGTGGTCTTAGACGGAAACCCCAAAGTCCCGCAACGCGTCATTCAAACTCGTTTTCAAGTCCGTGCTGGGCTTGCGCTGGCCGATGATAAGCGCGCACGGCACCTGGTACTCCCCGGCCGGGAACTGCTTGGGAATGGAGCCGGGAATCACCACCGAGCGCGGCGGCACGTAGCCGCGGTACTCCTTGGGCTCGGGACCGGTGACGTCGATAATTTTGGTGCTGCCGGTGATGGTGACGCCCGCGCCAATTACGGCTTCTTTGCCAATGCGGCAGCCTTCGACCAGAATGCAGCGCGAGCCGATGAACGCGCCGTCCTCGATGATGACGGGGGCCGCCTGCACGGGCTCCAGCACGCCGCCGAGGCCCACGCCGCCGCTCAGGTGCACGCCCTTGCCCACCTGGGCGCAGCTGCCCACGGTGGCCCAGGTGTCCACCATCGTGCCCTCGCCCACGTAGGCCCCGATGTTGGTGTAGCTGGGCATGAGGATGACGCCGGGGGCCAGAAACGCGCCGTAGCGGGCCACGGCGGGCGGCACCACGCGCACCTGCTGGCCGGCGTAGTCGGTTTTGAGGGCCATTTTGTCGTGGAACTCGAAGGGGCCCACTTCCTGCGTGCTCATCTGGCGGATGGGGAAGTAGAGAATCACGGCCTTTTTCACCCATTCGTTGATGGTCCACTCGCCGCCGTCTTCGGCCGGCGGGGTGGCCACGCGCAGACGGCCCTTGTCCAGCTCCTCGATGACGTGCTCGATGGCGGCTTTGGTTTCGGGGGTTTGCAGCAGGGCGCGGTCGGCCCAGGCGGCTTCAATTTGGGTTTGCAGGTCGGACATGGCGTGCGAAAAAATGGTCAATAGTAGCCACCGCCGGGAAATATCGGGCGGGCGGAGGAGCCGCAAAACTACCACCCGCGCCCCGCCCCCACCACGCGCCCGGCCTATATATCCGGCCAGAGCGGGCGGTTTTATCCAGCGGCATGCCGTTCTTTCAAGCCCCAAACCCTCCCCCATTCCATGAAACTTATCCGCTTCGGCCAGCCCGGCCAGGAAAAACCCGGCATCCTCCTCCACGACCAACGTTACGACGTGTCCGCTTTCGGCGAGGACTACGATGAAGCCTTTTTCGGCACCGATGGCCTCGCCCGCCTGGCCCGCTTTCTGCAAGAAAACGCCGGCCGGCTCACCCCCATTGCCGCCACCGAACGCCTCGGACCGCCCGTGGCGCGGCCTTCCAAAATCGTGTGCATCGGCCTGAACTACGCCGACCACGCCCGCGAAATCGAGGCCACGCCGCCCCCCGAGCCGGTGCTGTTCCTGAAATCGACCTCGGCCTACGTGGGGCCGAACGACGACCTGATTATTCCCAGAAATTCAGTGAAAACCGACTGGGAAGTGGAATTGGCCGTGGTGATTGGCAAACGCGCTTCCTACGTGGAAGCGGCCGACGCGCACGAGTACATTGCCGGCTACGCCCTGCACAACGACGTGTCGGAGCGCGCGTTCCAGCTGGAGCGCAGCGGCACCTGGGACAAGGGCAAGGGCTGTGACACCTTCGCCCCCGTGGGTCCTTTTCTGGCCACGCCCGACGAAATCGGCGACGTGGACAACCTGCGCCTCTGGCTCTCGGTGAACGGCCGGATGATGCAGGACGGCACCACGGCCAACCTCATTTTCAAGGTTCCCTTCCTAATTTCCTACCTCAGCCAGTTCATGACGCTGCTGCCCGGCGACATCGTCTCGACCGGCACGCCCGCCGGCGTGGGCCTGGGCCTGAAGCCGCCCGTGTACCTGAAGCCCGGCGACGTGGTAGAGCTGGGCATCGACGGCCTGGGCACCGCGCGCCAAACGGTGAAAGCCTACGCCGCACCTTGAAAAAAAGCCTGACCCGCCCGGCTTCGCGCCGCAACGAAAAGGTTTTCGCACCAAAATAAATAGTGAATTTTGCCCGGCGCTTTAGCGCCGGGATGGGGCAGCTTGGATTATTTTCAGGGGCTTTAGCCCTTGCGCGACGTAAAAACAATGCGGGCTAAAGCCCCACCAAAACCCAGCTCGCGGTCCCGGCGCTAAAGCACCGGGCAAAAACCCGTACTTGCTTTCGGTGCGGAAGCCCTACCGGAACAAGCAAAATCCGGCATCTTTGGGCCGTGTTTGGCTCAGCTTCTTCTCCCGTAGTGGTGCTCCTGGCGTCGGTGCTAAAGCCGGTGGACGACCCCCGCATGCGGGGCAAATTCGCCGAAACCCTGGCCGAACGCCCCCTGGTGCGCGTGCACGTAGCCGGGCAGGCTTCCGCTAATTCGGGCACCGTTGCGGCACCACCCCAGCCCCAGATTCACCAACACGCCATCTTTCAGGGCGCGCGCCTGAGTTGGGGCCGGCTAGCGGCGCAGGGGCGCTACTGGCAGTTGCTCCGGCAGCTCCGGCCCGCCCTCGTCATCGTACACGCCCCTGAACTGCTGCCGCTTACCCTGCTCTGGCAGGCATTAGGACGAAAACGCTGGTTCCTCTACGACATCCGCGAAAACTACGCCCTCAACGTGTGCACCCAGCAAGTCTACCAGGGCCTTACGCGCCGCGCGCTGGCCGCCGGCCTGCGCTGGATGGAAGCCCGGGCCGCCCGGCGGTCGGCGGGTATCATCCTGGCTGAAATCAGCTACGCCGATGAGCTGCCGTTCCTACTTGAAGCAGTTGGCCGCGTCGTCGTGCTGGAGAATAAATACCAACCCGCTCACGCCGAAACCGTCCGCACTGCTCCGCGCCAAATGCCACCGCCTGGCCAGCCAATCCGGCTGCTCTACTCCGGCACCATTTCCGTGCTCATCGGCGTGTGGGTAGCCATTGCCCTCGCCGAAACCCTGCACCACGCCTGGCCCGGCGGGGTCCGGCTCACCATCATGGGCTTCTGCCAGCAGCCGGAATTGCTTCAGCAGCTCCAGATAAAGGTTGCGCGACACCCCGACTGGCTCACGCTGGTAGGTGGCCGGGAACTGGTACCCCACGCCCAAATCGTGGCCGAGATAACCCGCAGCCACCTCGGCCTATTGCCCTACCGGCCCCATGCCAGCACGGAACGCTGCAGGCCCACCAAGCTGTTTGAGTACCTGGCGCACGGCCTGCCGGTCATCGCCTCGCCCAATCCGCTGTGGGCGGAGCTGCTGCATCGCTACGACGCGGGACTGGCCTTCGACTTCGCCGCGCCCGCCGATGCCCCCTCCTTGGTCGCCCAATTGCAGCGGCGCACTTTCTACCCGGCGGGCGTTCCGGCGGAAGCCCTGTGGGCGTCAGAAGGTAAAAAATTGTGGCATTTGTTAGATTCTCTCGATTAACCTGCCACCTTTGCGCCCCATTTTGCCCAAATCACGTAGCAGGATTTCGGAATTCTAACCGGCGCATTTCGCCTTCTCGCTCTCCCAGCCCCACCCATTTCAGCCCCCATTCATGGCCACTCTACGTCATTCTTTCATTGCCGGTGTCGGCCACTACGTGCCCAGCCGGGTCGTCAAAAATGCCGAGTTGGAGCCGATGATGAATACCTCCGATGCCTGGATTCAGGAGCGCACCGGCATTCAGGAGCGCCGCTGGTTCGAAGAAGGTACCGACACCACCGCCAACATGGGGGCCAACGCCGCCCGCAAAGCCCTGGAAATGGCCGGCGTAGCCGCCAACGACGTGCAGCTGATTGTCTTCGCCACGCTCTCGCCCGACTACTTTTTTCCCGGTTCCGGCGTGCTTATGCAGCGCGAGCTGGGCATGACCAACAACTGCCCCGCCCTCGACGTGCGCAACCAGTGCTCCGGCTTCATCTACGCCCTCTCCGTGGCCGACCAATTCGTGCGCACCGGCATGTACGACACTGTGCTGGTCGTGGGCTCCGAAATCCATTCCTCCGGCCTCGACAAAACGCCCGAAGGCCGCGGCGTTTCCGTCATTTTCGGCGATGGCGCGGGGGCCATGGTGCTCCGCCCCAGCACTTCCGACAACCAGGCCCTGCTCAGCACCCATCTGCACGCCCAGGGCGAGCACGCCGAGGAACTCATCGTGAAGGAACCCAGCTCGAACCGCGAAAACCGGGTGGAGTACATCATAGCCAACCAGGCCGAGCTCTACCCCTACATGAACGGCCAGAACGTGTTCAAGCACGCGGTGGTGCGCTTCCCGCAGGTCATCAAGGAGGCCCTGGACCAGAATGGCTACCAGCCCGCCGACATCGACATGCTCATCCCGCACCAAGCCAACCTGCGCATCACCCAGTACGTGCAGCAGAAAATGGGCCTGGCCGACGACAAGGTGTTCAGCAACATCCAGCGCTACGGCAACACCACCGCCGCCTCCGTGCCCCTGGCCTTCAGCGAAGCCGTACAGGAAGGTAAAATCAAGCGCGGCGACCTCGTGTGCCTCGCCGCCTTCGGCTCAGGCTTCACCTGGGCCTCGGCGCTACTGAAATTCTAAGCCTCCTTAAGCTATTAGCTAATAGCCGTTAGCAATTAGCTTGGTTCAGACATTTTAAAAAGCTAACGGCCAATAGCTATTAGCTAACAGCTCAAAAAATGCCCAGCCACACCGGGGAAAATTACCTGAAAGCCATCTACAAACTGGCCGAAGCCGAGCCGGACACCGCCGGGGTGAGCACCAACCGCATTGCGGCTGCCTTGGATACCCGCGCCGCCTCCGTCACGGACATGCTACGCCGCCTGGCCGAGAAAGGCTTGCTTGATTACGAAAAGTACCGCGGCGTGCAGCTCACCGCCGAAGGCCAGCGCCTGGCCCTGCTCACCATTCGCAAGCATCGGCTGTGGGAGGTTTTCCTGGTGCAGCAGCTCGGCTTCAACTGGGATGAGGTGCACGAGGTGGCCGAGGAGTTGGAGCACGTGCAGTCGCCGCTGCTCATGCGCCGGCTCGATGCCTTCCTGGGCCACCCCGCCCTCGACCCGCACGGCGACCCCATTCCCACCGAAGACGGGGCCATTCGCCGCCCCGCCCACCGCCTCCTGGCCGACCTCGATGCGGGCGAGCGCGGCATCCTTTCCGCCGTCAAGAATACCTCTGCGCCCTTCCTGCAATACCTGGATAAAGTAGGCCTGCAGCTCGGGGCATTGGTTGAAGTACTGGATAAGGTGGCGTTTGATAACTCCTTCGAAATCCGCGTCAACCGTGAACGAACCGCTCTTGTTTCAGCCGAAGTAAGCCGCAACCTGTTTGTAACCGAGTAAGCGCCGCCGAGGGGCAAGCATCCACAAAATCCGGTAAGCCGGGTAAGCCGAAAAATCCGTGGTTCAGACCCTTTTCTCCGACACCATCGTTGCCCTTTCCACGCCGCCGGGTGCGGGGGCGCTGGCGGTCATTCGCCTTTCCGGGCCGGCCGCCGTGGCCATCACCGCGTCCGTGTTCTCCAAACAGCGCTTTGCCGACGCCGCCGGCAACACCTTGCACTACGGCACCCTGCGCGACCCCACCGGCGGCGAAATCCTCGACGAAGTAGTGGTGAGCCTCTTCCGCGCCCCGCGCTCCTTCACCCGCGAAGACGTGGTCGAAATCAGCTGCCACGGCTCCGACTACGTGGTGCGGCAAGTGCTGGCCCTGCTCCTGCGCCACGGGGCCCGCTTGGCCGAAGCCGGCGAGTTCACCAAGCGCGCCTTCCTGAACGGCGCGATGGACCTGGCCCAGGCCGAAGCCGTGGCCGACCTTATCGCCGCCGATTCCGCGCTGAGCCATAAAGTAGCGTTGAACCAGCTCCGCGGCGGCTTTTCGCAGGAGCTGCGCGAGCTGCGCGCCCGCCTCATCAAGTTTGCCGCACTGCTGGAGTTGGAGCTGGATTTCGGCGAAGAAGACGTGGAGTTTGCCGACCGCACCGGTTTGGCGCTGTTGCTGGCCGAAGTGCGCGGGGTGGTGCTTGGCCTGCTCCGCTCCTTCGAGTTGGGCAACGTCATTAAAAACGGCATCACCACCGTCATTGCCGGCCGGCCCAACGCCGGCAAATCCACCTTGCTCAACGCCTTACTGCGCGAGGAGCGCGCCATCGTATCGGCCATCCCCGGCACCACCCGCGACTTCATTGAGGACGAGGTAAGCATCGACGGCCTGCGCTTCCGCTTCGTGGATACGGCCGGCCTGCGCGACAATACCGCCGACGAAGTGGAGGCAATTGGTGTGGCCCGCACCCGTGCGCGCGTGCGCCAAGCGTCGCTGCTGCTCTATTTGTTCGACTTAGCCGAGCTGACCCCCGCCGAAGTGCGCGCCGAAATAGCCGAACTGACCACGGGCCTGGATTTGCCGGTGTTGGCGGCCGGCAATAAAACCGACCTTGCCACCTCAAAAACAATAGCCGCCTTTGCCGCCGAGTTTCAGGCCCTTCAACCGTTACAATCGGCTGAGATTCCGCTCGTGCTCCTCGCGGCCGGCCAGAACCAAGGCCTGGAGGTTCTCCAAACGGCTTTAGTGGGCCAAGTACGCGGGGCGGGGCTCGAAACCAACGCCGCCGCCACCATTGTCACCAATGTGCGCCACGCCCGCGCCCTGGAAACCGCCGCCGCCCACCTCGCCGCCGTCCAAACCGGCCTCGATGCCCACCGCGGCACCGAGCTGCTGGCCGCCGACCTACGCCACGCCCTGGCGGCCCTGGGCGAAATCACCGGCGAAATTTCCTCAGAAGATTTGCTCACGAGCATTTTCACCCAATTTTGCATCGGCAAATAACCAACCTTCGCTGGCTGCAACCGAGATTTTCTCCGGCAATTGTCGCAACCGGCACCAATGCGCTTTTGGGCCAGTCATGGGGCTTATTTTGAAAACTTCAGGGTGAATACGTTTGCAACGAAGCTGCCGGAATAGCGTAAAAATTTCCCGGCTTAGGCCGTATGCCTTAGTTTCGCACTCTATTCCCTTAACATCCCTCCCGCCCATGGCAGAAACTGCTGAACTCATCCTCGACGGCAAATCCATCACCTTGCCCGTTATCGAAGGCACCGAACACGAAAAAGCGTTTGATATCGGCAAACTGCGCGACCAGACTGGCTACGTCACCCTCGATTCGGGCTATAAAAACACCGGTGCCACCAAAAGCGCCATCACCTTTCTCGACGGCGAAGAAGGCATTCTCCGCTACCGGGGCTATCCCATTGAGCAGCTGGCCGAAAAATCGAGCTTCCTGGAAGTAGCCTACCTGCTGATTTACGGTGCCCTGCCCACCGAGGCCGAGCTTGAAAACTTCAGCGGCCAAATCACCAAGCACACGCTGGTGCACGAGGACATGCGGAAAATATTTGACGGCTTTCCGTCGGCTACGCACCCCATGGCCATCCTCTCGTCGCTCATCTGCGCCCTCACCGGCTTCTACCCGCAGAGCGTGTCGCCCGACCTTAGCCCCGAGGAGATGGAGCTCAACATTATTCGCCTGCTGGCAAAGATGCCGACCATTGCGGCCTGGACCTACAAGAACAACATGGGCCATCCGTTGAACTACCCGCGCAACGACATGGACTACTGCGCCAACTTCCTCTACATGATGTTCAGCTTCCCCACCGAGAAGTACGAAATCAACCCCGTAGTGGTCAGCGCTTTGAACAAGCTCCTCATCCTGCACGCCGACCACGAGCAAAATTGCTCCACCAGCACGGTACGTCTCGTGGGCTCGGCCAACGCCAGCCTCTACGGCTCGGTTTCGGCCGGCATCAACGCCCTGTGGGGCCCCCTGCACGGCGGGGCCAACCAGGAAGTTATCGAGATGCTGGAGTCCATCGAAAAAGACGGCGGCGACACCAGCAAGTGGATTGACAAAGCTAAGAACAAGGATGACTCGTTCCGCCTCATGGGCTTCGGCCACCGCGTATATAAGAACTTTGACCCGCGCGCCAAAATCATCAAGGTAGCTGCCGACGAGGTGCTGCAAGCCCTCGGCATGCAGGACAGCCCACTGCTGAAAATTGCGCAGGAGCTTGAGCAGGCCGCCCTCACCGACCAGTACTTCATCGAGCGTAAGCTGTACCCGAACGTAGATTTCTACTCGGGCATCATCTACAAAGCGCTGGGCATTCCCACCGAGATGTTCACGGTGATGTTCGCCCTGGGCCGCCTCCCCGGTTGGATTGCCCAGTGGAAAGAGATGCGCGAGAACAAAGAGCCCATCGGTCGGCCGCGTCAAATTTACACCGGCGAGCTGGAGCGTGACTACACGGAAATGAGCGCCCGTTAGATTTTAGTTGTCGGTTGCGCGTTGTCAGTTGTCAGACAATTGATGCAGTTACATAGACTGACAACTGACAACGAGCATTTGACAACTAAATTGAGCAAAAACAAAAAGCCCGCTCCATGGAGCGGGCTTTTTCGTGTCCAGCCAGGGAGGGTGTCCTCCCCTATTTCAGGCGGTGCGCGGTAAAGTTGGTGCGGAGCGCCTGGTAGGCCACCAGCTGGGTGGGCTTGAGTAGGTTGCCCAGTTCGGTTTCGTAGTGTTGTTGGGCAGCGGCAAGGCGGGTGTCGCGCTCGTCGGCGCTGGCCCCGTTGAGTAAAATCTCCAGGTTGCGGCGCTCGGTGAGCATGTCCAGATGCAACTGCTTCACGGCAATAAACTGGGCCTCGTTGAAGTGCACATGATGCGCCAGCGCCCGGGTGAGCGTGGTGGCCCGCGCCAGCATGGCCGCCGAGTAAGCACCGTCGCCGGGACCAGCCACGGCCACCGGGGCAATGCTAACACCCGCGGCGATACAAGTAGCCAAGAACAAGTTTTTCATGGGTTGTGGGGATGATGGTGAATAAGTGCGTTTGAAAGCCAACACCAGCGTGTTTGACCAGACCAAACGTAAGCACAATATTTTATTGAACAAAAAACGAGTTTTATGGTACTTTTTTAATCAACAGATTCCTACCAATACTAATAACTAACTGATTTTAAATAATATAGTAGAATAAAAAAAACTAAGCGGTGAGGCCAAAAAAAAGCCCGCCAACGGGCGAGCCATATTTTTTTGAATACAAATGCTATTATATTTTCACTTATCTAAAGCAACACTTTAAGTAAAATGACAGCTATGCGCTTAAGTGGCAAATGCGTGCCGGCTCGCCGGCTTCATCGTATTTAGGGAATAGCCTGCTGCAACCCATGCCAAGGAGCGCGCCGACCTACAAAATGTGCAGCTCAATACGGCGGTTCAACTGACGGTGGGCCTCCGTATCGTTGGCCGCCAGCGGATGGCCTTCGCCATAGCCTTTGGAACGCAGCCGGGTGATTGAGATGCCGTGCCCCGACAAGTACTCGACCACCGACTGGGCGCGGCGCTGCGAAAGCTGGGCGTTGGCCTCCGGCGTCCCCACGTTGTCGGTGTAGCCCGATACCTCAATCTGCACGTCGCGGTACTGCCGCAGGAATTCAATAAGCCGGTTCAGCTCCGTGCGCGACTGGGGCTTGAGGTCGTACTTATTGGTATCAAAAAACAGGTTGTTCAGCACCACGCTGCGGCCCGAGCGCACGGGCTCCAGGTAAATATCTAGGGCGGTGGGGTTGAACGAATGCTGGCTGGAATAATCGAAGCTAAGGCTTTTGAGCAGGTACTTGTCCGCGGCGGCGTACATGGCGTAGTGGTGGCCTTCGTTGAGCACCACCGTGTAATCGCCGTATTCGGGGTCGGACGTGACGAACTGCGTCAGCACATCGGTGTCCAGGTCGTAGAGCTTCACCTCGGCCTTCAATGGCTTTTTGGTGTTCGCATCAAACACCCGGCCCTGCGTGTAGGTACTGGTTTCGCGGGCCTTCACGGGCTGGGTCACGGCAAAGCTGAACAGCTCTACGGGCCGCTCGCGGGCCAGGCGGTAGCCCCCCGGCGGCTCTTCGGTGGCGCGGCTACGCGAGCAGAAGCCCTTTTGGTTGTCGGAAGTAATGAACAGTGACGCTTCGTTCTCAAACGTATTCAAGGGGTAGCCCAGGTTGCGGGGCTCGCTCCAGGTTCCGGCCAGGGTTTGCTCGCACCGAAAGACATCAAGCCCTCCCATGCCCACCAGCCCGTCGGTAACGTAGTAGAGCGTGGTGCCACTGGCGTGAATAAAAGGGGCCATATCCTTGCCCGCGGTATTTACGGGGGTGCCCAGGTTTTTGGCCCCACTCCAGTTGCCGTCGGGCTGCAAGGTGGTCACGTAAATATCCTCCTGGCCTTGCCCGCCGCGCCGGGTGGAGGTAAAATACAAGGTGCGGCCATCGGCGGAAAGCGACGGCTGGGAGTCCCATTCCGTCGAGTTGACACTGGTACCCAGGTTTACGGGTGGGCTCCAGTTGTTGCCGGTGCGGCGCGAAATATATAAGTCGCAGTTGCCAATGGCCTTAGGCCGGTCGCAGGAGGCGAAAACCAACGTTTTGCCATCGCCCGAAATAGAGCCCGCCCCCTCATTGTAGCTGGAATTAATAGCCGGTGAAATGGGCATGGGTTCGCCCAGCGAACCATCCTTATTCTGCCGGCTAATGTAGAGGTCTTCGCCGCTACTAGCCGCCGGCCGGCCCGTGAACAACAGGAAGCGGTTGTCGGCCGTGAGCGCCGGAAAATACTGAAACTTAAAGGTATTGAGCGGCGAAGGCAGCGGCACGGGGGCCTCGCCCACGGGGTGCTTCATCGCTTCCAGGGCAAACTCACATGTTTTGAGCTGCCGCTCCGATTTAGCCAGATTTTTCTGCGCTTTTGGGGCCACTTTCAGTAGCTGCTTGTACGCATCGAGGGCCGTTTGATAGTCGCCGTAGCTCAGGGCTAAGTCGCCCAGTAGCTGGTATTCAGAAGCATGCGTAGCATCGGCGGGCACCTTGGCCAGGCCGCTACGGTATGCTGCCAGGGTGCCGCGGTTGTCGCCAATGGCCTTCAGCAGGGAGCCTTTCAGTAAGTACGGCTCGCCGAACGAAGGGAATTTCTCATTGAGCTGGTTGAGCGTCTCAATGGCCTTGATAAAGTCGCGGTCCTTGGTTTGCTGCTGCGCTTTTTCGAGCAGGCTGCGCGCTTTGGTGTTGGTGGGGGGCTGCACCCGTACGGGAAGCTGGCCCCGGGCCGGGTCCACGTTGGCCAGCCAGAGCAGCCCCACTATTCCGAGGCGCAGGGCCCCCAACACTGAAATGCAACGCATAGAGTAAGCTACGGAATAGCAAGGTATTTATGGGTTTGAAGCGACACCTGCCAGCGCGGGTGCTGCTTCACGTATTCCACCAGCTCCGACGTCATGCGCGCGGCCCGGCTCCACTCGGGCTGCAAGTATAACCGCGTAGTGGGCAGCACCAGGGCCGCGTGCTCCTCGGCCCAAGCAAAATCGTGGCCATTAAATACGACGACCTTCAACTCGTGGGCCGCGGCCAGTACCTCGGGCAGCGGGGCCTTGAATTTTTTGGGCGACAAGCACACCCAATCCCAGGTGCCCGTGAGCGGGTGCGCGCCCGAGGTTTCGAGCCAGGTGCGGCAGCCGGCGGCTTGCAGCGCCGCCGTGAGCGGGCCAAGGTCGTGCATCAGCGGCTCGCCGCCGGTGATGACCACATCGCGGCCGGGGTATTCGAGCACGGCGGCCACCAGCTGCGCAATGGTTTGGCGCGGGTGCGCGTCGGCATCCCACGACTCTTTTACGTCGCACCACACACAGCCCACGTCGCAGCCGCCCAACCGAATAAAGTAAGCCGCCCGACCGGTATTATAGCCCTCGCCCTGAATGGTATAGAATTGCTCCATCACGGGCAGCACTGCGCCGCGCTCGGCTGCTACCGATTCATTGTAAGGTGCAATATTTTCAGAAGAAAGTAAACTCACTGGTATCATAACAAAAAAGGCGTCAGGAAGCGAAGCAACCTAAACACTACCAATAGAACGCACCGTTCCATCGCCCGACTTTAAAAGTACGGCATGGTGCCAGGTTAACCAAATATTCCTAAAATCAGTTGGCCTGCTTGGGATAAATATCTCCTTTGGCCGCCCGCAACGTGTTGAGGAGCAACATGGCGATGGTCATCGGCCCAACGCCCCCTGGCACCGGCGTAATGGCCGATGCGAGCGGGGCGACTTCGGCAAAATTCACGTCCCCTTTTAGGGTGTAGCCACTCTTCTTGGTGGTGTCGAGCACGCGGGTGGTGCCCACGTCAATAACCACCGCGCCAGGCCGGACCATGTCGGCCGTCACGAACTCGGGGCGCCCAATGGCGGCCACCACAATATCGGCCGTCCGGCAGATTTCGGCCAGATTTTCGGTGCGCGAGTGGCATAAAGTAACCGTGCAGTTGGCGGTATCTAAATTTTTGGCCAACAAGATGCTAACCGGCGTACCTACGATATTTGAACGCCCGATTACCACGGCGTGCTTGCCACTGGTTTTGATGCCTTGCCGCGCCAGCAATTCCACGATGCCGGAGGGGGTGGCCGGCAACAAGGCCGGCAATCCAGCCACCATGCGGCCGATGTTCATGGGGTGAAAACCATCGACATCCTTCTCGGGCCGGATGGCCTCGATAACTTTTTCGGGGTTGATGTGGGCCGGTAGCGGCAGCTGCACAATGAAGCCGTCAATCTCGGGGTCGTGGTTCAGCTCGGCTACTTTGGCCAGCAAGTCGGCTTCGGTAATGTCATCCTCGTAACGCAGCAGCGTGGACGCGTAGCCCACTCGCTCGCAGGCCAGCACCTTGTTGCGCACGTAGGTCTCGGAGCCGCCGTCGTGGCCCACCAGAATGGCGGCGAGGTGCGGCACCTTTTTACCAGCGGCTTTCAGGGCGGCGACTTCGCTGGCGATTTCGGCTTTGATGTCTTCAGCGGTTTGCTTGCCGTCAATGAGGTTGGAGGTGGGAATGAACAGAGCAGAAGTCATAAGTGGGATATTGTTAGTTAAGCTTGAAAACTCTCGACAAGCCTCTATCTTGTCAGCCTCAAATCTACCTTTTGTGTTGAACCCAATTTTTTAAGAATATGGAAGACCAATCCTCCGGAATTTTCACTAGTCTTGGCGGCCTAGTTTATCTTGCCATTTTTATTCTAGTCTTTGCGGGCATGTGGAAGCTCTTCGCAAAAGCTGGCAAGCCAGGATGGGCAGCCATTGTCCCAGTCTACAATGTTATTGTAATGTTTGAAATTGTGGGCAAACCATTTTGGCAACTCATTCTATTATTTATTCCACTTGCCAATATTTACGTCATGGTTACCCTCTACGTGGGACTAGCCAAGTCTTATGGAAAATACGGTTTTGGCAATCGTTTACTTGTAATAATGTTTGGGCTTTTCACCCTCTCGGCATGGGGCTTCTCAGCTAACACTGAATATATGGGACCCAGCGAAGGACCTGATGCTGCAGTTGCCAGCGACTCTTTAACGCCAGCTGTATAGTTCTTAGCAACTAGCATCAGGCGATATTTTTTCCGGGTTCAAAAAAGGCCGACTTCCTTACTGGAGTCGGCCTTGTTATTCTTAGTCGATTTTCAGAACTGCCAGAAAGGCTTCCTGCGGAATTTCGACGGAGCCCACGGAGCGCATCCGCTTCTTGCCTTCTTTCTGCTTTTCGAGCAGCTTGCGCTTCCGGCTGATGTCGCCGCCGTAGCACTTCGCGATTACGTTTTTGCGCAGGGCCTTCACGGTTTCGCGGGCAATGATTTTCTGGCCAATAGAGGCCTGAATGGCAATGTCGAACATCTGGCGGGGCAGCAGCTCGCGGAGCTTTTCGCAAAGGCGGCGGCCCCAGTCGTAGCTCTTGGACCGGTGCACGATGGCCGACAGGGCGTCGACTTTCTCGCCGTTCAGCATCACGTCGAGCTTCACCATGTCGGCTTCGCGGAAGCCAATGAGCTCGTAGTCAAGCGAGGCGTAGCCCCGGCTGATGGTCTTGAGCTTGTCGAAAAAGTCGAACACGATTTCCGACAGCGGCAGCTCAAAGGTCATCTCCACCCGCTCGGAGGTGAGGTAGGACTGGCCTTTGATGATGCCGCGCTTGTCCATGCACAGCGTGATAATGGGCCCCACGTAGTCCGAAGCCGTGATAATCTGGGCCTTGATGTAAGGCTCCTCAATGGTTTTAATCAGGTTCGGCTCCGGCATTTCCGACGGTGCGTTGATGGTCAGCAGCTGGTCCTTGGTGCCGATGGCGTGGAACTGCACGCTGGGCACCGTGGTGATGACCGTCATGTTGAACTCGCGCTCCAGGCGCTCCTGCACGATTTCCATGTGCAGCATGCCCAGGAAGCCGCAGCGGAAGCCAAAGCCTAGGGCCACCGACGTTTCGGGCTCCCACACCAGCGACGCATCGTTGAGCTGGAGCTTTTCCATGCTGGAGCGCAGCTCTTCGTATTCGGTGGTGTCGACGGGGTAAATGCCGGCAAACACCATGGGTTTCACATCGGCGAAGCCCTGAATGGCTTCGGCCGTCGGCCGATTGACGTGGGTAATGGTGTCGCCCACTTTCACCTCCCGGGCTTCCTTGATGCCCGAGATGAGGTAGCCCACGTTGCCGGCGCTCATTTCGGTGCGCGGCTCCTGGTTCAGGCCCAGGATACCGATTTCATCGGCCCCGTACTCCTTGCCTGTGGCCATGAATTTCACTTTGTCGCCCTTGCGCATCACCCCGTTCTTGATGCGGAACAGGACTTCGATGCCGCGGTAGGAGTTGAAGACCGAGTCGAAAATCAAGGCCTGCAACGGCGCTTCGAGGTCGCCCTTGGGGGCGGGAATCCGGTCGCAGATGGCGTTGAGGATGGCTTCGATGCCGATGCCGGTTTTGCCCGAGGCGTGGAGGATGTCGCCGGGCTCGCAGCCGATAAGGTCCACGATTTCGTCGGTTACCTCCTCCGGCATGGCGTGCGGCAGGTCGATTTTATTGAGCACCGGAATAATTTCCAAATCGGCCCCGATGGCGAGGTAGAGGTTGGAAATTGTCTGGGCTTCGATGCCCTGGGAGGCATCGACGATGAGCAGGGCACCTTCGCAGGCCGCGATGCTACGGCTCACTTCGTAGCTAAAGTCGACGTGGCCGGGCGTGTCAATCAGGTTCAGCGTGTAGATTTCCCCTTTGTAGGGGTACTGCATCTGAATGGCGTGGCTCTTGATGGTGATGCCGCGCTCGCGTTCCAGGTCCATGTTGTCGAGCAACTGGGCCTGCATGTCGCGCTTGGCCACGGTGCTGGTGAACTCCAGCAGGCGGTCGGCCAGGGTACTTTTACCATGGTCGATGTGGGCAATGATGCAAAAATTGCGGATATTCTTCACAGGAGGCGGTTTTTCAGTCCGCGAAGGTACGCACGGCGGGGCGCAAAAGCCAGCCGGCAGCCCAGGGACGACTGTGTAACAAGCCAGGAGCGCAATCGGGCCCAACTGCTTAGTTTTGCTGAATCCTGGCTTTTGCCCGATTAGCCCAAATCTGCCCATGCCCCCGGAAACCTTTACGCCTGCTGATGCCGCTTTAGAAAAAGGCAAGAGCAAGTTTCTGATTGCGGCCCTCAACGGCACTGCCTTGTATGTGCTGGCCTACGAGGTGGTGTGGGGCCTGCACCAGCTGGCCAAGCTGCAACTATCCCAATTCTACGGCCTGCGTGGCCTCCTGGACCCCAGCCGCATTGTGTACACCATGGCCGACGGCGAGTGGTGGCCAACGGCCATTATTTCCGTGCACGGCATTGGCCCGCTTGTCTGCCTGCTGGTGGGCGCCGGGGCCTTCCGGTGGTATTGGAAACGCGAGCGGGCCCGGCGCGGCCAGCTAAAACTGCTGTTGCTGTGGGTGGCCTTGCACTGCTGCAACCTGGTATTTGGGGCCTTGCTGGCCGATACGTTTACGCACTCGGGCTTCTGGTACGTGTCCGATTGGCTGCTGCGGCTCGGCAACGCCGCCAACGTGGTGCTGGCGCTGCTGGCCGGTTTGATACAGCTCGCCTTCGGTTACTTTGGCGCCATTGCTTTCCTGCAAGCCCACGACTCGCGCACGGTGATGCGCCACCAGAACCGGCAGCTGATGGTGCTTAGCACGCTGGTGGTGCCGTGGGTGCTGGGTGGCGGGTTCATTGCCCTCACCAAACTGCCTTACCTCAGCGCTTATGAAACCCTGCACCTGCTAATGATGGGCCTGCTGGTAACGCCCATGGCGCTGGGTTGCCTGAATGAAGTGTTTTCCGACACGGTGAAGCGGCCCCAGGCCACGTACGTGGCCTGGGGGCTGGTGGGCCTGGCCGTGGTAGCGGCTTTGGTCTGGCGCTGGGTCTTGAGCCCACCACTGGTCTTTGGCTGATTTGGCGCGGGCTGAAAAGTGGCCCGGCATCGACTGTTTCTTTATATACGGCCTAACTTTTTAGCTGGGACCTTTTTTTGCAGAACTCCGGCGTATCAACTTTCCTGTTTTGAGCCAGTTGGCTAAAATCGGCTGCCTCACCACCGGCTGGCAGGTTGCTGCTTATTGTGGCAAAGCAGCCGGGTATTGCCTTAAATTAAGGAGCCCGGGATAACCAACGGGTCGCTCTGGGCGTTGCTGAGACGAAAACTCACCCTTTACCAACTGCCAAAACCACCATGGGAATCACCCTCCAACAAGCCCAAGCCGCTATCCACGCTGCCCACCAAAAAGCCCTCGAAATGGGCGTTAAAATGAACATCGCCGTCGTCGATGCCGGGGCCAATCTCACGGCTTTCGCCCGCATGGACGACGCCTGGCTGGGCTCGCTCGACATCTCCATCCGAAAAGCCAAGACGGCTCGCTACTTCGACATGCCCACCGGCGCTATCGGCGGCCTTTCGCAGCCCGGCGGCTCGCTTTTCGGCATTGAGCACTCCAACGGTGGCCTCATCACCTTCCCCGGTGGCTTGCCGATAAAGGACGCGGACGGCCACGTTATCGGTGCCATTGGCGTGTCGGGCAGCAGCGTGGAGGACGACCACGCCGTGGCCGAAGCCGGCATGAAGGCCTTGGAAAACCAGTAGGGCTCAACCGCTGCTCAAGCTAATTTCAAGCGCCCCGGCCACCCCGCCGGGGCGTTTTTCGTACCTTCGCGCACGCTTTTCACCCTTATGGTCGCGGACTAAAAGTCCGCGCTACCCCCAAATAATATGCACCCCGCTCCCACCGCGCCCTATAAACCGAAGAACCACGTTCGCATCGTCACCGCCGCCGCTTTGTTCGACGGGCACGATGCGGCTATTAACATCATGCGCCGCATTATTCAGAGCAGCGGCGCGGAGGTGATTCACCTCGGGCACAACCGCTCGGCGCAGGAAATCGTGGATTGCGCCATTCAGGAGGATGCCCAGGCCATTGCCATCACCAGCTACCAGGGCGGCCACAATGAGTATTTTAAGTACATCTTCGACCTGCTGAAAGAGCGCGGCGCGGGCCACATCAAAATTTTTGGCGGCGGCGGCGGCGTAATTCTGCCCACGGAAATCGCGGATTTACAAGGCTACGGCATCACCCGCATCTATTCGCCCGATGATGGCCGGGCCATGGGCCTGCAAGGGATGATTAACAACCTGCTGGAGCAGGCGGATTTCCCAACGGGCCAGAATTTGAACGGCGAGGCTGGTCACGTCAAGGAGAAGGATGCCCGCAGCATCGGCCGCCTGATTTCGGCCGCCGAGAACTTCCCCGAGGAGTTTAAAAAAGCTTTTAGCCCAAAGCTGATAGCTGATAGCTCCCGTTCAGACGATAAGCTAACAGCTAACAGCTCTGAGCTAACAGCTAGTAAAACAGCTCCTATTCTCGGCATTACGGGCACGGGCGGCGCAGGCAAGTCGTCGCTGGTGGATGAGCTGGTGCGGCGGTTTCTGATGGACTTCCCCGAGAAGACCATTGCCATTATCTCCGTCGACCCCAGCAAGCGCAAGACGGGCGGCGCGCTGCTCGGCGACCGCATTCGAATGAATGCCATCAACTCGCCGCGGGTGTACATGCGCAGCCTGGCCACGCGCCAGAGCAACCTGGCTTTGAGCCGCTACGTGCAGGACGCCGTGGACGTGGTGCGCGCCGCCAACTACGATTTGATTATCCTCGAAACCTCCGGCATCGGGCAGTCCGACACCGAAATTATCGAGCACTCCGACGCCAGCCTTTATGTGATGACGCCCGAGTACGGCGCGGCCACGCAGTTGGAGAAAATCGATATGCTCGACTTCGCCGATGTGATTGCGCTGAATAAGTTCGACAAGCGCGGGGCGCTGGATGCGCTGCGCGACGTGCGCAAGCAGTACCAGCGCAACCACAACCTCTGGGACACGCCCACCGACCAGATGCCGGTGTTCGGCACTATTGCCTCGCAGTTCAACGACCCCGGCATGAACCGGCTGTACCGGGCGATGCTGAAGATGCTGGAAACCAAGACGGGAGCCATCTTCGCCTCGCACCTGGAAACCAGCGGCGAGGATTCGGAGAAGATTTACATCATCCCGCCGCACCGCACCCGCTACCTCTCGGAGATTGCCGAGAGCAACCGCGCCTACGACCAGCGCGTGCGCGAGCAGGCCAACATTGCGGAAGTAGCCGGGGCTTTTGCCAAGCTCGAAGAGCATTACCGCGCCGAGAAAAAAGCCGACGAAAGCATGGTGGGCGAGTTCGAAAAGAATAAGCAAACCCAGCTCCGCCGCCTCGACGCCGACAGCCAAGCCATTCTGGAAAACTGGGAAAGCACCTTGCAGAACTACCGCAATCCGGAGTACGTGTACTCCGTGCGCGGCAAGGAAATTCGGGTGCAGACGCGCACCAAGTCGCTGTCGGGCAACATGATACCGAAGGTTTCGGTGCCGCGCTACACGGGCTGGGGCGACCGCCTGCGCTGGGCCATGCAGGAGAACTTCCCCGGCGAATTCCCCTACACGGCCGGCGTCTTCCCCTTCAAGCGCGAGGGTGAGGACCCGACCCGCATGTTTGCCGGCGAGGGCGGGCCGGAGCGGACAAACAGGCGCTTCCATTACGTGAGCATGGGCCTGCCCGCCAAGCGCCTGAGCACGGCCTTCGACTCGGTGACGTTATATGGCGAGGACCCCGACCACCGGCCCGACATCTACGGCAAAATTGGCAACGCGGGCGTGAGCATCGCCTGCCTCGATGATGCCAAGAAGCTCTACTCGGGCTTCAACCTGGCCAACCCCAGCACGTCGGTTTCGATGACCATTAATGGCCCGGCGGCCACGCTGGCCGCGTTTTTCATGAATGCGGCCATCGACCAGCAGTGCGAGTTCTACATTCAGGAAAACGGGCTGGAAGCAGAAACGGACGCTAAAGTCGACGCGATTTACGCGGCGCTGGGCCAGGCCCGGCCCCGCTACCAGGGCGAATTGCCGGCCGGCAACGACGGCCTGGGCCTGCGCCTGCTGGGCGTGACCGGCGACCAGGTGCTGCCCGCCGACGTGTACGCCGCCATCAAGGCCAAGACACTGACGCAGGTGCGCGGCACCGTGCAGGCCGACATCCTGAAGGAAGACCAGGCACAGAACACCTGCATTTTCAGCACCGAGTTTGCCCTGCGCCTGATGGGCGACGTGCAGGAGTATTTCATCACCGAGAAGGTGCGGAATTTCTACTCCGTGTCCATTTCCGGCTACCACATTGCCGAGGCGGGGGCTAACCCGATTACCCAGCTGGCCCTCACGCTGAGCAACGGCTTCACGTTCGTGGAATATTACGTGAGCCGGGGCATGAGCGTGAACGACTTCGCGCCCAACCTGAGCTTCTTCTTCTCCAACGGCATCGACCCCGAATACGCCGTGATTGGGCGGGTGGCGCGCCGCATCTGGGCCAAGGCCATGAAGCTGAAGTACGGGGCCGACGCCCGCAGCCAGATGCTGAAGTACCACATCCAGACCTCGGGCCGCAGCCTGCACGCCCAGGAAATCGACTTCAACGACATCCGCACCACGTTGCAGGCACTATATGCCATCTACGACAACTGCAACAGCCTGCACACCAACGCCTACGACGAGGCCATTACCACGCCCACCGAGGAATCGGTGCGCCGGGCCATGGCCATTCAGCTCATCATCAACCGCGAGCTGGGGCTGGCCAAAAACGAAAACCCGCTGCAAGGCTCCTTTATCATTGAGGAGCTGACCGAACTGGTGGAAGAGGCGGTGCTGCTCGAATTCGACCGCATCACGGAGCGCGGCGGCGTGCTCGGGGCCATGGAAACCATGTACCAGCGCGGCAAAATCCAGGAGGAAAGCAAGCACTACGAGATGCTGAAGCACACCGGCGAATACCCCATTATCGGCGTGAATACCTTCCTCTCGTCCACGGGCTCGCCCACGGTGGTGCCGGCCGAAGTCATCCGCGCCACGGAGGAGGAAAAGCAGTACCAAATCGACATGCTCACCCTGCTGCACC
>JBBQSQ010000056.1:0-23121 GCA_038213745.1 Cytophagales bacterium
ACGCGCTTCTGGCCGTCGCCGAGGCCTTCTTCCACATCGCGGATGTCGCGCACGAGCTTGGCCATGCCGCCGGGCTCCACCGAGGCGGCGTGGTCGGAGCCCCACATGGCGCGGTCCAGCGTGAAGTGGCGCTCCACGAAGCAGGCCCCGATGGCCACGGCGGCCACGGTGGTGGCCAGCCCAGTTTCGTGGCCCGAGTAGCCAATGGGCGTAGTCGGGAACATGGCTTGCAGGGCGGGCACCATGCGCAGGTTCAGCTCGGCGGGTGGGCAGGGGTAGGAGGAGGTGGAATGGGCCACCATCAGCTTATCGAGGCCCACCCAGCCCACCGCCTGAGTGATTTCATCGAGCGTGCTCATGCCGGTGCTCAGCATCAGCGGCCGGCCGGTGGCGCGCACGCGGTCGAGCAGGGGCTTGTCGGTGAGGGAGGCGGAGGCCATTTTGTACATCACGGGCGAGAATTGCTCCATGAAATCGACCGACGGCTCGTCCCAGCACGAGGCAAACCAGTCGATGCCCAGGGCGCGGCAGTAGTCGTCGATGGCCGTGTATTCGGCCTGGCCGAACTCGGTTTTGCGCTTGTAGTCGATGTAGCTCATGCGGCCCCAGGGAGTGTCGCGCTGCTTTTCCCACTGGTCCTTGGGCACGCACAGCTCGGGCGTACGCTTCTGGAATTTCACGGCATCGCAGCCGGCCTTGGCGGCTTCGGCAATGAGCTGCTTGGCCAAATCCAGCGAGCCGTTGTGGTTGATGCCGATTTCGGCAATGATGTAGGCCGGGTGGCCCGCGCCAATGAATCGGTTTTTGCGAATTTCGACAGCTTGCATAGGGTGTTGGGTTTTAGTTGTCAGTTGTTCGTTGTCAGTTATCAGGCTCGAATTTGCATCAGGAGGATTAACAACTGACAACGAGCAACTGACAACTAATTAATTAGATAGCCGTCCAGCCGCCATCCACGACCAGGTTGGCCCCGGTCATATAAGCCGATGCCTCAGATGCCAGGAATACGATGGCACCCTGGTAATCGGTGGCCGCGGCCATGCGGCCCAGGGGCGTTTTGGCGCTGTACTGCTTGACGAAAAATTCATCCTGGCTATTCTCTACGCCGCCGGGCGAAAGCGTGTTCACGCGCACGCCGGCCGCGCCCCAGTAGGCGGCCAGGTAGCGCGTGAAGTTCACCACCGCGCCCTTGGTCATGGGGTAGGAGGGTGATTTGTAGAAGGTCTGCTCGCCGGCCTGGTTGCGGTAAATGCTTTGGTCGGGCCCCACGATGCCGTAGGTGCTCGCCACGTTGATGATGGAACCGCTGCCCTGCCGCGCCATGGGCGTGCCGAACACCTGCGCCGCCAGAAATACGCCCGTTACGTTCACCTCCAGCACTTTCTGGAAAGTAGCCAGCGGGAAGTTCTCGAACTTGCTGAGGTCGGCCGCTAAAGCGGGATTCTCGAACATGTCGTTGATAGCGGCATTGTTCACCAGTACATCAATGTGGCCGAAGCGGGCCAGAATCTGGTCGCGCGCGGCAGCCAGGGACTCGGGGCTGGTCACATTCACCGAAACCGGTAGGTGGGGTCCGCCGGGTAACTCAGCAGCCACGGCCGCGCAGGCTTCGGCGTTGAGGTCGGCCACGACGACGTTGGCTCCGGCGGCGGCCAGGGCTGCGCAGTGCTGCCGGCCGATGAGGCCGCAAGCGCCCGTAACGATGGCAGTTTTGTTGGTGAGGTCGAAGAGGTTCATGCGTTGCCGTTCTGGCGTTAACCTCACCCCCTAGCCCCCTCTCCAAAAAAGAGGGGGAACTAGTTTCTAGTTTTAGAAACTAGATAAAGGCAAAGCAAAAACGAATTTTGAGCTAGGGACTAGATTCTAGTTCCCCCTCTTTTTTGGAGAGGGGGCTAGGGGGTGAGGTTTTTATTGAACAAGCTACTTCGCTTTCACCGGCGCGGCATTGGTCACCTTGCGGAACACGGCTTCCACCGGCTCGCCCAGCAGGCGCGCGGCCACGTCGCCCGCTTCAATGGCGGCTTTCAGCAGCGGCAGCACCTCGCGGTAGGCCGAGAGGGTGTAGGCCACGTCCTCATCCGAGTGCGAGAAGCACATGTTGTGGAAACCGCCCCACATGATGCCGCGCTTGAATAGCTCCTGCTGCATGAAAGCTTTTATTTCCATGCCGTTGCCGGCTGATGGGTCGAAGGTGACGATGGTGCGGCAGTCGTAGCCATAGCACTTGGTGTAGGTGGTCAGGCCCAGCTCGGCGGCAATCTCATTGTAGCCGTCCTTGAGCTTTTTGCCTTGCTCGGCGAGACGGGCGGGCACATTCTTCTCACGCATCTCGGCGATGGTGGCCATGGCCGCGGCCATGCTCAGCGCCTCCCCGCCGAAGGTGGTGAAGAAGAATACGTCCTGCTCGAACAGCTCCATCACGTCGCGGCGGCCGGTGAGCAGGGCAATGGGCATGCCGTTGGCAAAGGCCTTGGAATACACCGCCAAATCGGGCGTGATGCCGAAATACTCCTGCGCGCCGCCCACGGCCACGCGGAAGCCCGTCCACATCTCATCAAAAATGAGCAGCGTGCCGTTTTCCTTACACAGCCGGGCTACCTCGTGCAGGAAGTTGTCCTTGGGCGCGTCGAAAATGAACGGCTCCAGGATAACGCAGGCCACGTCCTCATCAAGCAGGGCTTTTAGCGAATCGAGGTTGTTGTACTCGAAAGCGGCGGTCAGCTCTTTGGTTGCCAGCGGGATGCCTTTGTCGCGGCTGGTGGTGCCAATGTACCAGTCGTGCCAGCCGTGGTAGCCGCAGCACAGCACTTTGTCGCGCCCCGTGAAGGCCCGCGACACCCGCACGGCCGCCGAGCACACGTCGGCCCCCGTCTTGCTGATGCGGATGCTTTCGGCGTTCGGAATAATCTCGTGAATTAGCTCCGAGAGCTCCACTTCCAGCTTGTGCATCATCGAAAACGTGATGCCGTCTTCGAGCTGCTTTTTGATGGCATTATCTACCCGCTCGTAGGCGTAGCCCAACGAAATAGGGCCGATGCCCATCTGAAAATCCAGGTACTCGTTGCCATCTACGTCCCAGATGTGGGAGCCTTTGGCGCGCTTCACGTACTTGGGGCTCACGCCCTTGGTATACTGGCCGGGGCCTTTGGCGAGCGTCTGGGTCACCGGCGTCATGATTTTTTGGGCGCGGGCGTAGAGCTCGTCCGACTTCGTGATGTCGGGGTAATTCTCGTTGAAAGAAACGGTGTTGGACATAGGGTGGATTTGTAAATTATTTTAGAACGTCATGTCGAGCGCAGCCGAAACATCTCGCTCGTTTCGTTCAACGATTTGATTAATGAAGCACGCGAGATGTCTCGGCTGCGCTCGACATGACGTTCTTATCTGATGAGCCAGATTTACTCCGCGAACTGGTTTTCCAGTACCGCCGGGCCTTCGGCAATACTCGCGCCCGACTCGCCCAGATACTCGGCAATGCGGCGCGCAATGTGCTGGCCGGTAAATCCCTCGTACTCCAGCACCGCGCTCAGGCGGCCGGGGCGGTACCAGCGTTCCTCAGGGCCAGCGGCAGTACGCGGGCCGTGAGCTGGTTGCGCAGCAGTACCTCGGCCAGAATGGAAAACAGGCCGCCGGTGACGAAATGGTCCTCAACCGTCACGATGAGGGAGCCGCGCCGCACCACCTCCAGCAGGGCGGCTTCGTCAATCGGCTTGAGGCTGCGCAGGTTGACGAGGCCCACGGATTTGCCCTGGGCTTGCAGTAGCTCGCGGGCCACCAACGTCTGCTCGAAGAGCATGCCGTAGGTGAGAATGGTGATGTCGGTGCCCTCGGCCACGATTTCGGCTTTGCCCATTTCGAAGGGGGCGTGCGCGTAGGTGGCGGGGCGGGTGTTGATGCGCACGTAGGCCGGCGCGGGCGAGGCCCAGATGGCGGGCAGCATGGCGAGCATATCCTGCTCATCGGCGGGGGCAAAAACCGTCATGCCGGGGATGCCGCGCATCAGGCTCACGTCCTCAATGGCCTGGTGAGTGGGGCCGTTGCCGTCGGAAAGGAAGCCGGGCACGAAGCCGCTCAGCTTCACCGGCAACTGGCCGATGCCCACGTCGGTGCGGATAAATTCGAAGGCCCGTAGCGTGAGGAAAGTGGCCAGGGCGTGCACCACCGGCACGCGCCCCCGCAGGGCCAGGCCGGCAGCGGCCCCAATGAGGGTTTGCTCCGTGATGCCGGTGTCGATGAAGCGCGAACCTAGGACGGCCGGCAGCGTGCGGATAAGGGCCCGGTTTTCGGCGGTCATCACCACGATGCGCTCATCGGCGAGGGCGGTTTCTTTGATTAGGTCTTCGTAGGTCATGGGTTGTAGCGCGGACTTTTAGTCCGCGGATGAATCGTTTACTCGCGGACTAAAAGTCCGCGCTACTGCTCTACCGCACCGTTAGGGTTTCACTGGTCAGATTGGTAGCTACCTGGCTGTGCAACTCGCGCAGCAGCTCTTCCACTTCATCGGCGGAAAAGTTGCAGAACCACCTATCGGCCCGCGCCTCAATGCTGGGCAAGCCGCGCCCGCGCACCGTGTCGCAGATGATGACACTGGGCTTGGTTTCGGAGAAGGGGAGGGCTGCGAAGGCTGCTTCCAGCTGCGCAAAATCGTGCCCGTCAATCCGGCGCACTTCGCAGCCGAAGGCTTCGAACTTGGGGGCGAGCGGCTCCAGCGGGATGAGGTCTTCGGTGGCCACGTTGGCCTGGAAGTGGTTGCGGTCCACTACCAACGTCAAGTTATTGACTTTGTGGGCACTGGCTACCAGCAGGCTTTCCCATACGGTGCCCTCGTTCAGCTCGCCGTCGCCGGTGATGACGATGACCTTGTTGTCCTGGCCGCGCATCCGGCAGTCCATCGCGACGCCCAGAGCCACGCTGGGCAGGTGGCCCAGCGAGCCCGAGTGGAACTCCACGCCCGGCACGTTCCGGTTGGGGTGCCAGTAAATGTGGTCGTCGGTGCTCAGGTGCTGGTCAAGGCGGGCTTTGTCCATAAAGCCGAGCTCTACGAACGTGCCATACAGCGCGGGTACGTCGTGCCCCTTGGAGAGGAAGAGGTAGTCCCGCGTGGGGTCGGTGAGGTTGTCGGGCCGCACGTTCAGGCAGTCGGCGTAGAGGTACACCAGCAAGTCGGCGCAGCTCAGGGAAGCGCCGGTGAAGCAGCCGCCGTCGGTGCTCAGGCGCACGATGTGCTCGCGCACGCGCAGGGCCATTTGCTCTAGTTTCTGTTGTTTCTCGGGAGTCATGAGGGTTGGTGCTTGGTGCTTGGTACCTGGGGGTTGGTGCCTGGGGGTTGGTGCAGTACAGCCAAGCACCAGGCACCAGGCACCAGGCACTAAATTTTCCGGGTTTGCGAGGAATCGACGGTTTTCAACTCGTCGAGGTGGTTACGGTACCAGTTCACGCCCGCCAGGTGGGCGTTTAGCTGGGCAATGTCGGGGCGCTCGGCGGTCAGCCGCAGGATGTCATCGAGGCCGAAAGCGGGGTTCTGGTGGTAAAGCACATCGTAAATGGCGCTGATGAAGGCATAGTCTTCCGGGTAGTCGATGGTCCAGCGGTGGCTCATCGAGAAGTCCTGGCCGGCGTCCCAGGTCACGTTGCCGATGGCAAACCGGTCGGGATTTTCCCAGAAAAAGGGGGTGGTGTGCTCGCGTTCCAGCGGCCGCCGGGCTTCGCGCCAGGCCGTTTCCAGGGCCGTGAAGGGCATCACTTCCACGTCGTTGCCGTCGGGGAAGGTGGCGGGGTGCAGGTTGCTCACGAAATCGTAGCGCTCGGCGAAGTCGAGGTAAAACCGCACCACTTCGTCAATCACGGCCGGGTCGATGAGCGGGCAGTCGGACGGGATTTTCAGCACCACATCGGCTCCGTAGTGGCGGGCGGCCTGGTAGTGGCGGTCCAGCAAATCGAGGGCGTCGCCGCGGAAGCATTCCAGGCCGTGGGCGGTACAGCAGGCGGCCACGGCGTCATCGGCGGGGTCGGTGGTGGTGGCCACTACCACGGTGCCGGCCAATGGCGCGCGCTGCACCCGCTCCAGCATGCGCACGAGCAGGGGCTGGCCGGCCAGCGGCAGCAGCACCTTGCCCGGCAGGCGCGACGAGCCCATGCGGGCTTGCACTACGGTCAGAATCTTCGGAACGGGCATAGGGAAAGGCGTCGGTACCGGGTAGTCGGTCAGCAAACGGAAATACGCTAAAATATGCTGCGCAAAAAGCGGGCTGTTTGGTAAGCGGTTGGTAATTAAATTATTAAAATAATGCCATCACTGGCTAGCGCTCCACCGCAGCGGTTTCGGCCGGTGCCGCTACCGTGGCAAACGCGTCGGCGTCGTACTGGCGCAAAAAGGCCGGCCCGCTGCCCTCAAACCGGCTGAAGCCCCGGCAAAGGGCCGCAATGCGCCGGGCCGAGGTGCCCCCGTTTTGCCACGGCAGCTTGCGCCGGAGGTCCGCTACGTCGAAATAAGAATGCACCGGTTTGCCCAGGGCAATGCCCACGTACACCACCGTGGAATACTGGGTGATGAGCTCCACGCAGTTGGCAATCATGTGGTCGGTGTTGCCGTCGGTGTACACCAGGGTACCGGGCGGGGCGTGCTGTTTGATTTCGTCCACGGCGCGGGGCAGCGTCTCGTTGGGGTGCAGCTTGAAAATGAGCGGGCGGCCCGCGGCAATGCGCGCGCACTCCCGAATGAACTTGGGCCGGTTCTCGGGGGTGTAGGTTTCGCGCAGGTCGGAGGTGGCCACCAGCACGTAGCCGTGGTGCGGGAAGTTGTTGTGGCGCACCTGCGCAATGTTATCGAAGTTGGGAATGCCCGTCACCAGGAGCTTGTCGCGGTCGACGCCCACGTAGTGGAAATGCTCGGCGTAGCCCTCCGAGGCCACGCAGTACACGTCGCAGCAGTTGGCCAGGCCATTGAGTGCCGTGCCAATGGCCAGGATGGGCATCCAGTTGAGCTTGCGTACGAGGCGGGCCCAGCGGTTGAGCGGGTCGGTCATGCCTTCCTGCACGAATACGGTTTTGGTGGTGCGCACCAGCGGCCAGGGCACAATCACATCGGAGCAGCACACGATGAGGTCGTACTGGTTGCCAAGCGCACGGGCCTCGAAGTCGTTGGGCAAGCCGTGCTCGGCCAGGTATTTATCGGCCTTGGCTTTAATTTTGCCCGTAACGATGGTGGGGTTTAGGCCGCCCGTCCAGAGCAGGAATTTGTAGAAGCCGCGCATCCAGCCGTCGTAATACAGCTGGCTGAAGTAGGGCTCAAACTCGTCGTCCAGCAGCTGTGCAATCTGGTGCATCTGCGTGGTCTGGTTGGGGGAGCCGATGAGAAACAGAGCCTTTTTTCGGGACATATCAAGGAAAAAGGGAGATTGCTGAACCGCGCGCGTGGCCCTATTGCCCCAACACCCAGCCCCGCGTGGCCGCGGGTTTTGGCCGTTTTTGAGCAGCCAGGGCTAGCAATAAGGCACGCGGCCAAGGTACAGCACAACCGGCAAAATAAGGCGACCGGTGTTACCCAACCAGTAGAAAAACGTTACCGGATTGCGAAGGTTTTCGCCGTTCCACTGCTTCCCAACGAACCAGCGGGTCGCCCTATTTGCGCAGTACCCGAATGCTCACGCGGCGATTGAGCGCGCGGGCGGCGGGCGTCGAGTTGGGAGTCAGGAAAAACTTCTCGCCGAAGCCCTGGGCGTGTAGGCGGTAGAGCCGAACCCCGAAATTGGTTAAGGCCGTCATCACCGCGCGGGCGCGGGCCCCGCTGAGCTGGTAGTTCGGCTCGGCCACGCCGGTGCTGTCGGTGTAGCCCCCGATTTTCACCACCGCGTTGGGAAAGGCCTGGAGAATGCGGGCCGTGTTGAGCAGTTGCGTCATCGACTCGGATGTGAGCGTGGCACTGCCGGGCTCGAAATACACCTGGTCGAAAACAAACCAGTCCCGCGTCCGATTCACTGAATCGACCCGCGTGGTGGGCGTCGACAGGAACCGATACAGGCGGTTTTCGGTGGAGTTGGCCCCCACTTTCTGCGTGCTGCCGGGGGCCAGGGTCACCTCCACGGGCCGCCCGGAATTGTAGACGTACACGTCGCGAGCCGCATCGAACCGTCCTGCGGGCAGTTCGTTGTGGGCAGGCGCGGCTGGGTGCCGCTCCACCACCGGCGCGGCTTCGGCGGCCGGGCGTGCCGCTGCTACGGGCACTGCCTTCGGGCTGGCCGGGGCCGGGGGCTTGGCCGCCACGGGCGCGGCCCCGGCTGCGGCGGGCACAGGCCCGGCGTGTACTGGCGCGGGGATGGGCGCTGGCGCGACGGGCGGCGCAAAAACCGCTGCCGGGGCTGGGGCCGCATCCGCGGCGGCGATGGCCGTGGCCAGCGCCGCCAACGTGGCCTGGGCCGCGGAGTCGGCCGCCGGATTAGCGGCTTCGGCTGTAGTGGCTTTGGCGGCGGGAGCTAGCGAAGTAGCGGAGCGAACGAGCAGAAAGCCCAGGCCCAGGGCCAGCAGCAGCAGCAAGCCTTCGCGCGGGTGGAGCCGTGCGTGGGCCACGGCCGGCGGCGGCCCGGCAACCGGGGGCACCATGCGCGGGGCCAGGCCACCGGGCTGCTGGCTGGCGGGCAGCGCCAGGATGGCCGCTCCGATGGCACCTTTTCGGGCGTGCAGCCAGTACACAAAATCAGTGGCCGAGAAGGGGGTTTTCGTCGCCAGCCGGCCGAGTACGCCCAGCACGGCCGTGGCCGCCACTTGCAGCAGCGTGCCGCTGGCCGTGGGCCGAATGCCGGCGTCCGCCGCCAGCTGGTTGACGGTGCTGCGGTAGCGCTCGCCCAGCAGGTCGAGCAGCAGGTTGGTGCCGCGCTCGTAGCGCTGGGGCACGGCCGGGGTGGTGAGCTGTTCCAGGACATTGGCGGCGGCGGCGTCGTGCACCAGGGTTAGCAGGCCATTGGGCGTGAGGCCATGCCCAATGCGCCCGGCCAAACCATTCAGAACCAGGGGCACAGCCTGCCGAAGTGCCCGCTCAATGCCGGGCGCTGTCTCATCAACCAAGGTGCTGAGCTGGGCAACGACGCTGCCAGTAAAGCAAAAATCTACGTTGTCGACAAGGTTGGTTTCCATGGCCTTTTTCGAATTTTTTCAAGCCCGCGCTACGTGCCATCGCATCAAGCCAAACCGGGCCGCCTGCTTCGCCACAAGTTCAGTCGCCGCCCTCATAAGCTTGTGAATGAACGATGTTCAAATAATTCTATCTAAAAACAAAACTAACGGTTTTATTTGAAATAGTAAAAAATAAATACGATATATTCAATTGATAATTCGAGTTATGGCGAAACGTTCTGGTTCCTACTTTTGGGGTTGCCATGAATGACCCGGAAATTCGCGCCCTGCTCTACCCGCTGCTCACGGGCGGCGTGCACATCGACGAGCTGCCCACCGGCACCACCCGGGCCGATGTGGTGCACATCACCGAGCATTTTATGCACGGCTACGAGGTGAAGGGCGACGGCGACACGCTGCAACGCGTGGCCAACCAGCTGCGCTGCTACGGCGAAGTCTACGACTTCGTGACCTTCATCGTCACCGAAAAGCACTTGCCCAAGCTGCTGCCGCTGCTGCCCGCGTGGGTGGGCATCCTGGTGGCGGCGGCCGGGGGCCTGCGCTCCCACCGCGCGGCCCGCTACAACGCCTCGGTGGCCCCCGCGCCCGTGGCCAGACTGCTGCTATTGGAGGACGTGAAACAGTTCCTGCTGGCGCGGGGCCTCACCGGCGTAAGCACGCTGCGGAGCGGCGAAATCAGTCATTTTCTGCGCACTACGCAGCTGGTTTCCTTGGCTAGCCTGGCCCAGTACGTGCGCCAGCGCCTGATGGCCCGGCTGCCCGAGCGCCTGCTGCTGCGCGCCGAGCGCAAGGCCGAGCGGGCGCGCCTGCCGCCCCGTCGCAAGCCCAAACCCAAGGCCAAAGTCAAGCCGAAGAAGCCGGCCGCGCGTAAAAAAGCCCGCGCCGCGCCCCCACTCGGCTGAGCGGGGGCGCGGCGCGGGCGGTTTCCCGAGGAGCGCGATTATTTCTGCTTCAGCGCGGCGGCCACGGCTTGGTTGAGCAGCGGCTCCATCACGCGGTAGCCGGCGAGGTTGGGGTGCACGCCGTCGGGGCCGTAGGCTTTTTGCAGGCCCTGCTGCTCGTCTTTCAGGGCGGTGTGCAGGTCGTAGTACACCAGTTTGTGCTGGTCGGCGTAGGTTTTGATTAGCTGGTTGAGGGCCACAATTTTGGGGGCGGGGTGCAGGCCCTTGTGCCACCAGAAATCGGCGGCCGGGGCCACCGCGCCCAGCACCACCCGGATGCCGTGGGCCCGGGCCAGCTCGGTCATCGTCATGATGTTGTTCAGGGTGTGCTGGGGCACGTAGGGGCCGTTGTTTTCGGCTACGTCGTTGGTGCCCGCCAGGATGACGACCACGGCCGGGTGCAGGTCGATGACATCGGCGCGGAAGCGCCCTACGGTTTGCCCCGTGGTCTGGCCGCTGATGCCCCGGCCCACATATTCATACTGCTTGCCCTGAAAGAAGGCGGAATCCTGCTTCACCCAGCCTTCGGTAATGGAGTTGCCGATGATGACCACGCGGGGCCGGCCGGCCGTGGGCGCGGGCAGGTGCTGGTTGGCCGCGGCGTAGCGTTCGAGGTAGGGCCAGTCGTTGTGCAGCAGGTATTCCTGGCGTTGGTGGTAGGCGTCGTCGGCGGCTTTTTTGGCGTCGGCGGCCGCGGCGGGCTGCTGGGCGTGGGCGGCCAAGGCAGAGAGGCCCAGCAGCAGGCTAAGGAGAATGGATTTGGGCAAAAGCATAAGGCATGACCGTTCTACTTGACCACCAGCGTCATAATCGAATGCGCGGCCGATGTGGTTTTGGCGGCCTGGCCTTTTATCCAGAGCTGGTAGTCCAGGGGCTGGTCGGTCTGGTTCATCACCACCACGGCTACGCTGCCGTCGGGGTTGCGGAAGGCGGTGGTTTGCAGCACGTCGCGGTTGGCGCTGGTGGCAATGCGCTGGGCCCCGGGGCGGATGAATTTTGAGAAGTGACCGATGTAATAATAGGCGTTGGTGTAGATGAGCTTGCCGGTGCGCGTGTCGGCGATGACGGGGGCGAAGCAGAAGTTGCCCACGTGGTTGGGGCCGCCGGTTTCGTCGAGCAGCACGTTCCAGTCGGTCCAGCCCACGGTGCCGGCGTTGAAGTCGCCAATCATCGACATGCCGTATTTCTCGCCCAGCGCCCACTGGTCAATTTTGGCAAAATCAAATTTCTCCAGGCAGCCTTCCGTAAAAATCAGGTTGGTGTTGGGGTAGGTTTCGTGCACCCGGCGCACGTTGTCGAAGAGCATGCTGCTGCCGGTCCAGGTTTCGTACCAGTGGTAGCCGATGCCCCACACGTACTTGGCGGCGGCGGGGTCGTCGAGCACGGTGCTGGCGCGCTGGTACACCAGGTCGCGGTTGTGGTCCCAGGCAATGAGCTTTTTACCACCCAGGCCGGCCTTGTCCAGCGTGGGGCCGAGGTAGCCTTTGATGAAGTCGCGCTCGTCTTCGCCGGTGTACACGCACGACTCCCAGCTTTGGGTGGCCATGGGCTCGTTTTGCACCGAGAGGCCCCAAATGGGCATGCCCAGCTGCTCGTAGGTCTTGATGAACTTGACGTAGTAATCGGCCCAGGCCTGGCGGTACTGGGGCAGCAGCTTGCCGCCGTGCAGCAGCTCGCCGTTGGTTTTCATCCAGGCCGGGGGGCTCCAAGGGCTCACAAACAACGTGAGCTTGCCACCCGCCGCGGCCATGGCTTGCTTGATGAACGGGATGCGAAACTGCTCGTCGTGCTGCACGCTGAAGGTTTTCAGCGCTGCGTCCTTATCGGCCACGTAGGTGTAGCTGCCGCTCGAAAAATCGGAGCTGCCGATGCTGGTCCGGGCCAGGGTGTAGCCAATGCCGCCGGTGGGGCTGTAGTAGGCTTTGAGAAACTCCTGCTGCTGCGGCTTGGGCAGCTTGGCAAAGGTTTCGGCCGAGGCATCGGTGAGCGCCCCACCAATGCCGAGCATGGTTTGGAAGCCGTGGGTGGGGTCGACGAATACGCAGACCTGGGTTTCGAGCGGCTGGCCGGCAGGCTCAAATTTCAGTTCCGCGCCGGCCGAGAGGCGCAGGTCGGTGTTGGCGGCCGTGGCGAAGACGCGAACGGTTTTGCCGGCGGCGGAGTAGGCGGCGGGGGTAGCTTTTTGGGCAGCGGCACCGCCGAGGCCGAGCGCCGAGAGCGCCAGAATGGGAAGGATTTTGTGGGTCATAATGGGTGGGAAAAGGTGCGGCGCGAACAGCGGAGTTTGCACGGCAACCTTACTGCTTGCTGATTTTGAACTCGGTGTTGTAGCCCGCGCCGGCCAGCCGGACCAGGTAAAGGCCACTTTTCAGGTCCGAGAGGTCGACGGAATGGCGTTTGCCGGCCGTGTCGTATTCCTGGCTGAAGACCTGGCGGCCGGCCGTGTCCAGCACCGTGAGGCGGTGCGTGCGCAAGCCGGCGGGCAGCTGGTAGGTGAGGGTGCTGGCCACCGGATTGGGGTAAAATTCGGCAGCAATCTTCGTGGCCGACGTGCTGGCCAGCGCGGTGCCGCCGATGACGCCAAACAGAAATTTTTCCGAAGCCCCGATGCTTGGGCGCGTGCACGTCATGGGGCCCGTGCCGCTTTCGGACGACACGTAGCTGCCGTTGCTGCCGCGCAGGGAAATGGTGCCGTCGGCGTTCAGCACCCAATCAAACGCCTCCGTGGCCCCGGCCGTGGCGCGGGTGCAGGTGAGGGGCCCCGCGCCGTTTTCCGACGACACGTAGCCGTTGGTGGCGATGCTGCGCAAAGCCACTTTGCTGCCCCCGGCCGCCTCCACCGCAAACTGCTCCCAGGTCCCGTAGGCGCTCCGGGCACAGGTCATGGGCTGGAAGCCGCCCTCGCTCGACACGTACTTGGTGTTGGTGCCTTGCAGCCACACAATCTTGTTGAGTGGAGGAGCCGTGAGGCCCTGAAAGCTGCCGCCGCCGGGGTAGTTCACAATGGCGTTCTGGTTGGGGGCCAGGGCGTTGAGGGCCGAGTTGGGCACGCAGTTGGCAAAGAGGATGTTGGTGAGCACCTGCGGCAAGCCGGCCACGCCGTCCACGATGTAGGGCGGGTTGATGTGCAGCAGGGCCGCGTTGTTGCCGTTTTCGAAGCGCTTGTAGGTCCAGTGGCACCAGCCAATGCCTACCGAATTGAGGGCCGTGGCCGCGTCGTGCATCCAGGCATCGGTGTTTTCGCCGGTTTCGCCCACCCAGATGGGCACGTCCTGGGCCGTGCGGAAGCGCGTCAGGTTGCCAATGGTGCGCAGGCTGTTGGGGCTGCCCAAGTCGTTGGAGGACACGTTGTTGTCCAGCAAGTAGCCCGTGCCGCTGTAGCGGTGTGAGTTGTACACCAGGTTGGCCTGGTTGGTGAAGGTGCGCTTCTCCATGTAGTTGAAATCGTTGCCGTAGCCATTGCCTTCGAGCAGCAGCAGGTGGTTGTCGCCCTGGGCCCGCACGGCGTTGATGAGCCGCTCGAACAAGTCGTGAATGGGCGGGTTGCTGGGCACGTTGTTGGGCTCATTAATCAGGTCGTACATCGCCACGCGGGCGTCGTTTTTGTACCGGGCCGCAATCGAGCTCCACAGCCGGGTCGTGATGTCCTGGTAAATGGGCTGGTTCCACAAGTCCAGGGTCTGAATGGCATCGGCAATGTTGGCGTCGGTGCCCTGCGAGCCGGGGGCGGCGTGCAGGTCGAGCACCACGTACATATTGTTGGCCGCGCACCAGGTTAGGACGTTGTCAATCAGGCGGTAGGCCTCCATATTGGCGGGCTCCACGAAGAGTTGGTTGGCGTTGTACCAGCTCGTGAGCGAGCCCACGTAGGCGGCGTAAGTCGTGGTGCCGCGCAGCACGTTGTTGCGCACGGCCCGCTGGGCGGGCGTCAGGAACAGGTCGTAGTGCAGGGGCAGGCGTATGCAGTTGAAGCCCTTGCTGGCGATGAAGTCGATGTCGGCCTTGGTGATGAAGTTGTTGCGGTAGCCCTGGTAGAAGCTCTCCACTTCGGTGTCGGTCATGCCGAAATTGTAGAGCGTCTTTTTCACCGTGCCCTGGGTTTGGCGGCCGTTGATGCCGGGCCAGCCCGGCTTGATGATGTAGCCTTCCTGCAGCGCCCAGCCGCCCAGGTTCACGCCGTTCAGCAGCACTTCCTGATTGCTGGCGTTCAGAATCCGGGGGCCCGTGGCGTGCAAAAAGCTCTGCGCCCAAGCGGCGTTGGCCAGGCTCAGCAACCCGAGCAGCAGCGCCAGTCGGTAGACAATACTTCGCACTGCGAAAATGGAAAAAGGAGGCTGCATCAGCATACGGGTGGGATTTTGGGAAGGGATGACAGGTGGCAAATGTAGCGCGGGCTTAGTCGAAACGGTACGCTAAAAACCCTGCTTACAGCTTGCAATCAGGCTTTTGAAGCTTAGTGATTACACTTACAACACACGCAGAATCCCGCTAATCGGGCCTGGCTTCCCGCAGACCCCGGTGATAGTGGCCAGCCCCCATCCCTTAAAAAACAAGCCGCCCTACCAGACGTAGGTGCCCACCGCGCCGGAATAAAGTCGTGTAGTCACGATTTTGCCCTTGCACTGGATGTTGAAGTCCCGGGGGGCGTCGGCCGTGTTCACCACCACGAGCACCTGCTGGCCGCTGGGCGTGCGGAAGGCCACGTTGGGCAGGCTGGGGGGCACGCTGCTGGCGATGCGCACCGAGCCGGGGCGCACAAACTTGCTGGCGTGGGCAACGACGTAGTAGGATACGTTGCGCGTCACTTCATTGCCGGCCAGGGTAAGGGCCCCCAGGCATTCGGTGCAGCCGCCGGGCGTGTGGGGTTTTTGCTGCGGGTCGGCGGCCAGGTTCCACTCCAGCACGGTGCGGGCCCAGTTGCGGCTGGCCCCAATGATGAGCGTTTCGACGTGCCAGTCCAAGTTGTCCGCAAACTTGGTTTTCGACCCCACCCACTGCTCGGTGAAGTACAGGTTTTTGTCGGGGTGGGCGGCGTGCACCTGCGAGAGGGCCTCCACCTTACCGCCGTACAGGTGGAAGGCCGAGCCGTCCACGTACTGCGCCGCGTCCGGGTCGTTGAGAATGCTGATAGGGTACTCGGGCTTGTCGGCGTTGTGGTCGTACACAATAATTTTCGTGGCCAGCTTCGCGGCGCGGAACGCCGGCCCCAAGCTGCGCTTGATGAACGCGGCCTGCTCGGTGGCGGACATCAGCAGGCTGGGGTTGTTGCCGGGGTGCAGGGGCTCGTTCTGTATGGTAATAGCGTCTATCCGAATGCCCGCGGCTTGCATGCCTTGCAGGTATTTCACAAAATACTGCGCGTAGGCATCGTAGAATTCCGGCTTCAGGCTGCCGCCCTTGGAGTTGTCGTTGGTCTTCATCCAGGTGGGTGGCGACCACGGCGAACCCAGGATTTTGAGGCTGGGGTTGAGGGCCAGGATTTCCCTGAGCACCGGAATCAGGTGCGGCTGGTCGGGGGCGAGGCTGAACTTGGCCAGCGTGGGGTCGGTCTGGCCCGCGGGCAGGTCGTCGTAGCTGAACACCTGCGCATCCAAATCCGACGCGCCAATGCTCACGCGCAGGTAGCTCACGCCAATGCCGGTGCCGCTGGTACCGAACAGCTCGCGCAGCAGCTGAGCGCGGTTGGGGGCCGCCATTCTGTGCAGTAGCTCGGCGCTGCCCCCCGTGAGGCAGTAGCCAAACCCGTCCATGGTTTGGAAGGTCTGGGCGTCGTCCACCTCAATGGTCGGGTTGGCGTTAGTGGCCGTGCCAAAGACCAGCCGGCCCGGCTGCCGCTGGAACAGCGCCGACTTATCGGGCGTCGTGAGCCAGCACTCGGCACTGCCGGCCTTGGCGGTGCGGGCAGGGCTGGCTGCGGGCGGGGCGGTGCGCGGGCGGGCCGGTTGGGCGCGGGCTTCGAGGGCCAGCAGGCTGGCGGCCAAAAACAGCCAGCGGTGGAAATTTAGCGGCATGGAATGGGAAATGGGAGGTATCCGGCCGCGCGGGCCGTTTGTTGGTCGTATACGCGCAGGTCGCTACGCTTGGCCTTTTGGATGAGGCATACGCGCAATTCACTTTGTAACAGGTATAAAAGCAAAAAATCCTGGCCGCGTTTGCGACCAGGATTGTTGCTGTAGAGAGAGGACTCGAACCTCTAATTTTACTAGCGAGATAGGCTAGCGCGTCTGCCAGTTCCGCCACCCCACAAGGTTTGTTGTTCAAATGTACTTACAACAAATTGTAATAAGAAAATAATTATTGACATTATATTTGTGTTAAGTTTTTGATTTTCAGCGAATAAACGACCACTGAAGAAATATCTTCAAATCAGAATCCCGCCCTGTTTGCGTCAAACAAAGATTCGGCGCGCCGCTGCCGCCTAATTATCTTTGTATGAATAAAAAGCAAATATAGTGACTGACGCTTCCGTTCGCAAAATCATCCATTTGGATATGGATGCATTTTATGCTTCGGTGGAGCAGCGCGACCACCCCGAACTGCGCGGCCAGCCCGTGGCGGTGGGCGGCGCGCGGGAGCGGGGCGTGGTGGCAGCGGCCAGCTACGAAGCGCGGCAGTACGGGGTGCGGTCGGCCATGCCGTCGGCCACGGCGCTGCGCAAATGCCCGGAACTGGTGTTTGTGCCGCCCCGGTTTGCGGTGTACAAAGAGGTATCGCGGCAGATTCGGGCCATTTTTGCGGAGTATACGCCCTTGATTGAGCCCGTGTCGCTGGACGAGGCCTACCTCGACGTGACGCACAACCTTAAGGAAATAGGGTCGGCCACCCAGATTGCGCGGGAAATCCGGGCCAAAATCCTGGCCGAAACCCAGCTCACGGCCTCGGCGGGCATTTCCTACAATAAGTTTCTGGCCAAGTTGGCCTCCGACTACCGCAAGCCCAACGGGCAGTTTGTGGTGCGGCCCGGGCAGGGCCTGGCCTTTGTGGAAGGCCTGTCGGTGGGCCAGTTCCACGGCGTGGGGCCGGTGACGGCGGCCCGCATGAACCAGCTGGGTATCTTCAGCGGGGCCGACCTGCGGACGCAAACCGCCGAATTCCTGCACCAGCACTTTGGCAAGGCCGGGCGCTACTATTTTGCCATTGCCCGCGCCGAGGACCACCGCCCCGTGGTGGCCGACCGCCTGCGCAAGTCCATGGGCTCGGAAACCACCTTTGCGCAGGACCTGGTAGAGTTTGCGGACTTGCTCGATGGCGTGCGGCCGCTGCTGGAAGAAGTATGGGAGTACTGCCAGCGCAGCGGCATTCTGGGCCGCACCGTCACGCTAAAAGTCAAGTTCGGCGACTTCCAGCAGATTACGCGCAGCCGGAGCAGCGGGGGCTTCATCCCGAGCCAAGCGGTGCTGGAGCGCCTGGTGCGGGAGCTGGTGGAGGGCCTTTTCCCGCTGGCCAAGGGCGTGCGGCTGCTGGGCGTCACGCTCTCAAACCTGAATAATGCGGCGGAGTCTGCCACTGGGCGGCAGCTAACGCTGCGTTTGTAGAGACGCGTATTCGCGTCTCGGCGTCGGTGCTGAAAGACTTGATTGGCATCGTTCGGTGCGACAAACTGGCTCGAATGGCACCACCGGCCGGCCGCTGTTGTTGGCGCAGTACAAACGGCTACCTTTCCGCAACCCTGTCGGCATCCTTCCGACTTTAGTCGATTACTGGTGCGATTCTGGTAGGGTACCTGTCATCTTTAGCGGCTGACTACGTATTTGCCGGGGCCCGCCGGCCACCTTCTCCTTCTTTACTATATCCTCTCCGCATGCAATTTCCCCGATTTAAGCTAGGATTGTATTCCACTGCCGTGCTGGCCCTGCTGGGGCTGGCGTCGTATTCGGTGTACCAGGGCACCCCCCCGCGCGACCAGGTGGTGCTCGGCGTGATGCTGCAGGGCCTCACCCAGCTGCACTACCAGCCCGAGAAGCTGGACGACCAGTTTTCGCAGCGCGTGTTCGACCTCTACCTCAAGCGCGTAGACGTGAACAAGCAGCTGCTGCTGGCCCCCGAAGTGGCACAATTGGGCCAGTTCAAAACCAAGATTGACGACGAGCTGAAGGGCGGCAGCCATGAATTCCTGGATGCCACCAGCCAGCTGCTGGCCAAGCGCACCCTGGAAATCCAGACGCTCTATCGCCAGCTGCTGGCCAAACCCTTCGATTTTACGGTGCAGGAAGCCTGGGAAACCGACCCCGCCAAGGCCGCTTACGCCGCCAACGCGGCCGCCCAGCGCGAGCAGTGGCGCAAAATGCTGAAGTACCAGACCCTGGCCCGGCTCTCGGAGCTGATGGATGACGAGGCGACTAAGAAGGACAAGCCCCTGGCAGCCACCAAAGTAGGAGCCTCGCCGGCCACCACCTCGGAACGCCCGCGCACGGTGGTGGAGCTGGAGGCCGAAGCCCGCAAGCGCGTGCTGAAGTACTACGACGACGCTTTTGCCGACCAGCTGCAAAACGACGCCAATGACCGGCTGGCCGAGTTCGCCGACGTGATTGCCAACACCTACGACCCCCATACGAACTACTTCGCGCCCATTGCCCGCGACAACTTCGACATTGCCATGTCGGGCCGTTTGGAAGGCACCGGCGCGCAGCTGCAGGAAGACGAAGGCCACCTCAAGGTGACGGACATTGTGGCCGGTTCGGCTTCGTCCCGCCAGGGCGAGCTGAAAGTGGGCGATATTATTCTGCGCGTGGCCCAGGGCGCGGCCGAGCCCGTGAGCGTGGAAGGCATGCGCTTCGAGAAAGCCGTGAAGCTGATTCGGGGGCCCAAGGGCACCGAAGTGCGCCTCACGGTGCGCAAGCCCGACGGGGCCACCCTCGTTATTCCCATCATCCGCGACGTGGTGGTGATTGAGGAAACATACGCCCAGTCGGCCCTCATTAAGCAGGACGGCAAGAACTACGGCTACATTCACTTACCCGGCTTCTACGCCGATTTTGCTGGCAAAGGGGGCCGCAGCAGCGCCGCCGATGTGAAAGCGGAGCTGGCCAAGCTCTCGAAAGAAAACGTGGCCGGCGTGGTGCTCGACCTGCGCTACAACGGCGGCGGCTCGCTGCGCGACGCCGTGGACATGGGCGGCCTCTTCGTGCCCACCGGCCCCATGGTGCAGGTGAAAACCAGTGCCGGCCGCGCCCAGGCCATTGCCGATACCGACCCGCAGGTGCAGTACGCCGGCCCGCTGGTGGTGCTCGTGAACAAGTACAGCGCCTCGGCGTCGGAGATTCTGGCCGCGGCCATGCAGGACTACCACCGGGCCATCATCATGGGCAGCACCACCTACGGCAAGGGCACCGTGCAGCAGGTGTTCGACCTGGACAATGCGGTGTCGCCGGAAGTGGCAGCCCTCAAGCCCCTGGGCTCGCTCAAGCTCACCATCCAGAAATTTTACCGGGTGAACGGCGGCTCGACGCAGTTCAAAGGCGTAGTCCCTGACATTGCCCTGCCCGATGCCCTGGCCGCGTTTGCCAAGGGCGAGCAGGAGTCGGAATACCCGCTGCTGTGGGACGAGATTGCGCCCGCCGCCTACCAGGCCACCAACACGCTGCCCGCCGTGGCCAAGCTGCGGGCCGCCAGCGCCGCCCGGGTAGCGGCCAGCCCCGGCTTCCGCCTCATTACGGAGGCGTCGCAGCGCGCCACTGAGCGCCGCAAGCAAACCAGCTTGTCGCTGAACCTGGCCGCCTACCGCACCCAGCAGGAGCAGGCCCGGGTCCTCAACAAGCAGCAAACCGCCGCCCAAAATGCCCTGGCTATGCTCGACGTGGCCCAGCTGCCCGCCAACGCCACCGGGGCCGCCCCCGACTCGACCCTGGCCAAGCGCACGGCCCGCTTCCTCAAGCCTCTGCGCAAGGATGCCGCCCTGGCCGAAGCCGTGGCCGTGCTTAAGGACGAGCTGTAGGCCCTTAAGCGGGAAGCGAATCCGGGGCATAGCTCCGAAAATGCCCCCGTCGCGTCCGTACGATGGGGGCATTTTTATGCGCAAATAATTTTTTTGCGGCGGTAACGGTGCCGCTCCGAAAGGGTAAAAAACAGATAATCAATAACTGCAAAAATTGATTAGATGAGCTAATGCGTGAGTGATAAGGGCCGGGAGTGCCGGCCCGTTGGCCCGACGCGGGCCCGGTGCTTATTTTCGCCGCATGCCCGATTCCCCGCTTGCGTCTTTTCCTGCTGCGCTCCACGACGCTTTCCCCCTCGATGACTTGCTGGTGGGCTTACTGGAAGCCTCGCCGACCGGTGTGGCGCTGTACACGCCGGTGCGGGCCGCGAGCGGCGAAATCGTGGATTTTGTCATTGAGCTGCTGAACCCGGCGGCGCAGCGCCTGCTGGGCCAGCCGGCCCGGCCCGCAGCCACCTACCGGCAGCAGCACCCGCACGCGCTCGAAACGGGCGTATTTGCATTCCTGCGCGACGCCTTCGAGACGGGAGCGCCGGCCCGCCTGGTGGGGAGCAACCAAGACGACCAGTCGGATACCTGCTTGCCGCTCTCGGCCCGGCGCGTGGGGCAGGGCCTGCTGGTGAGCTTCGCTGACGCGCCCGGCCCCGCCGCGGAAGACGCCCTGCGCGTGAGCCAGGCCCGCGAGCGGGCCGCCCTGGCCGAAGCCGAAGCCCAGCGCGCCAGCCTGCACGAAACCTTCATGCAGGCCCCGGCCATGATTTGCATCCATGCCGGCCCCGCGCACGTGTTCGAGCTGGTGAACCCGCTGTACCAGCAGCTGATGGGCAAGCGGCCGCTGCTGGGCCTACCCGTCCGGCAGGCTCTGCCCGAGCTGGAAGGGCAGCCTTTTTTCGGCCTGCTCGACGAGGTTTACCGTACTGGGGAGCCCTTCCGGGCCAACGAAATGCCGGTGCAGCTCGCCCACGCCGACGAGGGCCTCCGAGGCTTGGAAAAACGGTACTACAACTTCGTTTACCAGCCCCGGCGCAATGCGCAGGGCCTCATCGACGGCATCATGGTGTTTGCCTACGAAGTAACCGAGCAAGTGCTGGCCCAGCAGCAGGTGGGGCACAGCCAGCGGCTCACGGCCTTTGCCAACGAAGAGCTGGCGGCGGCCAACGAGGAGCTGGCGGCCGCCAATGAGGAGATGCAGGCCGCCAACGAGGAAATCCGGTCCACCAACGACAACTTGTTCATTGCCCAGCGTGCGCTGCACGAGCTGAACCAGGAGCTGGAGGCCCGCGTGGAAGACCGCACCTTCCAGATGCAGGCCGCCGAGGCCGAAGCCGAACGCCAGCGGGCCCGGCTGGCGCGGTTTTTCATGCAGGCCCCGGCCGCAATCTGCATCCTCGACGGCCCCGACTTAGTACATGAGCTGGTGAATGCCAGCTACCAAGCCCTGCTTCCCGGCCGCGCGCTGCTGGGCCGGCCCCTGCTGGAAGCCCTGCCGGAGCTAGCCGACCATGCCGTGTACCACACCACCCGGGCGGTGTACGAAACGGGCACCACCCACGAGGAGCCCGCCCTGCTTATCCCCCTGGCCCGCCCCGCTGATGGCGTGCCGGAGGACCGGTACTTCAACTACATTCAGCAGGCCCGCTACGATGAGCACGGGCAGATTGACGGCGTCCTCGTGTTTGCGCTTGAAGTAACCGCGCAGGTGCAGGCCCAGCAGCGGGCCGATGCCCTGCAGGCCCAGGCCCTGCAAGCCGCCGAAACCCTGGTGCGCCAGCGCGAAAACCTGTACCAGATATTCGAGCAAACCCCGGCCAGCGTGGCTATTTTGCGCGGTCCGACGCACTGCTTCGACTACCTCAACGCCAGCTACCAGACCTTGTTTCCGGGCCGCGCGCTGCTGCACCGCCCCCTGGCCGAGGCCCTGCCCGAAACCGTGGAGTTCGGTTTTGTGGCCCTGCTCGACGAAGTGTTGCGCACCGGCGAGCCTTATTTTGGGGTCGAGCTGCCCTTGCAGGTGCGCACCGAAACCGGCCACCTCCTCGACAGCTACTACACCTTCACCTACCAGGCCTACCGCGAGGCGGGCGAAGTGGTGGGCGTGTCCATCCTGGCATTTGAGGTGACGCCGCAGGTGCAGGCCCGCCAGCAGGCCGCCGCGCTGCAAGCCGAGGCGAGCCGCCGCGATGCCCAGCGGCAAGCCGTGTTTGAGCAGGCCCCGGTGGCCATCGCGGTGCTGCACGGCCCCACCTTTGTGGTGGAGCTGGCCAACCCTGGCATGTGCGAGCTGTGGGGCCATGCCCACGCGGACGTACTGGGCAAGCCCCTGCTCACCGGCGTGCCGGAGCTGGTAGGCCAGGCGTTCGAACAACTGCTGGCGGGTGTGATGGCCACCGGCACCGCCTACGTGGCCCAGGAACAACCCGTGCAGCTGCTGCGCTACGGCCAGCTCACGCAGCTGCACATGAACTTTGTGTATCAGCCCCTGCGCGATGCCCAGGGCCACAGCACGGGCGTGGCCGTGGTGGCCACCGACGTGAGCGAGCAGGTGGTGGCCGGCCAGCTGCTGGCCTTGGCCAACGAGGAGCTGACCGCCGCCAACCAGGCCGTGGGCCTGCACAACCAGAACCTGGCGGCCATCAACCAGCAGCTGACGCGCACCAACCGCGACCTCGACAACTTCGTGTACGCCGCCAGCCACGACCTCAAGCAGCCCGTCAACAACCTCAACGGCTTGTTTGGCGAGCTGCGCCTCGCCGCCGTGTTCACCGACCCGGAGGAGCAGGCCCTGCTGGAGCCCATGATTGACGCCGCCCTGCGCCAGCTGGCCACCACCATCGACGACCTGGCCGCCGTGGGCCAGGCGCAGCGCCAGCCCGAATTGCCCCCCGAAACCGTGGACCTAGCCGAGCTCACCCAGGAAGTGCTCCAAACCCTGCAACCGCAGGTATTGGCCGCCCGCGCCAGGGTCACCGTCGATTTCTCGGCCCGGCCCACCATCTCCTATACCCGGGCCAACCTGCGCACCATTCTGCTCAACCTGCTCAGCAACGCTTTTAAGTACGCCGACCCCCCCCCCCCCCCCCCCCGGCACCACGCCCGGGGGGGGGAACCAGGCCCGCC
>JBBQSQ010000057.1:0-22971 GCA_038213745.1 Cytophagales bacterium
GCAGCCACAACACCGGGCTAAGAGCAAAATCGAGCAGCTTGGAGAGAAGGAAAAACATGTTTGAGGGAATAGCTTTCGGGCTGAAATAAGTACGTCACGCACTGTAAGTAAGCACCATTTTTCAATCTATCGACAATCAAAAAGCCGTTTTCCTCTCTGGAAAACGGCTTTTTGATTTTAATTAAATGGATTTGTTTTTCAATCAGGCAATCCACTTAAACTTGTATTCAAGTTTGGGAACGGGCATCCGGTCGGCCACCCGGCGGAGGCGGTTGGGGAGGGCCATGATGTAGTCGCGGGCCTTTTCGGCCGGGCCGTTCAGGTCGGTGATGTGCTCGATTTTCCAGTCGTGAATGAGCGAGTCCAGAATGTCGGTATAGTCAGCGCTGGTGTACACGCCGATGCGCTGAGCGGCGTCGGTGAAGTGGCCGAAAGTCTTGCCCATTTCGATGCCCATTTCGCGCATGTAGTGAGCGGGCATCACAATTTTCTTGCGCATCATGTCCTCGAAGGCCAGCATCATTTCGCTGGGGTCCACTTCAAAAATTTTCTCCACGAAGGTCTTGTAGACGCGGGCGTGGCGGTTTTCATCGCCGGCAATCATGCCGCAGATTTTCGAAAGCTGGTCGTCGCCGGCGGTGCGGGCCAACTGGCCCACGCGGCGGTGCGAAATGTTGGTGGCCTGCTCCTGGTAGCTGGTGTAAACGAAGGCGCGGTACGGGTCGTTGGCCGTGCCCAGGTCGAAGGCGTCGTTGATAAGGTACTGGGTACTCACTTCGAACTCGCGCATGTTGACGCGGCCCGAGAGGTAGAGGTAGCGGTTGAGGAGGTCGCCGTGGCGGTTTTCTTCGGCCGTCCAGCCCCGAATCCATTCGGCCCAGCCGTTGTTGCGGTCGCGGTTGAGGTCATCCAGCTCGTGGAACCACGCCTCGTAGTTGGGCAGGGCTTCCTCGGTGATGGTGTCGCCGATGAGCACGGCCAGCAGGTCGTAGCTCAGGCCGCTGGCTTTCTCGCGCAGCTCTTTTACTTCGTCAAAAAAAGTCTCCCGGCGCGAGTCGGGCAGAAAATCGGCGGGCTGCCAGCTATCCTCCACACTTTTGAGGAAGGTGCCCATGTTGGATTTTAAAAAGCCTTCGAGGCTTTGGAGAACTTCGCTACGCGAAATCATGGTGGCGCTTAACATAGGATGGAGCACGAAAACGTGAGTAGTAAAGAAGAAACGCTTTTGCCGAAGCAAAGGTCTTTGGCAGCAGTGCGAAGCAGGGTATAAGATTATGGCATTGTGCGGCTCCAGGCCCAATAATCACCGCTTTTTCATTGATTTGGCCAGGGTCGGACGTGGTATTGGCGTAGTGGTGAAGCGCTACCGTAGGGAATAAACGTGGAATCGGGGGTTAGTTGCAGCCGCGGCCCATCGAAGCGAAAACGACGGCTGAGCCAGGTTGCGGTTTCGGGCGTGAGCAGCCACAGCGTTTGGGACTGCGGGCCGTGGCTGCTCCGCGTGGCCAGGTAGCGCAGGCAATCGGTTTGGTCTGCGGTGCCGCTGAGGGCCCGGCGCAGGGCGGGCTGCGAGGCATCGTGCGCGTTCCAGCCCGAGAGCACCAGCACCGGGCCGGGGCCGAGGGAATAGGCGCGAAACGGCGAGAGGCTTTTCAGCAAATCATTGGTACCGGCGAGGATGCGGACGCGCTGGTCGCCGAGGTGTCTGATGTCGGTGAGCGCCCTTTGGTGGAGGGCCCTCTCTTGCCCCAGCACCTGCTGCCGGTGCCAGGTTTTGGCACCATAGCCGGCCACTACCATCAACCCGAAAGCAATGCCCAGGCCGCGCGCCCACGGTGCCACCGATGGCACTGGCCGGCCCTGCATAAAGTCCTTTTCAATTGCAGCGACACTTAAGGTAAATGTTGGTTGTAGCCAGAAAATTAGATTTGTAAGCACCCAAAAGTTGAGCAAGGGTAATTCCATACGGGGCGGTAGCTTAAGCACGCCAGCCAACAAGAAGAAGCCGCCGACAAAACCTACCTGTACCATCCAGAGCCACCGTCGGCGGTGCCTGCGACGCACCCCCACGCCGACGGTAACTGCTAAGGCGAATAGCAGTGGGAAGTAATCGCGCACCAGTAAGCCGAATCGGAGACGGAGCTTGGCCGGTACTTCGCGGCCGAAGAAGTCGGCGCTATCGAAGTGGTAGGCGCGGCGGATGAGGGCGGGGTTCACCACGGTGGTGTCGCCCATCAGCCAGAGGCCGAGAGCGGCGGTGCCCAGGCTGTCGGCCGGGGTATGGGGCTGCGGACGCTGCTGGTCAAAGTCGAGGATGCGGGTGAAGTGTGCGTCGCGCTGCTGGGTGCGGACTTCGGCGGGCGTCTGCAGTACCGCGAGTGTCGCGGTGGCCAGGGCCAGCCCCAGCGCCCCACTAAGCAGCAGGGGCGCTGCCCGCCGCCAGCTGCCGCTCAGCATCACTGCCGCCGGCAGCACCGCCCCGAATGCCAACACGGCTAGGCTGGGCCGCAGTAGCCAGGCCGCGCCCAGGCCAGCCAGCCCCAACAGCAGTGCTCCCCGACGCGCCGGCCGCTGCGCGGCAAACAACACCGCACTGCCTGCCAGCAGCAGCGCCACCCGCACGTGGCTGAACCACAACCAATGCTCCAGCCACGCAACCCCAAAAATCAACACCAGCACCACGGCTAGCGGCCCAGGCCTTAGATAAGGGCGCAATAACTTATCAAGGACCGCAAAAAACAACACCGACGCCCCAGCCAGCAATCCGGCCAGTAGCAGGCCCAGCCATGGCACGCCGGGCGCAGCCGTATAGGCGGCCGCCAGCGCGTGTCCGTAGCCATGGCAGTAAAGTGGCACCGAGGGCACAGGTTTCAGCGCCAGCACGCCCGCAAACAGCCAGGCCAAGGTGGTATCGTCGCTGGTTTCGGCGTAGCTGCCCAGGCCCAGCACCGTGCTCAGGGCCAGCGCCAAGGGCAGCAGCCCAACGCGGACAGTAATGGCAAAACGGGAGTGGTGAGGCACGATGGCAAAGGGGTTTGCTCGCTAAGAAAGGGGGTTTCTACGCATTCTCAGGCAAAGAGCCAGCTCCATAGCAGCAGGGCCTGGTCGAGGGGCGTGAGACGGGCCACCTGGCGGAGCAGGGCCCGCAGGGGTGCTACCTCTGCCAAGGGGGCGCGGCGGCGCACGGCCTGGCGAAGCTCCCAGCGCAGGCGCACGGCCAGGGCAGCGCGCTCGGCGGGGGTACGCACCAGGGCCAACGCCTTGGCACACACCCGAATGGTGGAGGCTAAATAGGGGTCGTGGCGCTGGTAGGCTTTGGCGCTCATGCTGCGCGGGTGCTTGCGCTTGCGGGTCGTGATTTCATCGAGGTAGAGGAACTGCCAGTTGCGGCTGGCGCGCACCCAGAAATCGAAGTCTTCGTAAGCCAGCGTCTCATCGTAGCCGCCCAGCGTCTCCAGGCAGGCCCGACGCATCATCATGGTGGGCGTGCTGATGAAGTAGCGCCGCAGCACCTCATCAAATACCCAGCCGCTGGCGGGAGCGGGTTTCAGTCGGCCAGGGCCATAGGGCCGGTGGTGCAGGCCCAGCAACCGGCCGCTTTCATCAATCAGTTCGGCATTAGAATACACCACGCCCACCGTGGCCGCAGCGGCCTGAAACGCGGCCACTTGCTGAGCCACTCGCGCCGGCAGCAGCACGTCATCGGTGGCAAAATCAATCACGAATTCACCCCGGCTCTGAAAAAAAGCCTGGTTGAAGGCGCGGCAGTTACCCACGTTTTCGGGCAGCAGCAGCAGGTGCCAGGTGGGGTGCCGGACGGCGTACTCCTGCAAGATGGCCGGGCTGCCGTCGGTGCTGGCATCGTCCACGAGCCACACTTCCAGGTACGGATAGGTTTGGGCGATAATAGAATCCAGCGCCTCCCGCACAAATGACGCATGGTTGTGGCATAGCGCTATCACGCTTGCGCTGGGCTGTGCGCTCAATGAAGAATGAGGAGTAAATAAGGAGGAATTGGGCATGAAACGGCAGGCAGCAAACGGAAGCACAAGACTAATTCTTCATCCTTCATTCTTCAATAAATAAACTACGACGCAGGCCAGCAGCAGCAGCCCATAGCGGGCCGCGTGGGCCAGCACCGCGCCTTCGAGCCCAAAGCGGGGCAGCAGCCCCGCCAGCAACGCCGCAAACACGGCCGCCGAAACTGCCTGCACCGCCACGTACTGCCCGGTGCGGGCCTTGGCCGCGAGCTGGAAAATGAACAGCCAGCTCAGGAACTTGGCCCAGTCGCCCAGCAGCTGCGGCCCCAGAAACGCCCGGGCACCCAGCAGCTGCGGCGCAAACAGCAGCGGCAGCAGCCAGTTGCGGCAGGCAAAAATCAGCCCCAGGCCCAGCGCCAGCACCGGGCCCAGCAGCCCCAGCACCCCCAGCAGATACTGACGGGCCACCCGCGGCTGCCCCGCCAGCGCCGCCAACCGCGGGTAAAATACGCTGCTCATCACGGCCCCGAACACCATGGTGTAATTGTCCGAAAGCTTGGCCACGGCCTGCCACAAATCGGTGCGGACGGGCCCGAAAGTGTGCAGCAAGTAGCCACGCAGTGCGTAGTCTACGGCCTTGCCAAAAAGCAGCGTGCTCACGGCCATTAGCAGGAATTGGCCCAGCCGGCGCAGCGCCAGGCGGCTAATGGGTGCGGCCGGCTGCAAGTGCAGCAGCAGCCCCGCCCGGGCGGCCAGCCCCAGGGCCGGCAGCAGCGTGAGGCCCTGCGCCAGCAGGTAGGCCAGCAGCACCACCCGCAGCGGCCAGTGCCCCAGCAGCGCGCCGGCCGCCGCGCCCGTGCCCAGCGCGGCCAGCAGCACCGAAAGCCCAATGTAGGCCCGCAGCCGGCCCGCCGCCAGCAGTGCGGCCCCGAGCAGGCCCTGCCCCGTGAGCAGCCCGATGCCCAGCACAAACGCCGCCACACTGCCCAGGCCCCACCCCAGCGGCCCGCGCGTGGCCAACACCGCCGCCCCCAGCAGCAGCGCGGCCGCGTTGAGGGCCGCCGCCGCGCCCAGCCACACCCGGTAGCGCGGGCTGCCGGGCCGCAGCGGCGCGAGGTACTTCACCACGCCCACGTGCACGCCATCGTTGGGCAGGGTGGTGAACAGGGCCATCAGGTTTTGAAACTGGGCCAGCAGCGTAAGGCCCCCGGGGGGCGCGTACGTTGCAAACAGCTTATTGAGCACCAGCGCACCCGCTGCCCGCGCCACCACCGCCACTCCCGTGCCCAGCGAGCCCCGCACGAAGTGCCGGATGGTAGATTTGGTGGGGGCGGTGGTGGGCATAGAAGCGCAAAGAACGGGGCCGGCTGTGATTGCGCTACATAAGCCGGGCGCTACTCCGCAGTGCACCCTAGCGCTGCGCTTGGTGCTGCGCCAGTGCCCGCCGCACCGCCGCCGCTGTGGGCAGCTCGTTGAGGTAAGGCCGGCGCGTAGTATCGGCCCGGTACCGGGGATGCCCGACCTTGCTCAGGCCGGTGTACCGGAACACATAGGTGTGCCGGTGCGACATGCGAGCATACGCCCGCTCCTTCGTTCCGTCCCCGTATTCCAATATTCCAACTTCCTGCACTTCGGCGTAAACCAAGGCCAGCAGTTCCTTCTGACCGTCCCGGTCCACGTCGGCAAAGAAAAAGGCCGACAGGTTAGTAATATCGCCTATTGACCCAAGCAGCAGCTTTTGCACGGCATAGGTGTTGGGCTGAAAAGGGTCAAGCACAAATACCTCGGTACCCTCTCCTTCTTGGCCGTATTCATCCGATTCGCGGCGCGAGAAGAACAGTTGTTTGCCAAACGCGCTTGGCCGCCAAGCATACGTGACCAACGTTTCAGGATGAAATGACGCTGGAAACAGCCGCTGTAGGAAGGCAGTCGCCGCTTCACCAGGTGCCCGCCGGGCGATGCCCTGTCGCAATAGCTGAACTTCGGCAGCATACCCCACCGAATCGCGCTGTTCAAACGCAAGCACGGACGGTAATAGCCGGGAACCAACCGATGCGACTGCCTCTGAAGCTGTCTGTGCCCAACAGGAAGCAGCAGGAACCGGCATTCCGAAGACGGTCAGCAATAAAAGACGCGTTTTCAAAGTGAACATAGGTGACTAAACTACAGCATTTCACAGCAAAACGCCTCACTATATCACCTTCGCCCAGCTCAGGCGCAGGCCGGCCACGCCGCCCAAGTGCCGCTTGAAACGCAGCAGCGAGGCATTGGGGCCGGCATCAAGCGTGGAGGTGCCCAGGTCGAGCACGGCCATGCCGCTGGCCCGGGCAAAGGCGTGCAGGCCTTCGTTGAGCATCACCACCGGGCTCAGGGCATTGCAGCGCAAGGGGCTGGCCGGGTAGAAGTTATACAGCACGCCGGCGCTCACCTGAATGGCCACCGTGAGGGCCGCCCACTCGCCATCGGCTTGGCGCACCGAGAACAGAAAATGCTCGCGCGGGAAGTGGCGAAACAGCTCCTGCACCCGCTCCAGGGGCAACGATAATTCCTGCCCCCGCTCCTGCCGACAGGCTTGGATAAAGGCATAGGCGGCGGGCAGCAGAAAGGGCGGCTCCTGCTCGAAGTGCAGGCCGTGGCGGCGGCACTTGTGCAGGCGGCGGCGCTCGGAGGCGTGCAAGTGCGCCTCGTAGTCGCGGGCGGGGCCGAGGTGGTAGTTCTGCTCGGCCAGGGCCACGCGGTAGCCGCGCTGCCGCAGGATTTCGGCCAGCGTGGCGGCTCCGGCGGGGTCGTAGGCGAAGGGGTAGCTGCGCAGGGCCAGGTGCCGCAGACCGCGCCGGGCCAGTTCGCTTTCCACCACGTCCAGCAGGTAATGCAGCGGCTGCTTTCCAACGCCCGCCGCCAGCTGCACCGCCCCAAAAGGCGCTTGCGCAGGGCTGCGAGCCGCGCCCGTGGCCGCATCCAGGGCCACGTGCAACTGGGCCACCGTGCGGCCGCCCGCCAAGTCTTCCAGGTAAAAGCTGAGCACCGGCCCGGCGGCCGGCGGCAAGGCCTGGTGCGCGGGCCGCAGGTACAGAAACGACTCGAAAGCCAGCGGCAGCCGGGGCGCGGCCGGCCCGGCCGGTCCGCTTTCGGCCACGTACACGGCAAGGCCCGGCCCCCCGCGCTCCGCACCCGCTTTCACTTCAACCAAGGATTCCGTACTTTTCAAGCTAAACTGTGTGGCCCTGCCGGCAAAGTACGGCACGGATGCCAGCTTGGCGGCCACCGCCCCGCCTATCGGTGGCATCTTCATCGGTTCGTCATGCGTATCGGCCGAAGTTTCTTCTTTTGCCGCTGTCATTTCCCCTGTTGCATGACTCCTTCCAACTCCTCCGCGCCCAACCGCTCGCCGGCCCTGGCCGAATCCGAGGCCCCGGGCTTCAGCATCACCGACCGCGAGGCTACGCGGCAGGCCCGCGAACTGGAAGTAGGCCAGCGCCCCGGCACGCTCAACGTGCGCGATGGGGCGCTCAAGCCCCGCCTGTTCGTGATGTCCTACAACGATGCCGCGTGCCAGGAAGCGGAATTCACCGACCGCTACGACGAGCTGCTGCCCTACCTGCAAGAGCACGCCGACCTCAAGCACTGGATTGACGTGCGCGGCTACGGCGACCTGCCGCTGATGGAGCAGCTCATGCAGGATTTCGGCCTGCACCCGCTGCAAATGGAAGACGTGCTTAACGACTACCAACGCGCTAAACTTGAAGTATTTGACGAGGGCCGGCTCTTCATGGTGTCGCGCATGACCGACTTCACCCGCAACCTGGAAATCGACGACGACCAGCTCTCGCTTTTCACCGGCCCGAATTACGTGCTTTCGTTTCAGGACGACTACGACGACTGCCTCGACTCGCTGCGGGTGCGCATCCGCAGCAATTTCAGCACCCTGCGCCGGCACCCCATCCTGTACCTGGCCTACGCCCTCACCGATGTGGTGCTCGACCACTACTACCCGACCATGGCCGCCATCGGCGACTACATTGAGGAGCTGGAAGAAGCCATTTTTGCCGACAAGCGCCCCCGCCGCTTGCTCAACCGCATCCTGCGCGTGAAAAAGGACGTGGTGCGTTTCCGCCGGCTGGTGTACCCGGAGCGTGATAAAATCGCGGAAATCCTGCGCCTGCCCGAGGAAATCGTCCCCGAAACGCTGAAAATCTTCTACCGCGACGCCTACGACCACGCCATCCAGGCCCTGGACCTGGCCGAAAGCTACCGCGACAACATCTCCTCCCTCACCGACCTCTACCTCTCGGACCAGAGCAACCGCATGAACGAGGTGATGAAAGTGCTGACCATCATCAGCACCATTTTCATCCCGTTGAGCTTCGTAGTGGGCCTCTACGGCATGAATTTCCAGCGCGACGACGGCCACGGCCACTTCCTGCCGCTCAACATGCCCGAGCTCTACAGCCCCTGGGGCTACCCCACGGTCGTGTTCATCATGGGCCTGGTGGTGGCCCCCCAGCGGTACTATTTCTACCGCAAAGGGTGGCGAACTAACCGGTAATTTTTCAATTTAAGCAAGCAGTCAGAAATAAGTAGTCAGACAATAAGTATTGAGCATCAGACTTTTAATTAAGGTCCGACTACTGACTATCTATTTCTGACTACTTACTTAAAGGCCCAGCCTACGGCAGCATTACTTTCAGTTCGGTGCGCCGCAGCTCACGGCCCACAATGCGCACCAGCTGGTACGTCTCGCTAGTGCCATCGTAGCTCATGGCCACGCCGGTGCCCGTACTGGGCATGGCCGCGCCGCCCAGCAGCCGGCCTTTGGTGTCGTAAAGGAATACCTGACCCGGGCCGGGTTCCGTGACGGCAATGACCCGGTGGCCATTGCCAAAATCGAAGAGCTGCACGGGCTTAGTGCCCGAAGTCACGAAGCGCTGGCTGAATAGCGGGGCCACCTGGCCCGCCTGAAACACATCCAGCTGGTTACCGTCTTCCCGGGTCAGGATGAAGCTGCGGCCGCGTGCGTCGGGCACCAGGCGGAAGCGCGCCGTGCGGCTCCAGGTGGCCACCCGGCTCCGGCTAATAATATCGCCGCTGAGCGTAAAAATCAGCAGCTCGCCGTGTTGGTTCACCACCGAAAGGCGGGTGCGGCTCAGCGTGCTGCCGGCCTGCACCAGCACATCGCCGGCCAGCCGCGCGCCCATGCTCAACGGGAAGCCCGGCAGCAGCCCGCCCTGCCGGTCGAAAGCATACACGTAGCCATTTTGGAGCGGGGCCAGCACCACGTCGCGGCCATTCACGCTGAGCAGGGCCGGCCGGCCGGCCAGGCGGAAATCGAGCCGCTTGGGCTGCCAGCCGGGAAACAAGCGGCCTTTGGCATCGAGCAGCAGCAGGTCGTTGCCGGCCGTCACGGCCAGCAGGCGGGCCGCCGCCTCGGGGCCCGCGGGCGCGGCCAGCAGCGCGGATACGCGCACAGTATCGGGCAGGTGCAGGGGGAAGGGCAGCACCTCGTGGCCGTCGTTGGCGAGCAGGTGCAGGCGCGGGCCGGCCCCCAGCAGCAGGCCGCCCGGCACGCCGCCCCCACTCGGCAGCAGCCCCACATCCACGGCCGGGCCGGCCAGCGTGTCGGACCACAGCACGGCGTTATCGGCACTCACAAAGTGCAGGGTATTGGTGGAGTCCTGCACCACCACGGCCGGCACGCGGGTACCCACCACCGGCAGCAAGGCGGGGGCCCCCAGCAGCGCGTGCTTGAAGGCCAGCACCCGGCCGTTGGCCGCCGCCCCGCTGGCCTGCGCCGCCGCCGCGCCCAGGTCGGGGTGGCGCAGCAGCAATTGGGTAAAATACTGGGCATCGGGGCTGGCTTCGTTCTCGGCCGGCACTAGCTGCAGCGCTATCTGGGGAAAGCGCTTGAAGAGGGCTTCGTTGCGCAGCAGGCCCGCCCGTCGCTCCTCGGTTAGCACGCCCAGCAGGGCATTCCAGCTGTTGCGCGTATCCACGAAAATGCTCAGGCGGGCGCGGGGCAGGGTTTCCTGCAAAAACGCCACCTGGGCCGGCGTTTGGGCCCAAGTGCGGCCGGCCACCACATCGGCCAGGTAGGCGTTCAGGGTCAGCTCATCGGAAAGCACCAGGTAATTGCCTACCAGCACCCCGGCACTGGCCGTAACTTCCACGGCAGCCGGTTGGGCCTCAGCCAGCAGCGGCCCCAACACGGCGGCATCCTGAAAGCCCACGGGATGAATTTCATAGGGCCCCACTTTGGTGAATGCGGGCGAGTTGCCATCGATTCGGCGCAGGCGGGCCAACCATTGGGCGGTGCGCGCCGGCACGGGGCAGCGCACCAAGCCCAGCCGCCCCGGCCGGCTGCCGGCCCCGGCCGCCGCCAGGTAGGCCACCGCCATCTCGCCGCCAAAAGTGGCCCGCAAGCTATCCAGCGCCGCGTTGCGGCCCTGCCGGGCACGGCCCAACGAGTCTACCACCGGCTGGCCCGGGCGAGGCCAGGTGCGGGCGGGAGCAGCGGCCAGGTGCACCAGCAGCGCGGTCCGCGTGCTGAGCAGCCCCGTGAGGCCCAACGGCTGGGTGGGCTGCCCACGCAGGCGCTGCTGCAAGGCCCCCCGGGCGGTTTCGGGGTTCGAAAACCCCTGCAGCTGCACACGGCTACCGGCCAGCTTCACGCCCAGCAAGCCTTCCGAAACTAGCCCGGCCAGCTGGTCGAACTGCCCGTGGGCATCGCGCCGGAAGAGCACATCCAAAAACTGCGGCAGGCGGCGGTAGTTCACCAGCAGCGAAGCGTCCACGCCGCGCTGCTTCAGCAAGTCGGTGGAGCCAAAGGCCGCCAGCACGGTGGGGGTTTCGGGATGAGCCAAGCGGCGCACCACTGCTTCCACCAGGCCGGCGTTGGCGCTGATGAGCAGGTGGTTGCGGTAGTTGAGCACCGTGACACTGCTTTCGCTGCGGCGCTCGGTGAGCACGGTGAGCTCCTGGTCTTCGTAGTCGCGGGTGCTGAGCTGGTAGCGGGCATCACGGCCCAGGGTTTCGAGCAGGCTGCGCACCTGGCGGTACTCACTCACCTGGGCCAGCGGAATCTGGTAGAGCACCCCGAACTCGCCCGGCCCCGTGACGTGTATCGAGGTGATGACCAGTTTGCGGCCCAGCAGGGCCAGCAGGCCGTTGCGGCGGCGGGTATTGCCCCCCGTCAGGCTGTCGGCCAGGGCCAGGTGGCCGGCGGCTTGCTGGAAATAGCGTACGGCCGTGAGGTTGTCCCACAGCTCGGTTTCCTGGAGGTGGCGCACCAGGGTGGGATGGTCGTGGGTGCTCAGCACAAGTACCGCATCATCGGGCACCAGGGCGTAGGGGTCGACGGGCACGGCGGCCAGCGTGCGGCGGTAGTACACGTAAGTGGCCAGCGCCAACAGCAGCAAGAGCGCCGTGAATAACGCCAGAAGCTTTCGGGACATGCGGAAGGGAAGCGGATGACGGGCGACGAAAGTACGGCCCGATGATGGAGTGGTTGAACCACGACACCCAAAACGGCCCGGAAGTGGGAGGCGAAGCGCCGAATTTGCCTCTTTGCCGTACGTTCCCACGGCGTTTGCGCCCCCGGCCCACCCAATCCGCCGACGTATCTTGCTACTCCCTTAATAAGCTGCTCCATGCGGATAACAACCCGCCTACCTCAATCCGGCCCACGGGTTCTGCGCCACTTGCCTTTGCTGGGGCTGCTGGTCCTGCCGGCCTGCTTCCAGCTGCGCGAGCCCGAGCCGGCCGCCACCGCCAGCGAGTGGATTCAGCCCACCCAGATTGATATTCTGCTGGCCAACTTCAGCACCGCCGTGCAAAAGGTGAACGTAGCCAACTACGAGCGCAGCTTCAGTGGTCCCGATTACCGCTTCGTGCCCGACCCCACCAGCGCCGGCTCCTCGCCCGCCCTGTTTGCCAACTGGAGCGTGCCCGAAGAAACCACGTACTTCAGCAGCCTGCGCCGCCGCTCGGCGGCCCTGCCCGCCAATACCCTCACCCTCACCGACCGCCGCGACCAGCTCTACACCACCGATTCGGTGGAAGTATCGGCCCTCTACCAGCTGCGCATCGCCCAGCAGGACACCGCCTTTCACGCTGGCCTGCTGCAAGGCAACATCCGCCTCATCCTCCGCCGACGCAACAACGAGTGGCGCATCATTGCCTGGCGCGACCAGCGCACCGGCCCCGGCCTCTGCTGGACGGATTTGAAAAAGTATTTCAGCTCGCACTAACGCCTGCGGCTTAATGAAGAATTAACAATGAGGAATGAGGAATTTCCAACCTGTTCAGCCATTTTCTAATTCTTCATTTCTCATTGTTAATTCTTCATTAAGCGAAGCGTATATTTCGCCTCATGAAATTGCCCGCGCGTCCGTCGTATCCCGTTGTGCTGCTCGCCGGCATTGCGCTGATGCTCACGGTGCCCGCCTGCAATCCCTTCGCCCCGGCCCTGGACGAGGTGCCCACCGACGAAAACCAGCTCCTGGGCAATCCCGTCACGGTGCGCGGCTTCTTCGACCGGTTCCGGGCGGCGTATCAACTCCGCGATTCCACGCTCTACGGCCAACTGCTTTCGCCCAAATTCCGCTTCACCTACCGCGACTTCGCCGCCAACGTGGACCGCTCCTGGACCCGCGACGTGGACGCCAACACCACCTACCGCCTCTTCCGGGCCGCCCGCTCCACCAATTTGCAGTGGACGCAGTACCTGCCCACCTCCGACACCCTTTTCTCGGACACGCTCGTGAACGTGGAGCGCTCCTTCCTGCTCACCATCGAGCAGCGCGACAACGAGCGGTTCTCCGGCTCGGGCACCGCCCGGCTGGTGCTGGTGCGCAAAAACCGCAACGACCCCTGGCGCATGCGCAGCTGGTACGACCGTAGCGAGTTTTAAGTGTTATTTCGTGCGCTCAACTGCAAGGCCCGCCTTCCACGGTGGGCCTTTTCGTTTTCTTTGATGAAATTATCCGTTTCCCTATGACCGAACCCCAACCCGCACAACCCCATTTCCAACGGGCCATTACCCTTTTCGACGCCATTATGCTCGTCACGGGCAGCATGATTGGCTCGGGCATCTTCATCGTTTCCGCCGATATCTCCCGGCAAGTGGGCAGCGCCGGCTGGCTGCTGGTGGTCTGGCTGCTCACCGGCTTCATCACCATGGCCGGGGCCATCAGCTACGGCGAGCTGGCCAGCATGTTCCCCAAAGTGGGCGGTCAGTACGTGTACCTGCGCGAGGCCTTTGGCCGCCTCACTGCCTTTCTGTATGGCTGGACGCTGTTTCTCGTTATCCAAACCGGCGTGATTGCGGCGGTGGCCGTGGCTTTCGCCAAGTTCACCGGCGTGTTACAGCCCTGGTTTAGCGTAAAGAATATTCTGTTTGAAACCACCATCGGCGGCTGGCAATTCACGTTTTCCTCGGTGCAGCTGCTGGCCATTCTGCTCATTATTGCCATCACGGCGCTCAACGCGCAGGGCGTGCGTACTGGCAAGCTTATCCAGAACGTGTTGGGCAGTACCAAGCTCGTTGCGCTGGCTCTGCTCATCGTGTTCGGCGTGGCGTTGGGGCTGAACCACGCGGCCATCGCCGCCAACTTTGCCGACCTGTGGACCGCCACCCGCTACCCCGCCCCCGAGGTGAGCGCCGCCCCCCTGCCCATCAGCGGCGGCACTTTGCTCATTGCCATCGGCATGGCCATGTCGGGCTCCCTGTTTTCCTCCGATTCGTGGAACAACATCGGCTTCGCGGGCGAAGAAATCCAGAACCCCGAGCGCACGCTGGTGCGCAGCATGGCCATCGGCACGGCCATTGTCACGGCCCTCTACATTCTCATCAACGTCGTGTATTTGCTGGTGCTGCCCCTGCACGGCTCACCCGATGCCGCCACCGTGGCTGGCCGCGGCATCCAGTACGCCACCGACGACCGCGTGGCCACGGCCGTCGCCGAATCGGTGCTCGGCCAGCCGGGCGCTTACGTGATGGCCGTACTCATCATGCTCAGCACCTTCGGGGCCAACAACGGCATCATTCTCAGCGGGTCGCGGGCCTACTTTGCCATGGCCAAGGACGGCCTGTTCTTCCCCGGCCTGGCCCGGCTAAACGGCGCTGGCGTGCCCGGCCGGGCCCTTTGGGCACAGTGCCTCTGGGCCTCATTGCTCTGCCTGAGCGGCCGGTACGGCGACTTGCTCAACTACGTAATGTTTGCCGTTATCCTGTTCTACGTCGTCACCATCATCGGCATTTTCGTGCTGCGCCGCACCCGGCCCGACGCACCCCGCCCCTACCGCGCCTGGGGCTACCCGCTGCTGCCGGGCCTCTACGTACTGCTGGCCAGTGCCTTCTGCATCATCCTGCTCATTGCCCCCGACACGGCGGTGTTCTCGCGCCGGGGCCTGGTCCTGGTGGCCCTGGGCCTGCCCGTATATTTCCTATTTGGCCGAAGCTTCGGGCAGCGCACCGAAAGCTAACTATTTAGAAATCTTATTGGTAAACGGAAAATATAGCACGTCAAGCAAATCTTAGCAGTCAGCTGGAATAGACTTTCCTACATGATGGCACAGGATACTGTTACCTGCTGCTCTCCGGAAGGACCTGTTTAACCTAGCAAGTCTTATAAGAACCGGTAACTTGCTCTTGTCGGCCCTATCCGAAAGACGGGGACTGTTTGAATCACCGTTTTCGTAAACATGCGGGCAGCTTGTGAGCGACTACGACTAATTAATCAACTCATTACCTTCGCCATCCCTCTCTAACTTGCCATCTTGGTGTTCTTAAGCTGAAGTAGAATAATGAAGACCTGGACCGTGAGACTAGGCACCGTCATCGTGTTGCTGCTAGGCCTCCCATCGGTGGCCCTCGCGGGCGAACTGGATAGCATCTTCGGTCAATTCGTCTTGCTCATCAAGGGAGCGTTAGTGACCGTGGTGGTGGCGGTATGTGCCGTATTGCTCATAAAGACCATCCTTCGAGTCGAGCTGCCGGCTGCCGCTCCTGCGGCTCCGGACAGCGAGTCGTCGGCTTCGCCCACCTGGCTATCCGGCTCGCGTGTGGGACGTGTGGCTCTGTTGGCTGCGCCCGGCTACGCGGCGTGGTTGTATGTAGCGGCATACCACTCCTTCGAATATGCTGCGGGCCAATATGTCGCTTTTTATGCACCTTTTTTGCTGTCTACCGCGGGCGCAATGACCCTATTGTGGCTGGCTAAGCGCCCTAGCGCAGCCATTGGCTTGGGGGTGAGTGCCGTACTGGTGCTGGGGCTCTTGCGCGGGTTAACGCAGCAATGGAATCAGGACGGTGACTTATACCGGTACCGGCACGCCGGAAATAGGGGCCGACAGCCTTCCGAGGGTGGCATAGCAAGTCTCCCCGACTCTCTGGCCTCTGGCCTGTACACCTATGTTGAGCAAATGCCCGCCTTTGAAGGAGGCCCCGATTCGTTGCAGCAGGCGATTCAGGGCCAATTGCGGTACCCAGAGTACGCATTGGGTCAGCGGGTAGCAGGCGACGTAGTGGTGGGCTGTGTCGTGGCCGAGGCCGGGGACGTGGTCGGCGTGACACTGGTTCGCGGTATCGGGGCCGGGTGCGACGAAGAAGCGATGCGAGTCGTGAAAAACTTGCAGTTCCGCCCCGGCAGGCAACACGAACAAACGGTGCGGGTGTATATCACCGTTGATGTCCATTTCGAGCTTCCTCGAACAGCCGATTCCGAACTCTCAACAAGATAACGACGGCTCAAATGCAAAGCCCCAACGCTCACGATAGCGCCTTACCTATCGCTCCTTTGAATGAACGCCCAGCAGATTTCCGATATTAAGTGCTCGTAGGCCACTGCAGGGCTGGAGGAGTTTAAGACACTCGTCTACGATTCAAAGTTTAGGAAATGGACAGAAGGGATTAGTTTCGTAAACTCGAAACAAAATCCTTTCTCAGGCCTAGCCAATACGTCGCCGCTTCGCGGCTGGCATTCTGCACTAACTGCGTAAATCCCAACCATCATTTCTCAACAAAACCAACCAGGCCTCCCATTGGGAGGCCTTCTTAGATTCAACCTTACAAACTGGTCGGGGTTACCGGCGCTTGCGGCCGGTTTTGGCGCGGGGCGTCAGGGTCACGTTCACGGGCTGGCTGCCGCGGCTGCGCACCACTTCGTCGTCGTAGCCGCCATAGCCGTAAACGAGGGTGTTGTCGCTGCCGCTGGGCACCTCTAGGGTGTAGTTGCCATTGGCATCGGTGCTGGTGACCCGGGTGCTGCCCTTCAGCATCACGGTGGCCCCTACCATGGGCCGGCCGTTTTCGTCCTCAATCTTGCCCGACATCGTGACATTGGTGGGCGCGGCGGGCTCGGGCGCGGCGGCAGGCGCGGCCTCTGGCTCGGGGGCCGGAGCTTCGGCCATTTCTGGTGCAGGGGCTGCCGCCAAAGCGGCAGCGGGCGCAACGGTAGCACCAGCACTCATTTTCTGGGCCGCGGGAGATGTTTTCGTTGTTGCTTTTTCGGCTTTCGCTTCGTCGTCATCAATGGTTTTGGCGGCGGTGCCCTTCAGGCCAGCGGCAACGCTATCGGCCCCGGAAGGCACGGTGGCCGTCACGGCAGCAGCATCAAGCATAAAGGTGGGCGTGGCTGCGGAGATGCCTTTGCCCCCGCCTTTAGGTAGGGCCACGTAGACCAGTACCAATGCCACTATTACAGCTAACAAAATGTACGTCAAGCGGTTGTTGCCGCCCGATACAACATCTTCATCCTGGGCTTCCAGGTTCGGGTCGTACTGCTCAGTTTCAGCTTTGGGTAAATTTTCCAGATTCATAGTAAACTGAATAAAAGGTAAACAAGGGGTTGAAGAGTCGTTTGGAATTGATTGCTAAGCAAAGCCACCACCCCAAAGTTGCCACGCAAGTTAAGCTTTTGCTCCGTTATCTTTTTCGGTTATCCGTTTTTTTACATCCCTACTGCTAAATATTCCTCATTGGAGCTCAAAATCAGCCCTAGTAACCCACTACTACAAAAGAGGGCGTATCGTCTCCCGGCAACTTACCGGGAGGCGACACGCCCTCTTTTAGAACTTTAGCAATAATAATCAGGAGTCACTACCTAACAACCAAGGCAACGGATGAGCCCCGAACCATCAGTTAGCCGTCGCTAATACTTTCATCGTCGCCAGCGGACTTAGCAGGGCCACTGGGCGCTTTTTCTTCAAACTTCTGCTCGCGGGTGCGCACGCTGTGGCCTAGCTCGTAGCTTCCTTCCACTTCGAAGCCGGGGCCCTGGGCCTGCTCGCCGGCACTGGTGTGGTCGTTGCCGCCCTGGGGGCTGGTTTCGGAACCCCCAATGTGCAGGTTTTCCAGCTGGTCTTTCTGGTTGCTGCGCTGGGTGTAGCCGTTGGCACCCGTATTACGGGCGGCAGTGGGGTCGTTGCTGGACTTGTCGTTGCTCTGTTCTTGCTTGTACTCTTTCTCTTTTTCCAGTTCCTCATTTATTGGAAACTGCTTGTTTTCAGTAATATCGGCGTGTTCGCCTTCGTTGGTATCGGTGCCGTTGCCGGAAATATTATCGAGAATCATGGGCTGAAGGGATGAGGAGGTGAAGTAGACAGGTTTACGTAGCCCCTGGTATTCTGTTACGAAAAAGCGCTGGCTGCCGGCCACCCCCACGCGTTCGTAACGCACCTCCTGCACCAGCCTACTTCTGGTCATTGAGGCTCCAGTTGTAGGGGTAGTATTCCACGGCAAACCAAGTGGGCAGCCGGTTTTCTTTGCGGAACTGGTTCACGTAGAGCACGCCCGTTTTGCCGGTGCCGCTGGTGCTGAAGTCGGCTTCGTACCACTTAAATATTTCCGGCAGCTTCACGAGTTTGCCCGTTTCATCCACTTGCACGTAGTTGGGGTCTAGCAGCGCAAACTTGGCTTGGTTGTTCAACTGCACGAACAGCTGCTTGCCCACGTAAGCGGCGCGGTTGAGGCGAGGGCAGCTGTTGGTGCCGCACACCAAGGCGAAGTGCAGGCGCGGGTCGTCGTAGATTTTGCGGAGCTTATCGGTTTCAATCTGGTCGAGGGTAAGCTTTTCGCCGCCCACGTCCATCCGGTTCTTATTGAAGAAGCCGGGCATTTCCTGCACCGAGGTGAGCGGATAGTTCCGCACAATCTCCCCGATAACCAGCACGTTGTAAGCATTGAGGTAAAAAGCGTACTGGTCGGCCATCTCAGCCTTGCCTGCTTCGAAGTGTGCGATGTTGTTCAGCAAGTCGTCGAGCTGGGCCGGATTGCGCTGAATGCCCGCGTAGTTAACCTTGCCCTCTTTATCGACGAATTTCTGCAAAAATGCGCTGGTTTGCGTAGTGATGGCATCCGCCGTCAGCGGCCATACATCGCCAGCCGTGGCAGTGCCGCCGCACAGCAGGCAGAGCAACAGCACCCTGGCCCAAACTTTTCCGAATGCGTACAAAGATTTCATAAAATAAGCGGTTGAAATGGTGGATGATTCCGAAAATACTAGAGCCGCAGGTTCTTGGATTTAGCATTTTTTCAGTTTCCCATTTTGGTTCACACCAATTGCCACATAAATGATTTCACTGCCCGGAAAGGCATTCCTCACAAATCACTTTCCCAAAAATAGTCCGCCTTTTATTCTTTTATCGAAACAATCCCGCCGTTCGGCGTCCTAATTAGGGCGTTCAGCTTTAGACCTAGGATTTGGCACGTTGCCCTACACCCCGCGGGTTGCCAGCCCACAAAGCCCGTCCGTCAAGCGACCAGCCAACCACCGCCCAATTGCATTGAATTGTCAATCTGCCTGATTCGTGGGGCAGCCTGCAAGCATTGGATTATGGGATGTGCCGGCTCTACATTTGGTACTTATCTTTTCTGCTTCCCTCATGCACCTGGTAATTATTGGCAATGGCATTACCGGCGTGACGTGCGCGCTGGCCGTGCGCCGGCTCCGGCCTGATGCCCGCATCACGCTGGTTTCGAGTGAAAGCGCCTACCACCATTCCCGCACCGCCCTGATGTATGTGTACATGGGCCACATGCGCCAGCAGGACATCAAACCCTACGGCGACTGGTTTTGGGACGAGAACCGCCTCGGCTTAGTCCACACCACCGCCACCGCCCTGAACACCGCCGAAAACCTGGTCACGCTCGCCAACGGCACCACCCTCGCCTACGACCAACTGCTGCTGGCCACCGGCTCCGAAAGCAAGCGCTTCGGCTGGCCCGGACAGGACCTGGCTGGTGTGCAGGGCCTCTATAATTTACCCGATTTAGAAGCCATGACCCGCGATACGCACGGCATCAGCCGGGGCGTGGTGGTGGGCGGCGGCCTCATTGGGGTAGAACTGGCCGAAATGCTGCACACCCGGGGCATCGAGCCGGTGGTGCTGGTGCGCGATACCCGCTACTGGGGCTCCGTGCTGCCCCCCGAAGAAGCCAACCTGGTGGACCGCCAGTTCCAGGAAAACCACGTAACCGTGCACTACGGCACCGAGCTACGCGAGATTCTGGGCGACGCCCAGGGCCGGGTGCGCGCCGTGCGCACCACGGCGGGCGAAGAAATTGCCTGCCAGTGGGTGGGCCTGGCCACCGGCGTCACGCCCAACCTGGTGTTGGCCCGCACCTCGGCGGTTGAAACCGACCGGGGCATTCTGGTCGATGCCTACCTGCGCACCAACGTGCCCAACGTGTTTGCGGCCGGCGACTGCGCCCAGCACCGCCAGCCCGCCGCCGGGGAGGTGCCCATCGAACAGCTGTGGTACACCGGCCGCATGCAGGGCGAAACCGTAGCGCATACCATTTGTGGGCAGCCCACGCCCTATCGGCGTGGTTTGTGGTTCAACTCAGCCAAGTTCTTCAACCTCGAATACCAGACCTACGGCCAAGTGCCGGCCGACCCCACGGAGGGCCTAAGTAGCTTTTATTGGGAACATGCTTCGGCCCGGGCCGCGCTGCGGGTGTATTTCCGGGCGGCGGCTCCGCACGCCGTGGTGGGCTTCAATGCGCTGGGCCTGCGCCTGCGCCAGGCCGTTTGCGAACAGTGGATTTTGCAGCGTACGCCCGCGGCCGAGGTAATGGCCAACCTGGGCGCGGCTAATTTTGACCCCGAGTTCTTTCCGCAGCACGAAAAAGCCATGGTCACGGCCTTCAATCGGCAGTTTCCCGAGCAGCCAGTGACCCTAAAGCGGCGGAAGGGACTTTTTCAATTTAAGAATTAGAAAAAAATCAAGAAGCATAAGCTACTGTATTCAAGCTATTTGAATCAGCTGCGCTTTGTGGTTCTGAACAAATTTTTAATTCTTCATTCTTAATTTCTCACCCCGTGGATTACTCCAAGCTTTACCGCCCTTCGGCTCTCAACAGCTTTCAGTTCATCGCCCTCACCGGCTTGCTGATGAGCGCCGGGGCGCACCTGATTCTATATTTTTTTGTGGGCCATACCCCCAGCGGGTTCAACTGGCTCTACGTGTGCTGGACGGGCTTTTACGTGGTGGGCACGCTCATCAATTTATTTGGCAAACCCAACGAAGGCCACCACCACCATTAGGGACGGCTTATCTCTACTGCCGCTGCTCACCGTTCACTACCTAATTGCTAACTCATGATTGCCACTCCGCCCCTCCCCGCTACTTCGGCTACCGAAAAGCTGCCGCTGGCGGTGGTGGCTGCCGGCCTGCTGGCCCTGCTGCTCGCCCTGACCGACGCCAACGCCGCCCGCCAAACCACCTGGTTTTACCTGGCGCTGGGCCTGGTGAGCGGCGGCACCCTGGCTTGGAGCTGGCTGAAATTTGGCCACCATCCGGCCGGGGTGCAGCAGGACAACCTGTGGCTGCGCGCCAGCACCAGTCGCGGGGCCGTGGCCTGGGTCACGGGCCTCGTGCTCACGGGTTTCTACGTGGTGCTGTACTGGTTTAGCGGCAACGATGGCCACGGCCATTTCGGGCCGCTCGATAATCTGGTCCACGCGCTCGACGGCTTCAGCCAGGCCTTGCGCGGCCGGCCCGCCGACCAATGGTTTCTCTACGGCACGTTCTACACCCTGGCCGTGCTGCTGATGGGTTCCCGCGCCTTGTGGAAATACCGGCATTCGCGCTACCAGCTTATTCGCACGGCGTCGGTCATGTTTTTTCAAACCGGGTTTGCCTTTCTCATTCCGGGGCTGCTGCTATTTTTCCAGAAGCCGGAGTATTACTTCACCTATTTCTGGCCGCTGAAATACGACTACCTGTTTCCCGGCACGGTTACCTCGCTGATTCAAAATGGCGGGCTGGGTGTGTTTATGGTGTTCTGGGGCGCGGTGATGTCGTTGCTGGCCACGCCGGTGCTCACCTATTTTTACGGCAAGCGCTGGTACTGCTCGTGGGTGTGCGGCTGCGGTGGCCTGGCCGAAACCGCCGGCGACCCCTACCGCCACCTCGCCGACAAAAGCCGCACCGCCTGGCGCTGGGAGGTCCGCATTATCTACACGGTGCTGGGGCTTATTTTGATTATTACGGCCTTGCTCTGGACGAATTTTTATTTCAACGGAGCCCTGCTCGGCGAGGCCGGAACAGTGGCGGCCAAGTGGTACGGCTTTGCGATTGGCTCGGTGTTTTCGGGTGTCATTGGGGTAGGCTTCTACCCGCTGATGGGCGCACGGGTGTGGTGCCGCTTCGGCTGCCCCATGGCGGCCTACCTGGGGCTGCTGCAAAAGCATTTTTCCCGCTTCCGCATCAGCACCAACGGCGCGCAGTGCATCTCGTGCGGCAACTGCTCCAACGTGTGTGAGATGGGCATCGACGTGCAGCAGTACGCCCAGCGCGGCGCACCCATCATCCGGGCTTCGTGTGTGGGCTGCGGCATGTGCAGCACGGCCTGCCCCCGCGGCGTGCTAAATCTGGAAAATGGGCCGCGGGAAGGGCGGTATCAGGCCTCGCAGCTGATTCATGCCGACTCGCTGCGGATACTGAGCTAGGCGCGACGCGGTGGCCATTAGCCGCGTTGCTCCCGGCGCTTTAGGTGCAGCTCTAGCATGCGGGTGTCCTCGTCGCTCCACACGAAATGACGGATATTGTTTACCCGAAGTTAGCTGGCCGGCTCCACCGGTCGCGGCCGGTACACGCCAAACAGCAGGTCGCTGGGGTGCCGGGTCAGAAACTCGTCTTCCACCCGAAACAGCTCGGCTAGCAGCGCCTGGGTTTCGGCATCGTCGTCGCGCATGAAATGGTGGGCAATGTCCTTGAGCACCAGCGTGAGAATGTTGCCTCCCAGGGCGGCTTCTTCCAGGGGCTGAAAGTGCTGGCGCAGGGCGGGCATAATGCGGTCCGATTCGGCCGCTTCGGAGGGGTCGGCCAGGCGCATGCGCCACTGGCCGGGGCCACTCACACTGGTTTTGAGCTGGCGCGAGAGGTAGCGCACCCGGTAGCGCGGCGGCACCACGGCGCGCAGCACGCGGTTGGCTTCGGCCAGCTGGGCGGCGGTCCATTGCAACCGAGCCGGCCCCACGTAGTCGTTGAGCACCAGCAGGCCATCGGGGCGCAGGGCCCGGCGCACCCGCGCCAGGATGCCCGCCACATCCTCGAAATGGTGCAGCGCCGAATGAAACAGCACCACGTCGCAGGAAGCCGCCGGCAGGTCGAGCGCGTTCACATCGGCCACCTCGGTCCGAAAATTTGTCAGCCCCTCGGCCTGCGCCACGGCCGCCGCCTGGCCCAGCAACCGCCCCGCGATGTCGACGCAGCGCACCTCCGCAAACTGCGGCAACCGGGCAAACGCCAGCTCATGCGAGGCCGCCCCGCTGCCCAGCGACAGCAGGCGCAGGCCGTGCCGGCCAGCCAGGTATTGTCCGGCTACGTAGGCTTCGTAGGGCTGGTCGGGGCGGCCGGTCATGCGCTGGTTCCAGCGGCGGCGCACGGCGGGTACCTGCCACCAGTTGGCCGCTCGCAGCGCGGGGTCGTCGAAGGCCGAGCGGGTGCGGGCCAGGGCATCGGGCCGCAGCTTAGAGAGCAGGAACGGCAG
>JBBQSQ010000058.1:0-22871 GCA_038213745.1 Cytophagales bacterium
GAGTCGGGTGCCATGAATGAAGGCCTGTCCGATATCTGGGGTGCCAGCATCGAAGCTTACGCGGTGGCTAACCTGGGCTTCACTTCGGGCGGCGTAAAAGCGAAATCGACCTGGCTGATTGGCGAGGAAATTGACAAGCAGCAAGCTGCTCTGCGCTCGATGAGCGACCCCAAGTCGCTGGGCCAGCCCGCTTACTACAAGGGCGTGAACTGGTATGCCGGCACGGCCGACAACGGCGGCGTGCACACCAATTCGGGCGTGCTCAACCACTGGTACTACATCCTGGCCGTGGGCAAATCGGGAACCAACGAAGGCGGCGGCACCTACGCCGTGACCGGCGTGGGCATCGACGCGGCCGCCAAAATTACCTACCGCATGGAAAGCGTGTATATGACGGCTAGCTCGACCTATTCGCAGGCCCGGACCTTCTCCATTCAGGCCGCTACGGACCTCTACGGTGCGGGCTCGGCCCAGGTAACGGCCGTGACCGACGCCTGGTTCGCCGTGGGCGTGGGCGCTGCGGCCGGTGGCGGTACCACCCCGCCCCCCACCACGTCCTATTGCACTAGCAAGGGCACCAGCCAGGCCTACGAGTACATCAAACTGGTGCAGTTGGGCAGCATTAACCGCACCTCGGGGGCCGATGCTGGCTACTACAACGGCACCGCTACCAGCACCGGCGTTGCCGCCGGCTCCAGCCAGACCATTTCGTACCAGACCGGCTTTGTGGGCACCGCCTACGCCGAATACTTCCGCATCTACGCCGACTGGAACCAGGACGGTGACTTCCTCGATGCCGGCGAAAACCTGGTATCGTCGACCAACACGGCGGCGGTGACGACGGTGCGCAGCGCCGCCTTCACGGTGCCCACCACGGCCAAGAACGGGGCTACCCGCCTGCGCATCGTGATGAGCGACAACTCGGCCACCAACAGCTGCGGCACCTACAGCTACGGCGAAACCGAAGACTACACCATCACCGTGAGCGGCGGCACCATCGCGGCCCCGGCCACCCTCACGGGCGGCACCACGGCCAGCACTGAGCTGCGCAGCCTGTCGCTGTACCCCAACCCAGCCACGGAAGTGCTCAACCTGATGCTGACCGAGAACGCGCCCATCACCAGTGTGCTGGTGACCGACGTGCGCGGTGCCCGTGTCGAAGGCTTGTCCTTCAGCAACGGCGCGCTGAACATCAGCGGCCTGGCCAAGGGCATGTACACCCTGCGCGTGAGCGACGGACAGAAAGTATTCCACCAGCGGTTTGTGAAGGAATAAGCTTCTTTCTAAGCCAATAAAAAAGGCCCGTCAGCATTGCTGGCGGGCCTTTTTGTTTCTTGTCATCCTGCGCATTCTGCTCTAATCAAAAAATGCGCAGGATGACAGTTGTTGGTCCTACTTCAGCGAATATTCCAGCTTCAGCATCACCGTGGCGAAGCCGTCTTTGCTGGCCGAGGCCCCGCCCAGGCGCAGGTTGATGTCGTCGAGCTGGTCGGTGGTGGTGAAGTAGTAGTTGCCTTCCAGGTTGGCGCGCAGCTGGTCGGTGAGGCGCACGCCAAAACCACCGCCCACCGGGGCCACGCCCGCCAGGGCCGGGTAGTCGTTGCGCTCGGGCAGCAGGAAGGCCGTGTCATTGGTGGCGCGCTCCGTGCCGATGTACGCCTGCGGGTTGTAGAGCAGCAGCCCCACGCCGCCTTGCACGAAGATTTGGAAAACGGGGGCCTCGGCGGTGGTGCCGGCAAACACCGATTCATCGGGCAGCAAATCGAAGCGGAGCAGCACCGTGCCTAGTCCGTTGGTGCTGGTGAAGGCCAGGCCGCGCTCCTTGGCCTTGTCGCGCGCGCCCATCTTCACGTACGAAAACTCGCTGCCCAGGTGCAGGTGCGGGGTGAGGCGGTAGAGCACCCCCAGGCTCAGGGCGGGGCCCAAAAAGTTGTCGCCGGGGCTGTTGCCCAGGTCGCCGTTGTAGAGCGCGGTGCCGCCCCCGAGCGTGACGTGCAGCGGGCCCTGGTAAAACGCGCGGCCCTGGTGGGTGTAGCGGCGCGACTGGCCCTGGTGGTGCTGCGCCAGCGCCGCCGGGCTGCTGAGAACGCCGGCTGCTAGCGCGCCAAAAATCACTGCACGAAACCGCATACTGTTCAAAAGAGGGTGAGAAAAACTGCGTATACGCAGGCTAACGCCCAAACTGCCGAAATCGGTTTGGCGGGCCCGAATTATTTGAAGGTGCCCTGCGGGTCGGGCAGCTTGGCCAGCAAGTCGCTGATGAGGTCGAAGTCGAGGCTGCTCACGCTTTGGGCCTGGCCCTTGTGCACGGCATCCCAGGCCTGGGCGTACTGCTCCTGGTAGTAGAAGCCGCGGGCCAGCTGCTGCCAGGCGGCGGCGTTGGCGGGGTCGGCGGCGGTGGCGCGCTGGAGCAGCTCGACGCCCGCCGTCAGGTCCTTTTTCTTCTTGGTTTGGTTGTAGCGCAGGAGGTAGGTCGTGCCTAGGTCGCTCATGAGCAGGGTGCTGCTGGGGGCCAGGGCCATGCCCTTGGTGAGTAGCGCCAGGGCCCCGTCGGGCGTGGGCTGGGCACTGGCGATGATGCCCAGGCCCCGGTACACCTCCGCGTTTTGCGGGTTGAGCAGCCAGGCCAGGTTGAAGCGGTAGGTGGCGGTGTCGGGCTGGTTTTCGCGCAGGTAGTCGAAGCCCTTGGTGGTGAAGAACGCGCTGGCTTCGTCCTTGTTGGCAAAGCTGGCCGCAATGGCCTGGAGCCGGGCCTCGCCGAGGACCAGGGTGGCCTGGGCGGGGGTGAGGCCGCCAAACAAGGGCTGCAGGCGGGCCGCGCGGGCCGACAGGGCAGTGCCCAGGCTGCCATCGGCGTTGGCGACGGGGCGGCCCTTACGCTGGGCCTGGGCGGGCGCTGCCACCAACAGGCCCAGCAGCAAAGCAGCGGCCAGCGCCGACGAAACAAGTTTAGGCGAAGCGGAAATCAACACGGAAATGAATAAAGTTGAAAGGACCCCCCGGCCAGCCGTAAAAACGGCCCGGCGCGGTTTCTGGCAAAGATAAAGCCAATAGCGGCAAGGCTTTGGCCTGGCCCTTGCGGTGGCCGGGCAAACTGCAAGGGCCGGCCGGGCGTACGTGAGCCAGCTAGCCGACTGTTGGCGGCCCTTTTCCTCTTGCGTACCCTATGCGTCGTTTCTTTTTGCTGGCCCCCGTCGCCATTATTATGGCGGCCGTGGTGGTCATGCTGGCCACCGAATACGTGGTGGCCCGGCCCAGCCGCCGCACCAAAGACGTGGCCTACGTGCCCGCCACCGCCCCCGATTTTGACAAGGAGCGTCACATTTTGGACGTGTATGCGCCCAAAAAAGCGGCTCCGAATGCGGCGGGCTACCCGGTGGTGCTGTTCATCCACGGCGGCAGCTGGACGAGCGGCAACAAGAACATCTACACTTTCATCGGCCGGCGCTTGGCCAAGCAAGGCGTGGTGGCCGTGGTGATTAACTACCGACTCGCGCCGCCCGTGCACGTGCCCGAGCAAGCCGCCGACTGCGCCCGCGCCCTGGCCTGGACCGTGGGCAACATCAAGCAATACGGCGGCGACCCCGCCCGCGTGTTCGTGATGGGCCACTCGGCGGGCGGCGGCCTGGCGGCCCTGCTCGCCACCGACGACGCCCTGCTGGCCGCCCACGGCCTGCTCCAGAACCCCGTGCGCGGGGCCATCATGGACGACCCCGCCGGGCTCGATATGTACAGCTACCTCAAGGAAATGAAGTACGCGGGCGACCAGCAGTACCTCGTGCCCTTCGGGAAGGACCCCGCCGTGTGGAAGGAGCAGTCGGCCATTTACAAAATTCGGCCGGGCATCCCGCCATTCATCTTCTACATCGGCGGCGAAACCTACCCCAGCATCAGCGGCAGCTCCGGGCGATTCCGTGACCGCCTCCAGGCCACTGGCCAGCCAGCACCTTATACGATTATCGCCGGCCGGCACCACATTCCGATGGTATTGCAGCTGTATTGGCAGCACAACATTATTTACAAAGGCCTGCTGAAGCTGGTGGGGGCTTGAAGTGAAATGGTGAGATAGCGAGAAGAACGTCATGCTTATCTGGCGTCCGCTTGCCGAAGCATCTCTACCGCAGTAGTAATCAATTACTCTTCGCGGTAGAGATGCTTCGGCAAGCGGACGCCAGATAAGCATGACGTTCTTTTATGTCAGTCCCAACCCCACCTAAAATAGCCCGCCCTGCCGGGTAGGCTGTTCAAATTCCAGCAGCCACTGCTTGCGGTGCATGCCGCCGGCGTAGCCGGTCAGGCTGCCATCGGCCCCGATAATGCGGTGGCAGGGCCACACGAGGGCCAGCGGATTCTGGCCATTGGCCGCGCCCACGGCCCGTACCGATTTTGGGTTGTCCAGCCGTTTCGCGACATCGAGGTAGGAGGCCGTGCGGCCGTAGCCGATGACCAGCAGGGCCGCCCATACCCGCCGCTGGAAATCGGTGCCGTGAGCCGGGGCATACACCAGGTCGAAGGCGCGCAACTCGCGGCCGAAATAAGCCAGGAGCTGTTGGTGGGCCGCCCGCAGGCAGTCGGGTACGGCCGCAACGGGCGTAGCGGGAGCTGCTTCGTTCAGAAAGGTTACGGCGCTCAGCCCAGCATCAGTGCCGGCAAGGGCCAACGGGCCAAGGGGGGTAAGCAGGATGGCTTCGGCGTTCATTCGGCAAAAATAAGCGCTTGAAGGAATGGCAACCGCTACAGCAACTTGGGCAGCGGCGGCAGGGCCGGGCGGCGCATGGGCGGGGCCGCCGCCGCCGTCATGGCCTGGGCGGCCCGCAGGGCTTCGGCGCTGGGTTGGTGTAGCACGCGGGCGGGGCCAGGCCGCGAGAGGTCGGCATCCCAGAGGCCAGACCGGTGCCACTGGTCGAGGTGGTCCCAGTCGGGCCGGTCGATGATGGGGTAGAGGCAGATGCCTTGCAGCGGCAGGCCTTCGCGGAGCACCGCCGCGCATTCTTCGGCAATCATGCGCAGCCACTGGGGCCGGTCGATGCCGGGGTGGCTGGTTTCGGTGAGGGCAAAGGGGCGGCGGTAGCGCTGGTAGGCCGCGCGCAGCAGGTTGCGCAGCGGCACCCAGCGCGGGTCGGGCACGTCGTCGTTCCAGCCCAGCTTATTGGGCGTGCCGTTTTGCCACTGGTTGTCGTAGTAGTAGTTGAAGCCCACGATGTCGAGCAGGTTTTCGCGGCCGCCCAGCTCGGGGCACAGGCGGCCGGCGAGGATGTCGGTGGCCTGAAACTGGTTGTCGTGGGCCTCGCGGGCCCAGCGGCGCTCGCGGGGCGTGGCGTGCAGCGGCGGCACAATGTGCACCAGCGGCTCGGTGCTGAGCATGCGGATGCCGGGGTCGACCTCGCGCAGGGCGTGGGCACCCTCGATGTAGGCCCGCATGAGGCCGTATTTCACGTCCCAGCCCTGGTGGTGGCAATAGGGCGTGGTGCCGCGGGCATCGCCCCCCAGCCAGGAAATAAAGCTGACCTCGTTGATGGGCGTGACGATGAGCACATCGTCGGGCCGCTGGCTGCGGTAGAAATCGACGAAGGCGCGGCACAACGCGGCGAAGCGCCGGGCAAACAGCGGGTGCAGCGGCGAAAGGTCGTCGGGGTAGCCGAAGTGGCACAAGTCCCACACCTGCTGGATGCCGTGGCGCTGCCCGGCTTCGAGCATGACTTTTACCGTGCTGAAATCGTATTGGTAAGGTGTTTTTTCAATCTGCGCCCAGCGGATTCCTTCGCGCACGGTGCGCACCTCGAATTCGCCGAGGTCGGCATAATCTTCGTCAATCAGCTGCAAATGGCCGGTGAGGGGCAGAAAATCGACGCGGCGGCCGAAGGCATTGAGCTGGTCGGTGCACTCGTAGCCGCCCCACCAAAAGGAGCGAAACGGCGAAGCGACAGGGGTGGTAACTTTCATAGCAAGGAGGCTGCGTGGAACAGGCGGCCGCCCGCGTCAGCCCGGTAGCTGTGGCGGGCGCACCGGGGTTTTACCGCAAAAGCGGGGCTAGGGTTAAGGTTGGGCTTATTTTGACCATCATGCCGAGCGGAGCCGAGGCATCTCGCGTGTGGTGGTAATCCAATCGTTAGAAAAGGATTAGTGGTGGCACGCGAGATGCCTCGGCTCCGCTCGACATGACCGTCTTATTTTACCCCTGCCGGTGCCGCATTTGCCAGGTTCTTGGCCTCAATAAAAATGCGCTTTACCTCCGGGTGCTCTATGCGAATGGCGTCCTGCAAACGCTCGACGGCGGTGGCTACTTCGCTCGACGTGAGGTTGTCGGCAAAGTCCACGTCGAGGGCCAGCATCACGTCGTTCGGGCCGAGGTACATGGTGAGGGGCGAGCGGATGTTGCGCACCTGCGGCTGGTCGCGGGCAATGCGCTCCAGGTTGGCCAGCGTGTCGGCATCGACGCCGGTGCCCACCAGCAGGCCCTTGGTGCGGCCCACCAAAAATATAGCCACCAGCATCAGCAGCAAGCCAATGGCGATGGACGCCCCGCCGTCGACGTAGGGATTATTCAGCAAATGCCCCAGAAACACCCCCAGGCCCGCAATTGCCAAGCCGACAAGGGCCGCCAGGTTTTCCATTACCGAGGCAAACACCGCCGGGTCTTTGCTCGTGCGCAGCATCTTCACGAAGCCCACATTGGCATCGGCCTGGGCCAGCAGGGCTTTTACCGAGAGGTAAAAGGCAACACCTTCGAACAGAAAGGAGAGGCCCAGCACCACGTAGTTCCAGCTCGCGTCGGCAATGGGCTCGGGGTGCTGAATGTGCTTGATGCCTTCGTAGAACGACATGCCGCCGCCGATGGCAAAAATCAGTACCGCCACAATCAAACCCCAGAAATACAGCTCCTTGCTGTGGCCGAAGGGGTGCTCGGCATCGGGCGGACGCTGGCTTTGGTGGGTGCCGTAGAGCAGTAGTCCGCTGTTGCCGGTATCGACAAGGGAGTGAATGCCTTCCGATAACATGGCTGAGGAGCCGGTGAAGTACGCCGCCACGAACTTGCTGATGGCAATGGCGATGTTGGCGGCAATGCCGCCGTAAAGGGAAAGTTTGGATGCGTTCGCGTCGGCCATAGGTACGCAAGTACGGAGGAAATAGGCTTCCCGTTGGCAAAAGGTCCTGCCTAGCTGGAAGCCGGCGCGGCGGCCTTCTGGCGTTTCTGACCGTTGAGGGACGAGGCTTCGATGAAAATACGGTTGAACTCGGGGTATTTGGCTTTGATGGCGGTTTGCAGGCGCTCCACGGCCTGCTCTATCTCCACGGCCGTGAGGTGGTCGTGAAACGCAATGTCAAGGGCCAGGATGGCGTCATCGGGGCCGAGGTACATGGTGAGGGGCGCGCGCAGCTTCGCAACGGCGGCATCGTGGCCAGCCAGGGTTTCGAGTCCCTGCAACACTTCGGGGCTGGCCCCTTCGCCCACCAGGAGCCCCCGGGCTTCGCGCAGCATGAAAACCGACATGCCAATCAGCAGGAAGCCAATGGCCACGGAAGCGGCCCCATCGAGGTAGGGGTTGTTCAGTAAATGACCGAAATACACGCCCGCCAGCGCAATAACCAAGCCTACCAGGGCTGCCATGTCTTCGAGCAGAATGGCGAAAACGGCCGGGTCGCGGCTGTCGCGCAGGGCCCGCCAGAAACCCGACTTGCCCTGGGTTTTGCGAAATTCGCGGTAGGCCAGCGCGCAGGCCGTGCCCTCAAACAGCATGGCCAGGCCAAGCACCCAGTAGCTCCAGGTGGGGTCGCTGAGCGGGGCCGGGCGCTGTAGGTGCTCGTAGCCTTCGTAAAGCGAGAGGCCACCACCCACGGCAAAAATCATTACCGCCACAATCACCGTCCAGAAGTACAGGTCTTTGCTGTGGCCGAAGGGGTGCCGGGCATCGGCCGGTTGCTGGCTGCGGTTCAGCCCAAAAAGAATCAGCCCGCCGTTGCCGCTATCCACGAGCGAGTGAATGCCCTCCGAAAGCATGGCCGAGCTCCCGGTGAAATACGCCGCCACAAATTTGGCGATGGCAATGGCCACATTGGCCGCAATGGCCCCATAAACTACGATTTTAGAGGAGCTACCAGCCATTAGCTTTTGATGAAGAATGCGTGAAGTTGTGCATTGGGGTACGGGGGTGAGTGGGTGGGGGTTGGTAAAACGTAGCGCGGACTTTCAGTTCGCGAGGGGGGCAATGCAGCCGCGGACTGAAAGTCCGCGCTACTTTCGTTCCTATGTCTGCACCTACTCTCCAGCGCCGCCTCGGGCTGGTTCAAGCTACCGCCCTCAACATGATTGACATGGTGGGCATTGGCCCCTTTGTCACCCTGCCGCTCGTGATGGGCTTTATGGGCCCGAATTTCCTGCTGGCCTGGCTGGTGGGCGCGGCCCTGGCCTCCGTCGACGGCCTGATTTGGAGCGAGCTGGGCGCGGCTTACCCCGAAGCCGGCGGCAGCTACCGCTTTCTCAAGCTGGCCTACGGCGAGCAGAAGTGGGGCCGCTACATGTCGTTTCTCTACGTCTGGCAGACGCTCATTCAGTCGCCGCTGGTGCTGGCGTCGGGGGCCATCGGTTTCGCCCAATACTTCGGCTACCTCGTGCCGATGACCGAGTGGTGGCAGCCCAAGGCCGTGGCCGGTGCGGTGGTGTTGCTGCTGGTGGCGCTGCTCTACCGCCGCATCGAGGACATTGGCAAGCTGGGCGTGGCCCTGTGGGTGGGCGTGCTGAGCCTGATGGGCTGGCTGATTTTCGGCGGCGTTACGCACCCCAACCACCACGTCGATATTTTCCCGGCCGGTGGCTTTTCGGCCCTGCCGGGGCTGCTGATTTCGGCCGCCATGGGCCAGGCGGCGGTCAAAACCATCTATTCCTACCTCGGCTACTACAACGTGTGCCACCTTGGGGCTGAAATCGTGAACCCGCAGCGCGTGATTCCGCGCAGTATTTTCCTGAGCATTCTGGGCATCGCGGCCCTGTACTTACTCCTGAACTGGAGCGTGGGCACGGTCATCGGCTGGCAGGAGGTGCAGGGCTGGCAGGCCAGCGCCGGCGACAAGTCGCAGTTCATCATCAGCGTATTTATGGAGCGCCTGTACGGGCCCACGGCGGCCAATGTGGCCACGGCCATGGTGCTGCTGGTGGCGTTTGCCTCGTTGTTCGCGGTGCTGCTGGGCTACTCGCGCATCCCCTACGCGGCGGCGGCCGATGGCGAGTTTCTGCCCATTTTCGGCAAGCTGCATCCCACCAAAAACTTTCCTTACGTGTCGCTGCTGCTGCTGGGCGGCGTGGGCTTCGTGTTCAGCCTGCTGTTCCGGCTGGGCGAGGTCATTTCGGCCATCCTGGCCATGCGGATTCTGGTGCAGTTTGTGGGCCAAGCCGTGGGGCTGCTGCTGCTGCGGAAGCGGCGCGGCACCGCCGCCCTGCCGTTCAAAATGCCGCTGTATCCATTGCCCGTCATCCTGGCCATCATCGTGTGGCTGTTCGTGTTTGTGGGTATCGCGCCGGCCGAGGTCACGTGGGGCAGCGTGCATTTCAAGCTGTATTTCCAGCTGGCGGCCCTGGGCATGATGGCGTTGGGCACGGGCGCGTTCCTGCTCTGGAGCCGGCGGCTGGGGCGTTGGCCGTTCGCGCGGCAGGCCGGCTAATCAGGCAGTGAAAAGCCGGAAGGATTCTGCCTGGTGTTATAAATCACCAGGAAGGATACCTCGGTCACCGTCACCCGGTAAATCAGTGCGTATTCGCCTCGAAAAATTGCCTGGCGATACTCCCGGTCTGGGTGCTGACGTACTGTATGCTTTGGGTAAGCTTACGGGAAAGGACCAACAATGTCGTAGGCAAAATCAAAAAGCGCCGAAGTAGGCTGTTGGGCCTTTGCTGCATCGAATTGGCCGTGGTAAGCCTGAATGGCTGCCAGCCCATCCAGAAATTCTGGTGTCAGGTTAATCTCACGCAACGTTTCGCTCATATTCCCAGCCGTTGCCGGGCTTCGGCAAATGAGAGGCGCAGCTGTGCATCAGCCGCGATGATTTTTTCGGCCAATTCCGGTTCTGAATGCGGCTGCCACGGCGCGGCAACGGCAAAGCGAATAACGTTGCGCTTCGAGAATAGCCGCTACCATTTCCTCATCCTCCGGCGTGAGGACATCCAGCACAAATGTTTTCATGGCTCAATTTACGCAAAACCCGCGACGGCTGCCGCTACTCCAGCCACTTCTCGTAGCAGAAAAACCGCAGCCCCGGCCGAAACGCCAGCGTAATTTCCCCCGCAAACCGGTAACCAAGTTTCGGAAATAGCCGCTGCGTGGCCGCATTCTCCGAGTTGGTATCCACCCGTAAAACGCGCAAACCCTGCACTACGGCCTGTTTTTCGGCCTGCTCCATCAGGGCTAAGGCCACGCCTTGGCCTTGGGCGGCGGGGTCCACGGCCAGGCGGTGCGTCACCAGGGCGGGCTCGGCTACGTCCCAGTCGGCTTGGGCGTATTCGGCGTCCTGGTCTTGGGTGAGGGCGGCCACGCCGGCTACCGAGCCGCCGAGCTCCGCCACCCAGAGGTGGTTTTGCGCGATGTCGGCGGTGAAGACGGCCGCGTTCGGATAGTCGGCCGACCATTGGAAGTTGCCACTGGCCAGCATTGGCGGCACCACCCGCTGCACTAGGGCAAGAATGGCGGGAAGGTCAGGGAGCGTGGCACGGCGGATGAGGAGCATGAGCGGCGACATAGTTGCGGGTAATTGGGCCCGGCTGCCCATCAGCGCATCATTTCATTGCGCCCGCCAATATTACTAAAGTTCATGAACAGGGCCGGCCGCAACAGCTTGTTGGTGCTTAGGTATCGGCTCATGAAGGCCTGGCAGTTGAGTAGCTTGGTTTCGGCTTCCCGCAGCGAAGTTTCACAATCCCGAATAGCCTTCAGAAGCGCCAGATTCCGGGTCTGAACGGCCGCCATCCCCTCCTGGGCGCGGCTGAAGTGCGCCGTGATGGCTGGCAGCAGCAACTTCAGTTCCGCATCGGTTTGGCGGGGCTGAAACTGGTGGTTGAAGAACTCGACAAAGGTGTTGAGCTGGGCCGCCCCTTGGTTGTATTCGCTCAGTGCTGCGTTGTAAGTATCAATGTGCAGGTTTTCTTCCCGGCTGCGGTTGTTGGCCAAATGGGTAAAAATCAATCCGTTTTTGACGCCGTTCTGCTCAATCCGCCGGTTGGTGGCGTGCAGCCGCTGCTTCGCGCTCTGCTGCGTGTACACCGCCACCGAATCGGCGAAGGCAAAGGCCGGGTGGGGCGGCGGGGGCGTGAGGCCCTGCTGAAACTGCTGGGGCGTGCGGGGCGCGGGCAGCAGCTGCCACAGCGGGTCGAAGGGCATGTGCGAATCGATGAAAACCTTCGGAGCCACCCGGAAATACTCGTTATTGAGCCTGGATACGAACTTATTGTTCTCCACCCGGCCCGCGGCCCAGGTTGGGTCCAGCAGCTGCCACTGCCCGGCAATGCGGCTGGCGCACCAGGCATGGCCCACGGCATCGCGCAGGCTGCTGTAGCCGGGCACTACGTAGGTCAGCACGCCCACTTGGTTGGCCAGGGCGGCGTACAGTTCGGCGTAGTGCCGGCACACGCCCCGGCGCTGGTCCAGCGTTTCCTGCACCACCACGGCGGGCTCCCGCTCATATTCCAGCAAAAACATGTTGTCCACATCGTAGCGGATGTTGCGGGCCACCCACACGAAGGCGGCCCGGGCGCGGTCGCCTTCCGTCGGAAAAGAAGCCGTGATGAAGCGCGCCAGCCCGCCCACCGTCCGCGCCGACGAATCGGGGACCTGCCGCATCCGGGCATCTACGGCTTGGTAGGGCACCGGGGGAATTGGCTTCGGTTTCGGCTTGCTCCCTTGGGCGCGCACGGGGTGGGCCAGGCCAGCCCATCCCAGCAGCGCCAGCAACCCACAACGGTAGAAAAACGACGTCATAACCATAAACAGGCACCCTGCCCACCAACAAAATTGGGCAAATCCGGCGGTATTACCCACTGAATTTGCCCAACGCTACTAAATATACAAGCGGTGCTACCCGCGCCGCAGCACGGCGGCGGCTTCCTTGGCGAAGTAGGTCAGAATGGCATCGGCCCCGGCGCGCTTGATGCTCGTGAGCACCTCCATCATGGTGCGCTCGCCATCAACCCAACCGTTTTGAGCCGCCGCTTTTATCATGGCGTACTCGCCGCTCACGTTGTAGGCCGTCACGGGCAGGTGGGTGTGGTTTTTTACTTCCCGGATGATGTCCAGGTAGCTCAGCGCCGGCTTCACCATCACCATATCCGCGCCTTCGGCCTCGTCCAGGGCCAGCTCACGCAGGGCTTCGAGGCGGTTGGCGGGGTTCATCTGGTAGCTTTTCTTGTCGCCGCGCTTGGGGGCCGAGGCCAGCGCATCGCGGAATGGGCCATAAAAAGCCGAGGCGTACTTGGCCGTGTAGCTCATGATGCTCACGTGGCTGAAGCCGTTCTCGTCCAGCACCCGCCGAATCCAGGCCACGCGGCCGTCCATCATGTCGCTCGGCCCGATGATGTCGGCCCCGGCGTGGGCCTGCGCCAGCGCCATTTGGCCCAGCACTTCCAGGCTGGCATCGTTGAGGATTTCGCCCGAGTCGGGGTCCACCACGCCGTCGTGGCCGTCGCTGCTGTAGGGGTCCATGGCCACGTCGGTCATGATGACCACCTTTGGAAACTGCCGCTTGATGTCGGCCACGGCCTTGAGGTACAGGCCATCCAGGTTGGTGCTTTCGCGAGCCATCGGGTCCTTCAGTACTTCGTTGATGTTGGGGAAGGGCGCGAAAGCTCTAATGCCCAGTTCCACGCAGGCCCCGATTTCGTCAATCACCCGGTCGGCCGTGAAGCGCATGATGCCGGGCATCGACTTTATTTCCTCGGTCTGGTTCTGGCCTTCGGTAATGAAGATGGGGTAGATGAAATCGTGGGTGGTAAGGCGGGTTTCCTGCACCATGTCGCGGATAACTTCGGACTTGCGGTTGCGGCGGGGGCGTTGGGTTGGGAGCATAAGGAAAAGCGGGCAAAATAGCCTTCGTATTAATCAGGCCAAAGCTAGTGCAACAGTTAGCATGGCCAAATGATTAGCGTGTGACAACTGAAGACAAGCGAGAATTGCGCCATCATCTAGCTGGCGCATCATCCTCATTTGTTACGCGGTGCTGCCAACTTCTTATAAACCTGATAAATCGCCACGGCTAGCAGGACTATCACAAAAAATGCTGCAAACCCTAACACCACATAGGCCAATCCAGCCAAAAAGCTGACGTTAAAAATTGCGCTCACCAACGCCCCAAACAGCGCGAGCGGTAAGCTCGCCAATAGTATAAACTCCCAAAAGCCCTTCCAGCCATTGCTGGCATTGTCGACCTGATTAGCAATCGTCTTTTTATGCCGAAATAGCTTGTTAATTACAGGTGTACGGAGTAGTGGGTTAAGCTCAAATTCCATTTTGCGCCGCTTTATTACAGCCGGAATAGCGGTTATTATTAGAGTCTTCTTTTTCGTTGTCGTTGTCGCCGACGCATCCACCCTCGAAGCTCTAGTAACCGAATCCTTAGCTTGGAATCCTGGCTTAATGGTCCTTATCAGCAGCTTTGAGTTAGCAATGGGCGTTGGCGAAGGAAACCGAAACGCCACCCGTTCGCTCCGACAGCTACTCAGCAGTACCAGCACCAAAAAGAGTCTGAACAATGCACTACAACAGCTGGCAAAAGGCATAAGGGCGAGGAAAATAGGGGAAGTGGACCTCAAATTTACCCCAAAACCCTACCGCCGCCCAAACGGGTCGAGGTACGCCACCAGCACCGCCAGCGCCGCCATGCCCGCCACAATGCCCCATACCAGCCCGCCGCCGCTGATGGCCAGTCCAATCAGCGCGATGGGCAGCACCACTAAGCCTAGCACGCCCAGCACCGTGGTGCCCAGCCCCGCCTCCGCCGTGGCGTGCGGCCGGCCCAGCAGCACCCGCGGGCGCAGGGTGGCCACGCGCTTCACCAGGGGGCGGGCATTGGGCATGCTGCCGCCCTGCCCCACTGCGGGCTGAGTGGGCGGTTTCAGGCGGTGCGGTACATGGCCCGTCAGTCGATGATTGACTGGCTGAGCAGTGGCCGCTGCCGGGGCAGGGGCCACTGGCGTCTCCGCCGAAGCCGTGGCGGTTGGCGGGCGCATGGCTACCGTGGCTGGGCGCACCCGGCCCGGCGCGGGCTGAAATGAAAAGCTGGGCCTGCTGCTCTGGCAACCACTAGCCAGGCCAGCAAAAACCACCAGCGCGGCCAGCCATTGGAAACCAAACAAACGAGAAGGAGTAGTAAAATGCATAAGTGAAGGGCCCGAAATAATGCCCGTGCAGTGCTGTACGAAGTTTGGCGGGTTTCCGCTACCCGGCGGCCAGTTTTTGGGCGGCCAGCCAGCCGGTGCCGGCCCCCATAGCCACGCCCATGCCATTGCAACGCACGGCGGCCAGCATCCCCGGCCGCACCCAGTCGATAATCGGGGCCAGCGCGGGTCCAAACCCCATCACCCCACTCCAGCGGTAATCAATGCGGGGCCGCTGGCCAGGCACAATCACCTCGTGCAGCAAGTCTTCCAGATACTGCTGCACCGGTGGCGTGATGCCGGGCGCGGTCGTCTCTTCCGCGCTGAAATCCAGGTTGCGGCCGCCGCCCAGCAGGATTCGGTGGTCGGGGAGCTGGCGGAAGTAAGCGTAGCCGTGGTCGTAGTGAAACGTGCCGGGCAGGGCCACGCCAGGCAGGGGCTCGGTCACCAGCACCTGGCCGCGGCCGGGCACCACCGCCAGCGCAGGCAGCAGCTCGGTGGCGAAAGCATTGGTGGCCAACAGCACCTGGCCCGCCTGCACAGTGGCCCCATTGGCCAGCCGCAGCTGGTGCCCGGCGGCGGCATCTGCCACCTCCATTACCTCGCAGCTGGTGAGCACGGGCACGTCGGCGGCCCAGACGCGGGCCAGCAGGGCGCGCATCATGCGGCCGGCATCGAGGCTGCCTTCGCATTCGTTTTTCAGCAGCGTATGCACGCCCCGGAAGCCGAACTGCGCCCCTTCGGCGCTCGCGTCGCGAAACGTGTGGGCGTGGCCCACTACCGGAGCCAGCAACGCGTTGAAATAGTCAATTTTCTCCCGGCAATCAGCTGCCAGGGGCTCCTCCCCCTGCCGAAATAATTCGTAGCCGCCTACCGGCTGGTAGTCCAGGGTTGCATCGCCCAGCAGCTCCCGCAGCCGCGTGAGGCCGGTGTAGCGGGCCGCCACCACGGCCTGTAAGTCGCCGCGGCTTTCCTGTTCCATCAGCTCAGAAATCGACCCAAAGCAGGCGAAGCCCGCGTTTTTGGTCGAAGCCCCGCTGGGCAGTGGCCCCCGTTCCAGCACCACCACGCGCCAGTTGGGCCGGCGCTGCTTCAGGTACAGTGCCGCCGTGAGCCCCACCAGCCCCGCCCCGATGATGGCCACGTCGGCCGGCCCGAAGAAAGCCTGGTGCTCCCAGTAGGAAAGGTTGGTGTTGGGCATGAGGGCCACAAAAAAGCTGTCATTCTGCGCTTGCGAAGGACTATATCGCATCCGAACGTTTTGTTCTGGCGTGATAAGGTCCTTCGCAAGCTCAGGAAGACAGAAGGCTTAAAACGCCAGAATTACTTCCTCAATAATATCGCAGGCCGCGTGCAACTGCTCCTCGGTAATCACCAGGGGCGGGGCAAAGCGGATGATGTCGCCGTGCGTGGGCTTGGCCAGCACGCCGCGCTCCATCAGGGTTACGCACACGTCCCAGGCGGTGCGGCCGTCTTCGGCGGGCACGATGATTACTGCATTCAGCAGGCCTTTGCCGCGCACCAGGTCCACCGTTTCGGGGCGCTGGGCCTGGATTTGGCGCATGCGCTGGCGGAATATCTCGCCCAGTCGGGCTGCATTTTCGGCTAGCTTTTCGTCGATGAGCACATCCAGCGCGGCCCGCATCACGGCGCAGGCCAGGGGGTTGCCGCCAAAGGTAGAGCCATGCTGGCCCGGCTGAATGGTGAGCATGATGTGGTCGTCGGCCAGCACCGCCGACACCGGCAGCACGCCCCCACTCAGGGCTTTGCCCAGGATGAGGATGTCGCCGCGCACGGCTTCGTGGTCGCAGGCCAGCAGCTTGCCGGTGCGGCCTAGGCCGGTCTGGATTTCGTCGGTAATCAGCAGCACGTTGTGCGCCTTGCACAGCGCCGCCGCCTGGGCCAGGTAGCCCACCGCGGGCACCATCACGCCCGCCTCGCCCTGAATGGGCTCAATGAGAAAGCCGCACACGTGCGGGTCCTGCAACGCCGCTTCCAGGGCCTCCACGTCGTTGTAGGGCACCACCTGGTAGCCCGGCGCAAACGGCCCGAAACCGCCCGTGCTGTCGCCGTCGGTGCTAAAGGAAATAATGCCCGTGGTACGCCCGTGGAAGTTGTGCTTGGCCACGATGATGCGGGCCATGTTCGGGGCAATGCCTTTTTCCTGATAGCCCCACTTGCGGGCCAGCTTCAAGGCCGTTTCCACGGCCTCGGCTCCGGAGTTCATCATCAGGGCTTTATCGTAGCGAAACAGCTCGCACAGCTGCTGCTCGGCCGCGCCCAGTTGGTCGTTAAAAAAAGCCCGCGATGTGAGCGTGAGTTGCTGCGCCTGCGTGGTCAGCGCATCGATAATGCGCGGGTGGCAATGGCCCTGATTAACCGCCGAATAGGCCGAGAGAAAGTCGAAATAGTGCTTGCCATCAACATCCCAAAGGTTCACGCCTTCGCCCCGGTTCAGCACCACGGGCAGGGGGTGGTAGTTGTGGGCACCGTACTGGTCTTCGAGCTGCATAAGCTGCTCGGCGCGGCTGGACGTGGCGGTGGGGGAGGTGGTGACGGACATGGCACGGGCGGGGGTTAGTGAGACCACGAAATTACGGGTTTTCAGTGGCTGCGCCGCCGGGTGCTCAGCGCAGCCGCAGCCGCTCCACTTGGCGGGCCGTGTCGGCGTAGCGGCCCACGTAGTTGCCTTCTTCGCGGCCGCTGGCCCGCAGCAGGGTCCAGTCCACCACGGCGGCTTCGGGAAAGCTCACGGGCACGGGCTCGCCTGGCCCGGCCGAGTCGGCCGCGCCGGGCAGCAGCAGGGCCTGCACCGTACTGCCGTGCCAGCCCAGCACCCGGGCCGACACCTGCCGGAAACTCGTGTCGCCCGCAATCACTCGCACCGACAGCAGGAATTGGTCGCCAGTAGGCAAGCCGGCCAAAAACTTTTTCTTGGCCTGCGGCAGTGTGCGCAGCGCTTCCCGTACCGGGTCGGCCAGAACCGATTCGTCGCGGGCCAGGGCCGGGCGCACGCCCGCCGGGGCCGTGGCAGCCGTGAGCACCACCGGCGGGGGAGCTTGGGCAAAAGCCGGTCCCGCAGCCAGTAAAGTCACTCCCGCCAGCAGCGGCCGCACAAAAGCAGTAGGTATTTTCATGGAAATAATGGCAAATAATGGTAACAAATTGCCCCTCGAAAATCTTGCAACGCGTGCCGCCCTACCTTTGATTCACTGATGCCCAAGCCCGTACCCCAGCCGCTCCAGTCCGGCGATTTCTACTACACCCCCGAGGGCTACCTCGTCTTCACCGAGCAATACCACCGCCGCCGGGGGAGCTGTTGCCAGAGTGCTTGCCGCCATTGCCCTTGGAATTTTCGGCCCAAACCGGGCATTCAGGGCGCATCCGACCAGAAATAAGGGCGGGGTGTTTGGTGAATGCCAGACTTTTGCCGATATTTGCGGCCCGTTTCCCTGCTTTGTAATTAATTAACCCTCCGATATCATGGCCCGTGTTTGTGATTTGACCGGCAAGCGTACCCGCGTTGGTAACAACGTTTCGCACGCTAACAACAAGACCAAGCGCAAGTTCTATCCGAACCTGCAGAAAAAGCGCTTTTACATCCCCGAGCAGGACGCTTGGGTGACGCTGAAAGTGGCGACCTCCACCATCCGCACCATCAACAAGAACGGCATCATGGCGGTCCTGAAGAAGGCCAAGGAGCAGGGCTTCATCGTTTACTAACGTCGTTGCTGTTGGTAGTCGGTAGTGGGTAATCAGTAGTCAGAGATGGCCACCATGGTTATTACCTAAAAATCCGACTACTGATTACCCACTACCGACTACCAAACAAAAAGCCAGCGCCGATACGCTTGCCCTCGCGGCAACTGTATCGGCGCTGGCTTTGTCTATTGGCGGCTATCTTGCATTATTGCTTGATTTACCTCGTAACACTTGCTTCCCATGCGGCCTCTGCTTCCTCTGTTTTCACCGGTGCCGCAGCGGCTGCGGCTGGTGCCTCGTGCTTTTATCGGCGGGTGGCTGGTGCTGACGGGCTTTGCTGCCGTGGCACAGAACACTGCTTCCATTCCCGAGCCGATAACGGCGGCGGCGGCCCCCGCCCGGCCCACCGATTTCCTGTCGCCGGCCTTCCATAAGCAGCGGCGCGAGCTGCTGCGGGCCCAACTGCCGCCAGGCAGCGTAGCCGTGGTATTCGCCGCGCCCGTTCGCAACCGGGCCAACGACGTGGACTTTGTCTACCACCAAAACCCCGATTTTCACTACCTCACCGGCTACGAAGAGCCCGATGCCGTGCTGCTGCTCTTCAAAGAGCCTCGCACGGTGGGCGGCCAGGCCGGCGTGACGGAAGCGCTGTTCACCCAGCCCCGCAACCCCGCCCGCGAGCAGTGGACGGGCCGCCGCCTGGGGGCAGCCGGTGCCAAGGCCGAGCTGGCCCTGCAATTCGCCGCCGATAACAAGGACTTTGCCGCCGCTGGCCTCAAGTGGGCTGATTTCGACAAAATCCTGGTTCCCGAGCTGCCCCTCGATACGCGGGATGATGCGGATAACCCCGCCGGCTTGCACAACCTGGTGGCCACCTTCCGCCAGCAAGCCGGCGTGCCCGCCGATTATAATTCCAGCCTGGCCGCGGTTGAGAACATCGTCCGGCGCTACGGCCAGCGCGAGGCAAAGCGCATGGCAGAATACATCAACGGCCAAGTGAAGGAGAAGCCCGTTTTGGCCACCAGCCCGCTCATAAGCGCCTACCTGGCGGCCACCACCGATGCTGCCCGCCAAACGGCCATTGATGCCCACCCACCCGGGCGCTTCGACGATGCCACGCTGGGCGAAAAGCTCGACGGGCTGCGCGCCATCAAAACGCCCGAGGAACTGGCGTTGCTGCGCCGCGCCGTCCGCATCAGTGCCCAGGGCCAGCGCGAGGTGCTGAAGCTGCTACGCCCCGAAATGGGTGAAATGGAGGTGCAGGGCCTGCACGAGTACGTGTACCGCCGCTACGGGGCCGAGTTCCAGGGCTACCCCAGCATCGTGGGCGGCGGGGCCAACGCCTGCATTCTGCACTACGAAACCGACGACCGCCAGCACCTCGACAACGACCTCGTGCTCATGGACTGCGGGGCCGAATACCACGGCTACTCCGCCGACGTTACGCGCACTGCGCCGCCGGCTGGCACCTTCAGCCCCGCCCAGCGCCAGATTTACGAGCTCGTGCTGGCGGCCCAAGAGGCCGGTTTTGCGGCCTGCCGCCCCGGGGCCGCCTTCGATGCCCCCAATAAAGCCACCCAGGAAGTAGTAACTGCTGGCCTTACAAAGCTGGGCATCATCAAGAAAAAGGACGAAATGCGGCGCTATTACCCGCACGGGGCCAGCCACTACCTGGGCCTCGACGTGCACGACCGCGGCAGCTACGGCCCCTTGCAGGCCGGCAACGTCATCACCGTTGAGCCCGGCGTTTACATTCCCGCCGGCTCGCCCTGCGACCCCAAGTGGTGGAATATCGGCGTGCGCATTGAGGACGATGCCCTGATTACGGCCACCGGCTACGAAAACCTCTCGGCCGAAGCCCCGCGCACCGTCGCCGATATCGAGAAGCTCATGGCCGAGCCCAGCGCCTTGGAAGGATTTAAGCTACCGGATTTGAAGTAGCTAAACGACGTAGCATAAGCTTCAGCTTGTGCACGAGCGCAGCGAGTTCCGGTGTTGAACAGCAGGCGCAAGAACCCGCTGCGCTCGTGCACAAGCTAAAGCTTATGCTACAGGGCCTTTGCAGTTTCCAGAAATCCCCGTACCTTTGCAGTCCTAAATTTTAAAACACATACACCCCCGTCGAGATGGCCAAGAAAGGAAACCGGGTGCAGGTTATCATGGAGTGCACCGAGCATAAAACCTCGGGCCTGCCGGGCACCTCGCGCTACATCACCACCAAGAACCGCAAGAATACCCCTGAGCGCATCGAGCTGAAGAAATTCAACCCGATTATGCGGAAAATGACTGTTCACAAGGAAATTAAATAACCTGAACAATGGCTAAGAAAGTAGTAGCAACGCTGAAAACCGTTGAGAACGCCAAGAACTGGGCGAAAGTAATCCGTGCCGTTAAATCGGAGAAAACCGGAGCATACACGTTCCGTGAGGAAATGGTGCTCCTCGACAAAGTGCAGGAGTACCTGGCTACCGGCAACAAATAGTTGCTGGCCGGCTCCGGCCTTGTAAAAGTTTAAAAAGTCCCACCTTCGTGGGACTTTTTTAGTTTACGGGGTAAGAAGGTTTTTTTAGGGTAAGCGGGTGTGGGGGTAGAAGGGTAGGAATTGCCAGATAACCAGCTGATTACCCCTTAACTCGTAACTTTTGCCCTCCTGACCTCGCACCCTCCTACCTTCATACCCTCCCTCATGGGCCTCTTCGATTTTTTTAAAAAGGACAAGGAAACCCCTGCCCAGCAAGCCTCGCTTGACGCGGGCTTGGAAAAAACTAAAACCAACTTCTTCGAGCAGCTGAGCAAGGCCGTGGTGGGCAAAAGCACCGTAGACGAAGCCGTGCTCGACGACTTGGAAAGCCTGCTCGTGCACGCTGACGTTGGCATTGACACTACGGTCAAGGTTATCGACCGCATTGAAGCCCGCGTGGCCCGCGATAAGTACGTGAGCACCGGCGAGTTGGACCGCATCCTGCGCGAGGAAATTGTGGCCCTGCTGGAAGATAATAAGTCCGGCTCCACCGCCGTGCTGGACCAGGCCGGTAATTCCAGTCAGCCATACGTCATCATGGTAGTGGGCGTGAACGGCGTGGGCAAAACCACGACCATTGGCAAACTGGCCCACCGTTTTCATTCGGCCGGCAAAAAGGTGGTGCTGGGCGCGGCCGATACCTTCCGTGCCGCTGCCGTCGACCAGCTCATCATTTGGGGCCAGCGCGTGGGCGTGCCCGTGGTGAGCCACGGCATGAACACCGACCCCGCATCCGTGGCATACGATGCCGTGCAGAAGGGCGTGGAAACGGGGGCCGATGTGGTCATCATCGATACCGCCGGCCGCCTGCACAATAAAGTGAACCTGATGAATGAGCTCAGCAAAATCAAGCGCGTGATGCAGAAAGTGATTCCCGATGCACCGCACGAAGTGCTGCTGGTGCTTGACGGCAGCACAGGCCAGAACGCCTTTCTGCAAGCCAAGGAGTTCACCAAAGCCACCGAAGTCACGGCCTTGGCCATCACTAAGCTCGATGGCACAGCCCGCGGCGGCGTGGTGATTGGCATCTCCGACCAGTTCAGTATTCCGGTGCGTTACATTGGGGTGGGGGAGAAGATGACCGATTTGCAGCTTTTCGACCGCCATACATTCGTCAATTCGCTGTTCAAAAAATGAACGCGGCAACGCACCTGCACTACGGCCCGTTCCTCCGGATACCACCGGCCAGGGCGGGCCGTTTACCTTCGCGCCAGGAATGAAAGCGGAGGATGACCTGTTAATGAGCGCAAGAGACTCATTTTCCGGAGTGAATGCCTTCGGTGACGTGTAATCCGTTTACTAGTTGAATCTTATGTCCAAAATACTGTTTGCCCAACGGTGTAGAACTGTACTAGGTTTGGTTGGCCTGGTTCTGGCTGCCGGTAGTTGCGGGTCGAAAAACAATGCCCAGCCGCTGATACCCAACGTTCCGGTTAACCTGAGCCTGAACTTGACCAACCAGGAATACGTCAACCTACGGTTTGATAACGGAGCCGTGATGCTTCCCGCGAACGGCCCGGCCGGCACAGGCGGCGTGAAGGGGGTGATTGTGGTGCGTCAGAACGTAGGCAGCTATTTGGCCTTCGAGCGGAATTGCCCTTTCCAGCCCTACGACGCCTGCGCACTGGTTAGCGTGGACCGTTCGCGGCTGTTTCTGCGCGATTCTTGTTGCAATTCGCAATTTGATTTGCGGGGTCAAATTACGGGCGGCCCCAGCCCGCTACCCCTTAAACAGTACAGTGCCAGCTTGCAAGGCAATTTGCTCAGCATTACGAACTGATGATGTAGGAAGATTTTTGAAAAAAAACGGCGTTTGGCTTGCGCCTTTTTCGAGAAGGTCGTAAGTTTGCAGTCCGAAACAACAACAACCGGGTTTCGGATAAGAAATTGCTTCCTTAGCTCAGCCGGTTAGAGCATCTGACTGTTAATCAGAGGGTCCCTGGTTCGAGCCCAGGAGGGAGCGCTACAGCTTAGAATGCCCGCCATAACCGGCGGGCATTCTTCGTTTATAGCCACTGCGGGCACATTTGGCGTTTGGTACTTCGGGTATCTCCGGTTAAATTTGGATTGGACCGGGACACAAACCGGGACATGTACCGGGACAGAACCCGGGATAACGGCCAATCCAATGCTGACCCCTACCATTTACAAGCGCACTATCAGCGTACAGTTTTACCTGCGGAAGGCCGCTCGAAACAGACGCGGACACTGTCCGATTCGGATGACAGTGCGCTGGCATGGGGAGGAATTGCAGTCAGATGCGGGGGTACTGGTGCTGCCGGAGCGGCCCGGCCC
>JBBQSQ010000059.1:0-22271 GCA_038213745.1 Cytophagales bacterium
TTTTCGGTGGGCCTGCACCCGCTGGGCGCACGCTGGATTCAGGAGCACTACCTCACCCTGAGCGACACCCAGGAAACCTACTCCTACTACGGCCGCCTCAACGGCATCAACCTCAACGTGGGCTTCCACAACGAGCACCACGACATGCCCAGCATTCCGTGGAACAACCTGCCCAAAATCAAGGCCATCGCCCCCGAGTTCTACGAGCCGCTGCTGGCCCACCGCAGCTACACCAAGCTGTTCCTCATGTTTCTCTTCGACCAGGAAATCAGCCTCTATTCGCGCATCACGCGCAAGGAACGCGGCACGGCCACGCTCAAGGACATGAGCGTGCCGGACAAGGAAATGATGTCGGCGTAAGGCGTTCAATTTCAAAAAAAAGCGACCCAAATCGGGTCGCTTTTTTTGTGGCTGCCAGGTAAAACCGCGTTGCAGTTACTCCACCATTTAAATTGAATGCTAACACTGAATCGCCAATCTTGAATAGCCGCCTTATTTGGCGCGAACCGAGTCGCAGCTCACGGTCGATACATTGTGGAGGTCGAGGACGGGAACGGGGCTGGTGGTGCCATCGAACGCCAGGCACGTGGCACCAGTGCGAGCAGCGGCCTTCGTGCAGGTGAAATACAGCTGGCCTACCTGAACATTGTGGGGCAAGCCTGCCGCATTGGCCACCGCGACGACGTTGTTGCCGAGGAAGCGGTTGCCCATCACCGACACTGCTCGCGCCCCGATTGGGTACGCCGGGTCCACGTCAACCAGAGGGCCCAGCATGCAGGAGTAGGCCACTACTTTGCCGCTGTAGCAGTCGGGCTGGGGCGCCCCGTCTTTGTGGCAGCCGAGGAGCGCGCCGGCCATTAGAGTAGCCAAGCAGCAGGACAATGCAGTACGAAGCATGAGGAAGGCAGTGAGGGGTGAAATAATCAGGTTTATGGCCTTGACCGCCGGGGGGCCGGCCGCGTTGCACATGCACAAAAAAAGGCGGCCATTCACATCGGAACGGGTGCTTGCCAGTGCGGTTAGCCGTGGTATCCGGCCTTCCGGATTATGGATTTGGCCGCTACCGCCAGCGCATCCGCGGGGGATATAGCGGCCGGCTGCCGTTCTTTAGCCCCCGTTTCGTCCTGCCTTTTCCATGCCAAAAAATCACCCGCGTCGTTTGCTGCTTTGTGGCCTGCTGGGCTTAGCCGGCCTGGGCCGGGCCCGCGCTCAAAGCCTGCCCGTACTTTCCCAAAACCCGTCCGCGCTGCGCTGGCAGGAAGTGCGCACGCCGCACTTTCGGGTGCTCTACGCGGGCGGTATCGACTCGGCGGCGCAGCGCACGGCGGCCCGGCTGGAGCAGCTGCACGGGCCCGGGGTGGCTACGCTCGGCGTGCGCCCGCGGCCCATTGCGGTGGTGCTGCAAAACCAAACTACGGTGCCAAACGGCTTCGTGACGTTTTTGCCCCGGCACGCCGAATTTTTTACCACGCCGCAGCAGGGGTTTGGGTTGGGCACCGTGGACTGGCTCGATGGCCTGGCGGTGCACGAGTTCCGGCACGTGGGGCAGTTTGAGAAGGCCCGGCAGGGCGTGGGCCGGGTGCTGGGCCCGCTGCTGGGCGATGGCGCGCTGGGCGTGGCGGCGCTGGGCGTGCCGCAGTGGTTTTTCGAGGGCGACGCCGTGGGCACCGAAACGGCCCTCACGCGCAGCGGCCGCGGCCGCATTCCCAGCTTCAGCGTGGGCCTGCGGGCCAACCTGCTGGCCGGCCGCTCCTACACCTATCAAAAGGCCGTGAACGGCTCCCTGCGCGACCACGTGCCCGATTGGTACGTGCTGGGCTACTTCCTGACGTCGTACCTGAAAGCGCACTACGGCCCAGAAATCTGGGCCCGGGTGCTGGACGATTATTACCGGTTTCCGTTTTATCCGTTCTCGTTTTCGCAGGGCATTCGGCACCGCACCGGCCTCACGGTGGAGCAGCTCTACGGCCGGACCATGACTGAAATCGACTCAACCTGGCGGAGGCAGCAGGCGGCCTTGCCGGTCGCCACGCCGGCCCGCGCCCTGCCGGTGGCCGCCTCGGAGAAAATATTTGCGCAGTACCAATACCCGCAGTACGTCACCGATAGCACGGTACTGGCCCTGAAAACCGGCCTCGACTATATTCCGCAATTCGTGCTGCTGAGCCGTAATGGCCGGGAGCAAAAGGTGTTCACGCCCGGCCAGCTTAATTTGCCCGAAATGCTGTCGGTAAACGGCGGCAAGGCCGTGTGGCCGGAGTTCCAGCAGCACGTGCGCTGGGGCCAGCGCATTGCCTCCGAGCTGAAGGTGCTGGACCTGAAAACCGGCCGGCTCACCCGCGTTGGGCGGGGCGGGCGCTACGCCACGGCCGCCCTCTCGCCCGATGGCCAGCGCATCCTGGCCGTGCGCACCGATGCCGCTTACCACCACGCCCTGGTGGTGCTGGACGCCAACACCGGCCAAATCATCCGCACGCTGCCTAATCCGCACAACGACTTTTACCAGCAGCCGCGCTGGACGCCCCGCGGCGAAGCCATTGTAACGGTAACGCTCACGGCGGCCGGCAAAACCATTCAGGTGCTGAACGCCGACAACGGGCGCGGCAACAACCTGCTGCCCGTGGCCAACGTCAACCTGGCCAACCCGCAGGCCTGGAACCGCTACGTGCTCTACAATTCCGCCCAATCGGGGGTCGACAATGTTTATGCGGTGGATGAGGCCGGCCAAACCTACCGCGTGACGGCGCGGCCCTTCGGGGCCTACCACGCGGCCGTGGCCCCGGATGGCCGCACCCTGGCCTTCCACGACTACCGGGCCACCGGGGCGCGGGTGGTCGAAATGCCGCTCGATACCGCCACCTGGGTGCGCCTCCCTGCCGCCACGGCCGACGTGCCGGGCCCGTACGCGGCCACCCTCACGGCCCAGGAGCCCGCCGGGGAAGCCGTGCCGCGCCTGCTGGCCAACCCCGACTCGGCCCGGCCGCGCTATGGTGTGCGGCGGTACGCGCCGCTGCGGCACGCCTTCAACCTGTTTAGCTACGGGGTGGTGCAAAGCCCCGGCGGCAACGCCGTAAGCGTGGGCCTGCGCTCGCAGGACTTGCTGAACACTACGCAAGTGTTTGCCGGCGTGGGCTACGACCAAACGGAGCGGACCTTCAGTGCCACTGGGGCGCTCAGCTACCAGGGCCGCTTTCCGGTGCTGGACGTGGACGTGACCTACGGGGGGCGCGACGCGGCCGTCCTCTACCAGGGCCGCACCGTGCGCGACCAGTGGCAGTACACCCGCCTCACGGCCGGGCTGCGGCTGCCACTCGCCCTCACGCGTTCCAAGTACTTGCAGGCGCTTTCGCTGGGGGCTTACTACCTGCACGAACAGGTGTACGGCTACAGTTTGCCCACCCGCAAAATCTCCGAAACCGGTCCCAATACGCCGCTCAATGCCCTGCAAACCACCCTCAGCTACGCTACGCAGCTCAAGCGCAGCGCCCGCAGCGTGGCCCCGAAATGGGGTGGCACGTTGCTGGGTACCTGGCGCACCACGCCGTTTGGCACCGGGCTGGCGGCCGCGCAGCTAGGGGTGCAGGCGGGGCTCTACTTGCCGGGGCTGGCCCGGAACCACGCTCTGCGGCTGCGGGCCGGCTACCAGTGGCAAGACCAGGCGCAGTACCGCTTTGCGCCCGCCGTGTCGTTCCCCCGCGGCGAGGGCTACGTGAGTTTCGACCGCCTGCGGGTGTCGAGCGTGGACTATTACCTGCCGCTGGCTTTCACGCACTGGCAGCTGGGCCGGCTGCTCTACGTGCAGCGCCTGCGGGCCACCGCCTTTGCCGACCTGGCCCAGGGCAACGACGTGCGGGGAATACCAGCCCAGCTGAAATACCGAAATGTGGGCCTGGACGCCTTGGTGCTGTTCAACGTGCTCCGGCTGCGCACCCCCATCGAGGCCGGGGTGCGGGTGGTGTACAACACCACCGTGCAGCAATGGGTGGTGGAGCCGCTGGCGTTTGATATCCGGCTGTGAGTTTTAGACGGACTAGGCGACAAAGTGTAGAACGGTCATGCTGAGCGCAGCCGAAGCATCTCTACTGCTCAAGTAATCATTCACTATTGCGGTAGAGATGCTTCGGCTGCGCTCAGCATAACCGTTTTTTTACAGCTCGCCTTTTCCTACAGCCCGGTTTCGTGGTGCAGAAAATTATCCATTGCCGAAAGCGTTTCCTGGGGGGCGCTTAGGTGGGGGCAGTGGCCGCCGGTTTCCACCACCACCATGCGGCTGTCGGCCAGCTGCTCGTTGATGTAGTGGCCCACGGCGAGGGGCGCAATTACGTCGTGCGCCGATTGCACAATGAGCGTGGGGGTGGTGAGAAAGCCCAGCTCGGTGCGGGTATCGGAAAAGAACGTAACGCGGGCGAAATGCTTGGCGATTTCCGGATTGGTGCGCACGAAGCTGTTGGTGAGCTCCAGCACCAGCTCGGGGCTTTCGTGGCTGCCCATCATCACGGGCGAGAAGCCGTGCGACCAGCCGTTGTAATCGGCCTCCATGGCGGCCAGCAGCTCGTTGATGTCTTTCTGTTCGAAGCCGCCAGCATAGTCGGCTTCGTTGATGAAACGCGGGGAAGGCGAAACCAGGACCATTTTGGCAAAGCGCTCGGGCTCCCGCACGGCGGCAATCACGCCAATCATGGCCGCTACGGAGTGGCCCACGAACACCACATCGTGCAGGGCCAGGGCACTTATCACGCCCAGCAGGTCGGTGGCGTGGCCGTCGAGGGTGCTATGGGTAGTATCGGCTTGGTAGGCGGCGAGGTCCGATTTGCCGGCTCCAATAAGGTCCAGCAGCACCACCTGGTAGCGGCTTTCAAAGGCGGGAGCAACGAGCCGCCAGTTGCGCTGGTCACCCCCGAGGCCGTGGAGGAAGACGATGGTTTGGGCGCCAGGGCCGGAGACGCCCGTGATAGTCACGTTGCTGCGCGTTAAAATAGACGTGGTAGAGGTATTCATAAGTAGCGTTTCTTGCTTAAAGGCAGGTGATTATAGGCAGAACGTACGTCAAATATTCAAAAGTTGGATTTAAGTATAAATTGATATGATAGTTGTTCTTGCGGAAGCTAACCGATTCGGGCTTATTTATGGCGAATAGGCAGACGATTGACATACTGAAGTCATTTGGAAATTTGCCAACACGGCGTCGCTACATCGGCGACCCGACTATCAAAGTGGCGTTCTTGATTGACGGGCCAACCGGAACGATTCTCCTTGCTAGGATTCATAACTATAGTAAGGTAGTTTATTGTTTGAGCCCTGCCCGGTATCGGGCTGGGAACAACGGCGGGGCCCGCTCCGGGCGGGCCAGCAGGAGTTAGGACAGCACCGTAAAAAGGGGCTGAGGCGCGCGCCCGGCGGATAAGCTGGGCCATAACCTTTGCCCGGGCGCACGGGTAAGCCCCTTATACGTATTCGTTTTCACACACCTTCTTTCTATGAAACTTTCCATCGTTTGGGGGCTGCTGCTTGCGTGGCTCAGCGCCTGCACTTCCGCCGTTAATGTTGAACAACGGTCCGGCACCAACTTCAACAAGTACCGCACCTTTGCCTGGGCCGATACGGAGGTGAAAACCTCCGGCGACCAGAACCCCCTACTGCGCAGCTCCATTGCCCAGGACCGCATCCACCAGGCCATTGCCGGCGAACTGGCCAAGCGCAGCATCCGCGAAGTAGAAAGCAACCCGGACTTCTACCTCACCACCCACATTTTTGTGGAGCAGGCCGAGCGTACCGTCATCAACCCGGCCCCCGTCGTTAACCAGCGCCCCATTGGCTATGTCTATCCGTATCCATACGCGGTGCGCTACCGGAGCGCCCTGCTGCCCGTGAACTACGGCTACTGGTATTCGCCGGCCTACTACCGCCGCACCACCCACACCGAGGAATACCGCGAAGGCACCCTGGTGCTCGATTTCATCGACGCGAAAACCAACAACCTCGTCTGGCGCGGCTCCATGGTCGACCCCGTGGACGACCCTGCCAGCCTGGGCCGTCAGTTTGCCGAGTCGGCCAAGGAAATTCTGGACCAGTTCCCGAAGGAGAAAACCGGCTCCTGAGCCCACCCGCCCATTCTGCACAACGCCCGGCCGTACTGGCCGGGCGTTGTTATTTCCGGCCCAGCCATACCGGACCACAACCCGCCCAATCGCGTTACTTTATGAAAACCCTGCTGCTCAGAATTTTCGCGTTGGGCTTGCTGCCTTGCGCTAGCGGGCGCAGCTACTACAGCTTCGTCATGCACCCAGTTTCTGCCGCCACGTCGAGCAGTGCAAGGTGAGGCGGCGGTTCAGGCGATGGGAAGTGGTGTGCGGAAGAGTGAGCCGGAGAGCGGAGCCAGAAGGTTTTCCCAGAAGCTTCCAGCTTCAGACAATGGCCTTTTCGGCAAATTCCTTCTCGGCCACGGGCTTCTTGGTCTGGCCGATGATGTAGCGCAAGCCTTTGTCCTGGGTGAAATAATTCCAGGACCAGGTGAAGAACACGGCGATGCGGTTGCGAAAGCTCACCAGCGAAATAACGTGGATGAAGCTCCAGGCCAGCCAGGCCACGAAGCCGTCGAGGTGGTATTCGCGGCCAAAGAGCTTGATGTCGGCCACCGCATGGTTGCGGCCGATGGTGGCCATGGTGCCCTTGTCGTGGTACACGAAGGGCTCCATGAGCTGGCCGGTGAGCTGGCGGGCGAGGTTCTGGCCCAGCTGGCGGCCCTGTTGCAAGGCCGGCTGGGCCACCATGGGGTGGCCGTCGGGGTAGGCGTCGGTTTTCATCAGGGCGATGTCGCCGATGGCGAAGACGTTTTCGTAGCCGTGCACCCGGCAATAGCCGTCCACGAGGTAGCGGTTGCCGGGGGCGAGGCAGTCATCGCGCAGGCCGGCGAGGGGAGCGCCCGTCACGCCCGCCGCCCAAATCAGGGTGCGCGCAATGAGCTGCTTGCCGTTGTTGAGGGTCACGGTGTAGCCGTCGTACGACTTCACCCGGGTGTCGAGCCACACCTGCACGCCCAGCTTCTGAAGGTATTCCAGGGATTTCTGCGAGGCATTGGCCGACATGCCTTTGAGCAGCACCGGCCCGCTCTGCACCACGTGAATGTCCATTTCCCGGAAGTCCAGCTCGCGGTAGTCCTTGGGGAAAACGTGGGAGCGCAGCTCGCTCAGCGCGCCCGCAATCTCGACGCCGGTGGGCCCGCCGCCCACAATCACGAAGTCGAGCAGGCTATTGAGCTGTTCCATATCCCCGAGCTGCAAGGCCTGCTCGAAGTTGGTAAGAATGCTGTTGCGCAGCTCCAGGGCTTGTTCCACGCTCTTGATGGCGATGGAGTTTTTTTCCATCGCGGCGTCGCCGAAGTAGTTGGGCTCGGCTCCGGTGGCCAGCACCAGGTAGTCGTAGCGCAGCAGGCCAATGGAGGTTTCCACCACCTGCTCCACGGGGTTTACGCGCAGTACTTCGGCCATCCGGAAGTAGAAATTCTCCTGATTGTTCAGGATTTTGCGAAACGGCGACACGATGTCGCCCTCGTCCAGCCCCGCCGTGGCCACCTGGTACAGCAGCGGCTGAAACGCGTGGTAGTTCTGCTTGTCGATGAGCACCACCTGCACCGGTGCATCGGCCAGGGACTTGGCCAGCTCCAGGCCGCCGAAGCCACCGCCCACAATCACCACGCGCGGCTTGCCGAGGTCGTCAATTTTCGTTAACCCTTCCATGCGGTAAATATCGGGGCCGCGTGTGGTGCGGCCGCCCTTATGGTGCTTAACCGGGTTTGGGGACAAGGGGTTGCAATTGCTTGATTGCCGCATCAGCCGGAAGTTGCTCCGCGGCCCGCTGGGCATTACGTTTTGGCCAAAACCAGCTGTTTTCGAACTCTTTCCGTAACCAGGGGCGTTGGGTGCCTACCTCGCACCATCCGCCATATAGTCAATAATTCCGCCTATGAACGTGTTGCCGATTTGCTCGCTATTGATTGCCAGCCGTGTTTTAGGGGCTGCCGCGCCCGCCCCGCGGCCCGCCGAAACGGCGTCGGTCACGGTAGTGGTTTCGTCGCTGGTGTCGACCACCGCCGCCGTGCGGCTGTATTTTTACAACACCCGCGAAGGTTTTCTGAAAAGCGGCAAGTGGGCGTTTTCCAAGGCGGTGAAGCCGGAGGGCAAAAGCGAGTTTACGCTGCCCGTCGACCTACCCAAGGGCGAGTGGGCCGTGGCCATTACCCAGGATTTGAACAACAACGACAAAATTGACAAGAACTTCCTCGGCATTCCCACCGAGCCGTACGCCTTCTCCAACAACATTCGCCCCACCATCGCCGCGCCCGATTTCAACGAGTGCAAGTTTATGGTCGACGGGCCGGGCAAAGTGGTAAGCATCGTGCTGAAAGACTAGCCCTTCAGATAACACTGGCCAGGAAGCCGCCGCTGCCGTTGCAGCGGCGGCTTTTTTTAGGCCTTGCAGGGGCATTCTGTCACGAATTGCTAACCTGCCCGGTGCCGCGCACCAGCCACTTGTAGCTGGTCAATTCTTCCAGGCCCATGGGCCCGCGGGCGTGCAGCTTCTGCGTGCTGATGCCAATTTCGGCCCCCAGTCCAAACTGCCCGCCATCGGTGAAAGCGGTGGAGGCGTTGGCGTACACCGCGGCCGCATCCACGGCATGGAGGAAGGTTTCCAGGTGCGCCGCGTCTTCCGAGATAATGGCTTCGCTGTGCTTGGAGCCAAACTGGGCAATGTGGGCCAGTGCCTCGGGCAGCGAAGCCACGGTCTTCACGGCCATGCGCAGCGAGAGAAGCTCGGTGCCGAAATGCTCCGCTGTGGCGGGAGATAGCAGCGGCGGCGGGTACTGGCCGGCCAGGGCGGCGTTGGAATAAGCGGCGTCGGAGCCACCTTTTAACAGGCAGGCGTTGCCGGTTTTCAGGTACCGCGCCAGTAGGACTTTTGCCCATTTAGCCCCGGAGGAGCCGCCCTGCCGGGTACGACCCCACCGGGGCTAAATGGGCAAAAGTCCTGTGGGTGAAAAGCCCAACTACACCACCGCCAACTCCAGCGTCTTCAGCTGCTTGTTGATGAAATCCCCCTCCTCAAAAGTTAGCTCAAAATCCATGGTGCGGGCGTTCTGCACGGCTTGCTCGGGGTTGCGGGCACCCACCAGCGCTACCGTGATGCCGGGCTGCGCCAGCGTCCAGCGCAGCACGAGCTGGCTGAGGGTAGCGTTTTTGGTTTCGGCCAGCGGGCGGATTTTATTCAGCACACCGTTTACGCGCTTCACGTTTTCGGGCGTGAAGAAGCGGTTGCCGTTGCGCAAATCGCCGGGGCCGAACTCCTGGCCGGGCTTCATTTTGCCAGTGAGCAGGCCCAGTTGCAGCGGGCTGTAGACCAGAATCGCCTTGTTGTTTTCGAGGCAATACGGCACCACATCCTGCTCAATGGCGCGGCGCAGCATGCTGTAGGGTACTTGGTTGGAGGCCAGCTTGAGGGTTTTTTCGGCTTCCTGCATTTGGGCCACCGAGTAGTTGCTCACGCCGCCGGCCCGCACCTTGCCCTGCTCGATGAGGCGGCTCAGGGCCTCCATGGTTTCGGCAATCGGCGTGGTCCCGTCGGGCCAATGCTGCTGGTAGAGGTCGATGTAGTCGGTGCCGAGACGGCGCAGGCTGTCCTCGCATTCCTTGATGATGCTGTCGCGGCCGGCGTACTTATACACGTCGAGGTCGTGGCCATCGTTGTCCTTGGTTTTCATGGCAAAATCGCCCTTGGCCAAATCCCAGCGCATGCCGAACTTGGTGAGGATTTGGACCTTGTCGCGCGGCAGGCCCTTAATAGCCTCGCCCACAATTTTCTCGCTCAAGCCCATGCCATATACCGGCGCAGTATCGATGCTGGTCACGCCCAGCTCGTAGCTGGCCCGGATGGCGCCCACGGCGTCGTTCTGCTCGGTGCCGCCCCACATCCAGCCGCCGGCCGCCCAGCTCCCGAAGGTGATGCGCGAAACGGAAACGTCGGAGGAGCCTAATTTTTGATATTCCATGAAAATAAGGATTCGGGTTAAGGAAAAAGGGCCGCTTGGGGCCGGGCCTGTTAACTGGGCTTTAGAGGCGAAGGTTGTAAAAGGGGATACGTTGAACGTCATGCTCATCTGGCGTCCGCGCAGCCGAAGCCTCTCTACCGCGTAAGTAATCAATACCGATGTCAACGAAGCGGTAAAGAGGCTTCGACAAGTTCAGCATGAGGTTTTAGGAGCATGATGTGCTTCTCCTTCACCCATGGCCTTCGAAACTTTTCCCCACTCCAGGCCCTTGTAACTCCTTCTAATAGCCTCAAAATCTCCCTATCGATATGAAAGTTGAAATCTGGTCCGATGTCGTTTGCCCGTTTTGCTACATCGGCAAGCGCAAGTTTGAAAATGCGCTGAAAGACTTCGCCCACCGCGACGAAGTGGAAGTCGTCTGGCACAGCTTCGAGCTGACGCCCGATTTCCAGCCCATTCCCGGCGAGAGCCTGCACGAATCGCTGGCCAAGAAAAAGGGCGTTTCGGCCGAAGAGGGCCGAAAAATGAACGACTACATGGCCAATGTTGCCAAGGAAGTGGGCCTGGCCTACGACTTCGAGCGCGCCATTCCGGCCAATACCTTCCTTGCGCATCAGCTCATTCACCTCGGCGCGCACCACGGCCGGCAAGATGCCACCAAGGAGCGCCTCATGGCCGCCTATTACCTCGAAGGCCAGAACATCGGCGACCTTGATACGCTGGTGCGCCTCGGCACCGAAATCGGCCTCGATGCCATCGAAAGCCGGGCGGCCCTCACCGCCGGCACCTACGCCGAAGCCGTGCGCCTCGACGAGTACCACGCCCAGCAAATCAACGTGCGCGGCGTGCCATTCTTCGTGTTCGAAGACAAATACGCCGTGTCGGGCGCGCAGCCCACGGAGCTGTTTGCCGAGGTGTTGGAAAAAGTATGGGACGAATCAAAGCCCACCAAGCCAGCCCTGACCATGGTGGCCGACGGCCCCGCCTGCGGACCGGATGGCTGCGAAGTGTAAGGGAGAGCGTTTATACCAAGAGAAAACGTCATGCTGAGCTTGCCGAAACATGACGTTCTCTTTTGCATGCTAGTCAGTGCTCATTAGCCAGTGTTTAAGCCCGAAGCATCGGAATGTGCGGAATGCCATCCTCCACGTACATCGGCCCGCATTGCTCGTAGCCGAAGCTGTTGTAGAACTGCTCCAGATGCTGCTGTGCCCCGATTTTATTGGGTTGGCGCCCAAAAAGCGCATCGGAATGCGCCAGGGCCTGTCGCATCAGCTCGCGGCCCAGCCCGTACTGCCGGAATGGCTGCGCCACAATAACGCGCCCAATGCTGGCTTCCGCGTACGCTTTGCCCGCCTCAAAAAGCCGGGCATAGGCCACCAGCTCCCCGGCTTCATTGTAGCCCAGCAGGTGGTACGCATCAAGGTCTTGGCGGTCAATGTCTTGGAAAACACAGTTTTGCTCTACCACAAATACTTCGGAGCGCAGGCGCAGTACATCGTATAAAATCAGGGGGGGGAAGGACTCGAAAGGAAGGCAGTGCCAGCGGATGGTCATAAAACGGGGCTATTTGGGCATTTTCTCAACGTCTTGCAACGTCAATACGCGGTATGGAATACCCAAATTAGTGGCATTCTGCTCCACCGTGGTCGTGAAACCGGCCTTTTTTCGGCGCTCGTTCACCCCCGCCGCGTCTTTGATGGGCCACACAAAGGGCGGTTGCGCTTCGTGGCGGCCGGTTTGGGGGTTTAGCACGTTGTAGCCCATGGCCTGCGTGCCGTAGCGCTGCTCTTTGCCTTCGCGCATGAGTTGGCGGTCCAGCATCTGGGCGTAGAGATAGAAGGGCAATTCGCCCTTGCCGGCGGCCTTTTTGATGAGCGGCAGGTACTGGTCGATGTTGGGCGAGTGCTGGATAACGTACCACGCAGCCTCGTTCGTAGGCACGCCTACCAGCGTAGTGCCGGGGTAGCCGTACTGCTTTAAAATAGCCTTCACGCGCACCTGGTTGGCCGAGTCCGTCCGCAGCATCTGGCCCGGAATGTAGGTGGACAGGCTTTCCCGCGTCACGCCCAGCGCACGGGCCAGCGAATCAGGCCGTCGATTAATGCGCGAGTCGAACAGCATGCTGCGCCACCGTTGGTCCACGGCGTAGATGCTGTCGAGCTCGTGCTTCAGGCGCGGGTTCTGCGGCGTGGGTTGGGCCGACGCGGCCTGCCCGAGCAGCCCCAGCAGCAGGGCAACAGATAGAAATTTCATGGCAGCAACCCGCAAGGAGAAAAGAAACAGGGCCAAAAATAACCCCGGCCTGCCGCAAGTTGGGCGGGCCGGGGCACGGAGAACTGCACTGGAGTGGCAGTTATTTTTTGGCCCCGGGCTTCGCGGTGCTGTTTTGGTGCATCGTTTCGATGTTGCCGCTGCCCGTGGCCTTGCCCTGGTTGGCCGCTTTGGTGGTCGAGCTGGAGCGGGAAGCCCGGTTGGCCCCCGTGGCCGGGGCGGTATTTATTTTGCGGCCCGTGCGCGGCCCTTTGCCGGGTGCGTAATTGGGAGCGGTGGTGGTGGCCGTTGGCGAGGGCGTATCGGCGTTGCTGGTCGAGGCGCGTTGTGCCGCCGAACCCGAACCGCTCCGGGAGGCTGGCGTCTGGGCCGATGCAGTGGATGCACAAAGGGCCAAAACAGCTAAAATGAACAAGCTTTTCATATCGAGAAAATAAAAAATTTAGGAAGGATTGCTAAGCCTTACGGCATTTCAGTCGTCACCGTTGGCACTAAAAAACTACCGTTTAGCTTACGCCGTCACGGCTTCCTCGCTGCCCAGCTCACTCAGCACACGCTTGGCCTGCTGAATCGACCGCACCTCCTCAAACGTCACAATCAGCTGCGCCTTGTGCTCCTTAAGCTTGGCAGTGCGCGGGTGCGTCTGCACGTAGTTGAGGATGGTGCCGAACTGCTCGCCCTGGAAGTAGGCCTTATGGTCGTCGTCGGCGGGCAGGTAGCCTTTCAGCGTATCGCGTTTGAGCGTGATTTTGGCGAAGCCCACCTTACAGGCCTGCCAGCGCAGCCGCACGATGTCGGCCAGCTGCTCCACCTCGGGCGGCAGCGGCCCGAACCGGTCGACCATGCTGGCCAGCAGCTTGCGCAATTCCTCCGGCTTCTGGGCGCGGTCGAGCTTTGCGTAGAGCTGTAACCGCTCCGACACGTTGCTTACGTACTTTTCAGGGATGAGCACCTGCTGGTCCGTCTCCACGTTGCACTCCTGCGCGCGGCCCGCGCCGGCCGCCATTTGCAGGCGCTGCTGGCTGTTGGCGTCGCCCATAAACAGGTCGCGGAACTCCGTTTCCTTGAGCTCCGTTACCGCCTCGTCCAGAATCTGGTGGTAGGTTTCGTACCCCAGGTCATTGATGAAGCCCGACTGTTCGCCGCCCAACAAATTGCCCGCGCCGCGAATATCCAGGTCGCGCATGGCCACGTTGAAGCCCGCGCCGAGGTCCGAAAACTCCTCTAAAGTGCTCAAGCGCTTGCGGGCATCGGCCGGCAATTGCGCCACCGGCGGCGTGAGTAAGTAGCAATACGCCTTGCGGTTGGAGCGACCCACGCGGCCGCGCATCTGGTGCAGGTCGGAAAGCCCGGCCAGGTGGGCGCGGTTGATAATGATGGTGTTGGCGTTGGGAATATCGAGGCCCGATTCGATGATGTTGGTCGAAACCAGTACGTCGTACTCGCCCTCCACGAATTTCATCATGCGCTTTTCCAGCATCTCGCCGTCCATCTGCCCGTGGGCGAAGGTGATTTTGGCATCCGGCACCAGCCGCAGAATCGTGCTCGCCATTTCCTCAATGTCCTTCACGCGGTTGTGCACGAAAAACACCTGTCCGCCGCGCTTCAATTCCCGCGCCACCGCGTCGCGAATCAGGATTTCATCATACACGTGCAGCTCCGTGCTCACCGGCTGCCGGTTGGGCGGCGGCGTGGCAATCACGCTCAAGTCGCGCGCGCCCATCAGCGAAAAGTGCAGCGTGCGCGGAATCGGCGTGGCCGAGAGCGTGAGCGTGTCCACGTTCACCTTCAATTCCTTGAGTTTGTCCTTGGTCTTGACGCCGAATTTCTGCTCTTCGTCAATAATTAAAATCCCGAGGTCTTTAAATTTAATATCCTTATTCGTAAGCCGGTGGGTGCCAATCAAAATGTCGGTTTTGCCCTCCGCCACGCGCTGCAAGGTTTCCTTAATCTGCTTGGTTGATTTGAATCGGTTGATGTATTCCACCGTCACCGGCAGCGTGGCCAGCCGGTCGCGGAAGGTCTTGTAGTGCTGCATGGCCAAAATGGTCGTCGGTACCAAAATAGCCGCTTGTTTGCCGTCGGCCACGGCCTTGAATGCGGCCCGAATGGCCACTTCCGTCTTGCCAAAGCCCACGTCGCCGCAGATGAGCCGGTCCATCGGGTGGGGCTGCTGCATGTCGTTTTTCACGTCTTCCGTGGCCTTTGCCTGGTCGGGCGTGTCCTCGTAAATGAAGCTGGATTCCAGCTCCGCCTGCAAAAAGCCATCGACCGAAAACGCGAAGCCCGGCGCGGTCTTGCGCTTGGCATACAGCCGAATAAGGTCGGCCGCAATGTCCTTCACCTTCTTCTTTACCGACTTTTTCTTGTTCTCCCACTCCGGCGAGCCCAGCTTGCTCATCGTTGGTGGCGAGCCCTCCGCCCCGCTGTACTTGGCAATCTTGTGCAAGGAGTGAATGCTCACCGTCAGCAAGTCATCATCTCGATAAACCAGCCGAATAGCCTCCTGAATCTGGCCATTAATTTCCACCTGCGTTAGCCCCGCAAAACGGGCAATTCCGTAGTCCTGGTGCGTCACGTAATCGCCCGGTTGCAGCGTTTTTAATTCGCGCAGCGTCAGCGCTTTTTTCTTCGAGAATTTTCGCGCTTCCTGCGCCCGGTAATAGCGCTCGAACAATTGGTGGTCGGTGTAAACGGCCAACTCAAGCTGCTCATCCACAAACCCTTCGCGCAGGGCCATCAGCAGGTGCTGGAATTGCACGTTGTTGTCTAATTCATCAAATATCGTGCGCAGGCGGTCGGCCTGGCGCACGGTATCGGCGGTAATTATCGTAGTGAAATTCCGGTGCTGATTTTCCTTAATATTTTTCACCATCCGCTCGAATTCCTTGTTGAAACTCGGCTGCGGCTTGGCGGTAAATTGAAAACTATCCGCGTTTTTAAAGTGAAACCGCTTGCCGAATTCCACCACCGCGAATTCATCAAACAGTTTTTTAAAGCTCTTGCCCGATTCGAATAAATCGCCGGGCTTGCTCACGATTTGCATGCCCCCCGCCTCGCTCAGCATTTGCTGGAAATTCGCTTCGGCTTTCTCAAATAATTCGCTCACCACGTCCAGCGTCTGGCGCACGTCTTTGGCCCAAATGCAGGCCGTACGGGGCAGAAAATCGAAGAAAGCCTCCCGCGTTTCGGTCAGCATCTTGGTCTGCACGTTGGGAATAATGCTGATGCCGGGCCGCGCCTCCACCGACAATTGCGTCTCCGGATTAAACGTCCGGATGCTCTCAATTTCATTGCCGAATAATTCGAGGCGAAACGGCAATTCATTGGCGTAGCTAAACACGTCCACAATGCCGCCGCGCACCGCGTATTGCCCGGCTTCGTACACGAAATCCGTTTTTTCAAAGTCGTATTCACCCAGCAATTCGCCCAGGAAATTCACGTCCAATTTGTCGCCCACTTTCGCGTTGAAGGTGTTCTTTACCAGGCTCTGCCGGTTAATTACCTTCTCTGTCAGCGCCTCCGGATACGTCACAATAAACACGCTATTGCCCGTGCTGGCCGCGCGGGTGGTGTTGATGCGGTTCAGGGCTTCCGCCCGCATCAGCACGTTGGCGTTTTCGGTTTCGTCGAACTGATAGGGCCGTTTGTACGAGCTGGGGAACAGCAGCACCTCGGGCCCTTCCGGCAGCAAATGCTGCAAATCGGACAGGAAGTAAGCGGCCTCCTCTTTGTCGTGCAGAATGAATAGGTGCGGGTGCTGGCCGTGGGCTACGGCCGCGGCCACCACGGCGTCCTGGCTGCCCACCAGGCCGCGCAGGTGCAGGCGCAAGTTGTTGGGGTTGGGCTTGGCGGCCTCGCGCAAGCGGGCCGCCAACACCTGGAGTTCCGGAGAAAGGCGGTATAATCGAAGAAAATCAGATACTTGCACAAATAGTTGGGCTGGGGCGGGGCAAATAAAGTAGCCCGGCCGGAAGGAATTCCGGTCGGGCAGCGGGGTAAATACACAAGAGGGGCAGCGAAGGTTTCCGGGGCTGCCCGTAGCTTCGCGGCTTTAAGTTGTCAGTTGCTCGTTGTCAGTTGTCAGGTCGTCTGACTTGCTGTGGCCGCGACTAACAACTGACAACAAACAACTGACAACCCAAGAATGCGCGGCTCTTCCCATCTGGCCATCGGCCTCATTACCGGCGTGGCCATTGCCGGCTTGGTGCCGGGCATTCCGTTTTCGTTGCCGGGCATTGCCCTGGCCGGTTTCTCCAGCCTCGCCCCCGACCTCGACCACCCCGAAAGCCGCCTGAGCAAGCGCCTGGGTTTCACCCAAAATTACGTGCGCTGGGCCTTTGCCGCCGGCGCGCTGGCCATCGCGGCCTATGCTTACTTGCAGCTAGGGCCCGGCTCCGAGCAGCGGCTCTACTACACGGTAGCCCTGGCCTTTGGGCTTATTGGGGTGGGCATGCAGGGCGGTTCGGCGCGGCGGCTGGCGCTGTTGTTCACGGGCTTGGGCACGGTGGTGGCGGGGCTTTACACTGAACAGTTGTGGCTGAGTTTGCTGGGAACGTTTGTGGCGCTGGCCCCTTTTACCTCGCACCGCTCCTGGACGCACACCATTTGGGCCACCGCCCTCTGGACGTACATCGGCCACCTGGCCGACCAGCACCTGGGCTGGCACGGCGTGGCGCTGTTTGCGGGCGGCGGCTATGTGTCTCATATCGTTGCCGATACGCTTACCAAAGCCGGCGTGCGGTGGTTTTTGCCCATTTCGGATTATTCCTTCAAAATTCCCCTCATTAGCACCGGTTCAGCCAGCGGCAACGTGCTGGAGGTCGGCATTTGCGTGGGTTACGCGCTGTTGGTGGTAGGCTTGGTAGTGGGCCGAATGGGCTTTTAGGCTGGTTTAGTTGGCCCGGACCGTTATAATTCCGCCAGTGGTGTGCCGGGGCGAAGCACGTTAGTAACGCCCGCTGTTGCATAAGTCAGCCAAGACCATTAGCTTCGCAGCAGATATGCCGGTAAATTAGGACCGCAGCGGTATTGAATCGTGTTATTATTTTGCGCTTTCAATCCCCGCTGCCGCCCGGCATGCCACCAATTCGGTAATTAAATTAACGTCAACTGGGGCCTGTCAGTTAGTAGACACCGCCGCCAATTTGAATAGCGCTATACCCAATTGTCGCGGATTTGTTACGGGCCTCCTTGGCCCAAGCTACGCGCCAACTCTACCTCGATTCGCCCAACCCTGTCCCACCTGAAACACTTTTCTAACGTTACTTAATCCCATACCCATGAACCAGATGAACAGCCCCTTAATTCGGGTTGGTGTCTTTTATGACGGCAACTATTTTTTAAAAATTAGCGACTATTATTATTTCCAGCACGAGCGCAAGGCCCGGATTAGCCTGGAAGGATTGCATGAGTACATTCGCCACCAAGTGGCGGAAGAAGAAGATGTGGACGTGCGCTTGGCGCAGATTACCGATGCCCATTTTTTTCGCGGTCGTCTTTCGGCTACTGAAGCCCGCGACAAGGACCGATTATTCCACGACCGCCTGCTCGACGACATTCTGATGAACCTGGGCGTGCAGACGCACTACATGGCCCTCAAAACCCGCGACGGGCGCCTCCAGGAAAAAGGCATCGACGTGTGGCTCTCCCTTGAAGCCCTGGAGCTGGCCCTGCACAAAACCTTGGATGTGGTGGTGCTCATTGCCGGCGATTCGGACTACGTGCCCCTCATCCGCAAGCTCAACACCGTGGGCACCCGCGTGATGCTGCTGAACTGGGATTTCAAGTACGAAGATTTCAAGGGCGAAACCCGCGTCACGCGCGCCTCGCAGCAGCTATTGGAGCAGGTAACCTACCCGGTGGCCATGCACGACGTGATTGACCGCGGCCTCGCCCAGCAGGACGAAGTAGTAGAAGCCCTGTTCGTGAACCAGTCGGAGCCGGCGGCTTTCGCTCCCAATTCGGCCGCCGCGCCCAAACTGGTGCGCCCCACTGGCCCAACCGCCGCTGGCCCCGTGGGCACGCTGGGCATGAGCACCATCAAAAACCTGAAAAACGGCTTCGGCTTCGTGGTAATGCCCCCGAACAACCTGTTCTTCAGCTACGCCGACCTGACCGAAGGTGACTTCAACGACCTGCGCGAAGGCGACTGGGTGGAGTTCACCGTGGGCCGCAACCACCGCGACGAGGACTGCGCCCGCAACGTGCGCAAAGTGCCCGCCCCGCAAATGGTGGACGGCGAGGATGAGTACGAGCCCGTGGGCGTGCATTCGTCGGTCGAGCTGTAAAATCAGTGAAAAGTTGGCAGTTAAAAGTTAAAAAGGCCCGCCTGAATTATCAGGCGGGCCTTTTTAACTTTTAACTGCCAACTTTTCACTCAATTCACCCCATCACCAGTTGGGCAAAATCGCGTTTGGAAGCCGGGTAGCGGTTGAAGGTGCCCAGGCCGCGGGCCACGGCCACGTCGTCCTGGCCCGCCTTCACGCGGTAGACCACGCAGCTGCTCACCACCAGCGAGTTACCGCCGTGGTCGACTACGCCGCGGGCCACTAGCATATCGTGCAGGTGCACAGCGTGCAGGTAGTTCATCTTGAACTCGACGGTGGATACGAATTCGAATTTGGTGAAGGCCAGCGAGAGGGCGGCGGCACCCAGGGCGGCGTCCATCAGGCCGGCCAGCACGCCGCCGTGGCAGGTGTTGGGCGAGGAGAGGTGCTCATCGCGGATGGTCATGCGGTATTCAATCTGGCCGGGGGTGCTCACCGTCAGCTCCATGCCGTTGGTGCGGCCGTAGTGGTTCATCTGGCTGTAGGCGGCCACCATGGTGGCGAGGTCGGGAAGGGCAGGAGCTTTATCGGACATGAGATGTGCGAGGGTGGGAATTACTCCGGCAAGTTTGCCGAAAAATTTGCTTCATTTGTCAACGGCGGCATTTCCAGGGTCGAAAAGCCGTATTTCACCTTTTTCTGGTTCCCGCCATGTCCGCGCAGCCGCTCACGTTCGCCGAATTTTATCCCCGCTATTTGCGCGAGCACAGCCGGCGGGGCACGCGGGTGCTGCACTTCGTAGGCACCACGCTATTTATCGGCTGCCTGGCGATGCTGCTGCGCACCGGCAACTGGAACTGGCTGGCGGTGGGGGTGGTGGCCGCCTACGGCTTTGCCTGGATAGGCCACTTTTTCGTTGAGCACAACCGGCCGGCTACCTTCCAGCACCCGTGGTATTCGCTGCTGGGCGATTTTCGGATGTATTTCGACTTGTGGCGCGGCCGTGAGAAGTTCTAAAGCTGCTTCCGCATCAAAAAATGCTGAATTTCATCAAATAAAAGGTGCGAGGGCTCAACCACCGCGTAGCCCAGCCGCTGGTAGAAGCCCACGGCTGCTTCGCGGGAATGGAGCACAATTTCGGTGAAGCCGCGGGCCAGGCCTTGGTCTTCCAGGTAAGCCACTACGCGCCGCCCCAGGCCCTGGCCAGCCGCCTCGGGTGCTACGGCCATGAAGCGGATTTGGCCCTGATGCGCGCCGGTGGGCTGCAACATGCCCACGGCCAGGGCAACGGGCGCTTCGCCGTCGCCAGCAGCCAGCAGCAAGGCATGGACCGTACCGGGCTCCTCGTCGGCCGGGCTGCGCTCCGAGCCGGGGGGCTGCTGCCAGGGCTGGCGCAGCACGGCGTAGCGCAAGTGGTAGTAAGTGGCCCATTCGGCGGGTGTGTGGGGCGGCTGGATGGTGGCAGCAGGATTCATGAACAGAGCGTGAAGCGGGCGCGCAACCAGGGCCGGTGTGGGTTGTTACCTTTGCGGCCCGGCCAACGCCGGTTTAACCTTCGCAAAACTACGCCCCACCCGTTATGGCATCCTTCGACATCGTGAGCAAAGTTGACCCGCAAACCCTGGAAAATGCGGTGAATACGGCCCAAAAAGAACTCCAGACCCGCTACGACCTACGCGACACCAAGGGCGGCATCGAGCTCAACAAAAAAGAAAATACCATCCTGCTCTCGTCGGAAAACTCCATGCGCGTGAAGGCCTTAGAGGACATTCTGCTGGGCCGCGTGGTGAAGCAGGGCATCGACGGCACCAGCCTCGATTTTTCGGCCGATGAGCAGCCCAGCGGCAACTTGGTTAAGAAAACCATCAAGGTGCGCGCCGGCGTGGACAAGGAATTTGGCCGCAAAATCATCAAGGCCATCAAAGATGCCAAGGTGAAGGTGGAGGCCCAGATGCAGGACGACCAGGTGCGCGTGACGGCCAAGAAAATCGACGATTTGCAGGCGGCCATCGCCGTATTGCGCCGCACCGATATCGGCCTGCCGCTGCAATTTGTGAACATGAAATCTTAAAATAAATTATAAATTATGGGTTTTGAATTATGAGTTTTAACCGAGCTTTTGCCGCAATTCACAATTCAAAACTCATAATTCAAAACTCATAATTTCTTCTCGTGTACGATTTCTCGGCCTTCACCCACCTTGCTACCTGGATAAGCCTGCTGACCCTCACGTTCATGGAAATCGTGCTGGGCATCGATAACATCATCTTCATTTCCATCATCGTCAACCGGCTGGCTAAGGAGCAGCAGGCCCGCGGGCGCACCATTGGCCTGCTGCTGGCGCTGGTGTTCCGCATTGGCTTGCTGCTGAGCATTTCCTGGATTGTGAGCCTGCGCACGGCGCTGTTCACCATTAATATTCCGAACGTCGTGAGCAATTTCGGGGTGACTGGGCGCGACCTGATTCTGCTGGCCGGCGGCCTGTTCCTGATGTACAAGAGCACCACCGAGATTCACACCAAGCTGCAGGGCGAGGAAGAAGAGGAAGGTGTAAGCGGAAGCGGCGCTTCGATGATGAGCATCATCGCGCAAATTGTGGTGATTGACATCGTATTCAGCTTCGATTCTATCCTGACCGCCGTGGGCCTCGTGGACAACGTGCTGGTGATGATTGCGGCCGTGATTTGCGCCATGGGCATCATGCTGGCCTTCAGTGGGGTAGTGGCCAATTTTGTGAACAACAACCCCACCATTAAAATGCTGGCCCTGTCGTTCCTCATCATGATTGGCTTCATGCTGGTGATGGAGGCCGCGCACAAAGAAGTAGAAAAAGGCTACCTCTACTTCGCCATGGCCTTCTCGCTGACGGTAGAGCTACTGAACCTGCGCCTGCGCAAAAAGCACAAGCCGGTGCAACTGCGCGACTCGCAATACGACTAATTTTTTTCACCGCAAAGGGCGCAGAAGAAGGGCGCAGAGGCCGCAGAACGTTCTGCGACTTCTGCGCCCTCTGCGGTGAAACGCGTTAACCAGCTAGCGCCACCACGGCGGCTGCCTGGTCGAGCACCCGGCGTTGGGCCATTTCGAGCAGGCGGCGGTTCAACTCGGCGCGGTGCTGGCGGTAGAAGGCGTATTCGGCGGCGGCAAAAAGGCCGGTTATTAACCCCACGATGGTGTAGCGCAGCTTGGTATTGCGGCTGAGCAATTCGGCCAGCTGATGGTGTTGGTCGGTGGGGCGCAGGGTGATGTGGTGGTCGCGCACGAAATCGGCCACTACGGCCAGTAGCAAGTCGTTTTGCAGCTTTAGCACGGGCCGCAGGGTGGTGTGCAGAAAGGCCCCGATAGTGGCATCCGCGTCGGTTGTTTCGGTGGGCACGATGGGCCGCATCGTCAGCAGGGACGCATCGGGCCGGGAGAATTCAGAAACGGGCATGGCAAGCGAAAGCAGGGGAACCGGCCGAGCCGCCAATGGTTGCCGCTACACCACGCCCAGCTTCACCAGCGCGTCCCAGAGTACCACGCCGGCCGCCACGCCCACGTTCAACGAGTGCTTGGTGCCGAACTGTGGGATTTCCACCGCTGCGTCGCACAGGGCCAACACCTCGTCGTCGACGCCGAACACTTCGTTGCCCAGCACCAAGGCCAGCGGCTGGCCCGGCACCGGCTGGAACTGCGGCAGCGGGATG
>JBBQSQ010000060.1:0-22132 GCA_038213745.1 Cytophagales bacterium
GTGAAGGCCAACGTGGAAGGCATCGGCTACCTGATGAAGAAGAACAAAATTGACGTGCTCACCGGCCTCGGTTCCTTTGTTGACGCAACCCACATCAGCATCGCGCCCACCGCGGGCGGCGAGGCCCAGCAAATTGAAACCAAAAACGTCATCATCGCCACCGGCTCCAAGCCCACGGTGCTGCCCTTCATCGCCCAGGACAAGGAGCGCATCATCACCAGCACCGAGGCCCTGAACATCCGCGAAGTGCCCCGGCACATGGTCGTGATTGGCGGCGGCGTGATTGGCCTCGAAATGGCGTCCATCTACGCCCGCCTCGGCGCGAAAGTCTCGGTGGTGGAGTACCTCGATTCGCTCATCCCGACCATGGACCGCGGCCTGGGCAAGGAGTTGAAGCGCGTGCTGGGCAAAATCGGCATCGAGTTTTTCCTCAGCCACAAAGTGACCGGGGCCACCCGCGCCGGCGACAGCGTGACCGTGACCGCCCTCAACCCGAAAGGGGAGGAGGTAACCTTTGAGGGCGACTACTGCCTGGTGGCCGTGGGCCGCGCGCCCTACACCGCTGGCCTCAACCTCGAAGCCGCCGGCATCGAAATGGAGGAGCGCGGCCGTATCAAGGTCGATGCCCACCTGCAAACCAACGTGCCCGGCATCTACGCCATCGGCGACGTAATTCGGGGGGCGATGCTGGCCCACAAGGCCGAGGAAGAAGGCGTGTTCGTGGCCGAAACCATCGTGGGCCAGAAGCCGCACATCAACTACCTGCTCATCCCCGGCGTGGTGTATACTTGGCCCGAAGTGGCGGGCGTGGGCTACACCGAGGAGCAGCTCAAGGAGCAGGGCAAGGCCTACAAAGTGGGCTCGTTCCCCTTTAAAGCCAGCGGCCGGGCCCGCGCCAGCGGCGACACCGACGGCTTCGTGAAGGTGCTGGCCGACAAAACCACCGACGAAATTCTGGGCGTCCACATGATTGGCCCGCGCATCGCCGACCTCATCGCCGAAGCCGTGACCGCCATGGAGTTCCGCGCCTCCGCCGAGGACGTGGCCCGCATGAGCCACTCGCACCCCACCTACGCCGAGGCCATGAAAGAAGCCTGCTTAGCGGCCACGGAGAACCGGGCGATTCACATGTAATCCCGCCCTCGCGGCCGAAACGAAAAGAGGCTGAAGCTACGGGAGCTTCAGCCTCATGCGTTATTGTGGGCGGCTTCCGAAGTACCACTGGCGGCTTCTAAAGGCCCGCCAACCGGTTCCGGACCACAAACCTTCCAAATTTCGCATCTTTGGGAAAGTATAACTTTCCTTCCCATGCTGCAAAAACAACCCTTGCTAACGTTCATCTCCCTACTGAGTCTGCTGCTGCCCACCGCGGCGCAGGCCCAACTTTCCGCCCCCGCCGATAGCGCCACCTTCCTGCTCCACAAGTTTGCCCAGCGCATCGGTAAGGAAACCTATCACCTCACGCGTACCGCGCAGGCCCACACCTACAACGTCGATTTCAAGTTCGTGGACCGGGGCTCGACGGTGGCACTGCGGGCCCAGATTGCCATTACGCCCACCGGCGCGCCGCTGCGGCTGGCGGTGAAGGGCCAGACCTCGCGCTTCAGCTCCATCAACGATACCATTGTCATGGAGCCGGGGCAGGCTCGGGTTCGCGTCGATGATGCCGTGCGCACCGAGCCGCTCAAGGGCTTGGTTTTCCCCGTGGCGGGCTACTCGCCGGGCATCGGCCAGTGGCTGCTGCTGCGCTACTGGCTGCAATACGGCCGCCCCGCCAGCCTGCCGATGCTGCCCAGCGGCACGGTCCGCATCCGCGAGGACGGCCAGGATACCTTGCAATTCCAAAACCAGCCGCTGCGGCTGCGGCGCTACGTGCTCAAGGGCCTCGTGTGGGGCAACGAGCTGCTCTGGACCGACCAACAGGACAACCTCGTCTGCATCCTCACCAACGATGCCGAGGGCGACAAGCTGGAGCTGCTGGCCCAGCCCTACGAGGCCCTGCTGCCCGACCTCATCGGGCGGGCTGCCGGGCACGGCATGCGCCTATTTCGGGCCGAAATGAAGACCGCCGCCGCCGCAAAAAGCAGCGCTGCGGCCCCACTGCTGGCCATCGTGGGCGGGACCGTGGTGGACGTGGTGCGGGGCCGTAGCATTGCCAACGGCGTGGTGCTGCTGCAAGGCGGCAAGGTGCTGAAGGTGGGCCCGGCCGCCACCGTGGCCATCCCCAAAGGTGCCCGCGTGATTCGAGCCGCGGGCAAAACCGTGCTGCCGGGCCTCTGGGACATGCACGCCCACTTTCAGCAGGCCGAGTGGGGCCCTGCTTACCTTGCAGCGGGCGTCACCACTGTGCGCGACTGTGGCAACGAGTTCGCCTACATCAATGCCGTGCAGCAGACCATTGATAGCGGCCAGGGCGTGGGCCCGCGCATCCTCAAAGCCGGCATCATCGACGGCGACGGGCCGATGGCGCTGGGCATCGTGCGGGCCAACACCACCGCCGAAGCCGCCCAGGTGGTGCGCATGTACAAGGCCAACGGCTACGCCCAAATTAAGCTCTACAGCTCGGTGAAACCCGAAATCGTGCGGGCCGTCTGCGAGGAGGCGCACCGCGTGGGCTTCACCGTCACGGGCCACATCCCGGAGGGCATGAACCTGCTGCAGGGCGTGAACGCCGGTATGGACCAGGTGAATCACATCAGCTACGTGCTGCGGATGCTAAAGCGCAACCCCGACCGCTCGCTCATCCTCGACGACACCACCAGCGCCCGCGTCTTCGCTTTCCTCAAAGCCCACCACACCGTTATCGACCCGACAGTGGGCGTGTTCGAGATGGGCTTCCGCTCCACCAAAAACGACATTAAGGACCTGGAGCCCGACTTCGCCCGACTGCCGCAGCCGCTGCAGGCGCTGTTCGCAAATACGGGCCAGGAGCCCGCCGACGCGGCTAAATGGGCGCCTTACTTCGCCAGTTTCCCCCGCCTCGTGAAGGCCCTTCACGACCACGGCATTCCCATCGTGGCCGGTACCGACATGGGATTTCCCGGCACCAGCCTGGCCCGCGAACTGGAGCTCTACGTGCAGGGCGGCCTCACACCCATGCAGGCCCTCCAAACCGCCACCATCGACGCGGCCCGCGCCATGAAGATGGACGCCCGCGCCGGCTCGCTCGATGTAGGCAAGCAGGCCGATGTGGTCATCATTGACGGTAACCTTCTGTTGAAAATCCGGGATATTCGGCGGGTACATTTGGTGGTGAAGGACGGCCAAGTGTACGAGCCCAAGCAGATGCGGCAGCTGGCCGATTTTCAGCAGTAAAAATGTTTTCCCGCCTGTTAGGCTGAGCTCGCCGAAGCCTGATAGGCGGGGTAGTCTCCCTGCCTGTTTTTCAAAGTAGCAGCTACGTCCATTAGTGGTCGTAGCTCACGACGCGGGTGATGCGCCAGGTGCCGGCCTGCTGCTGCCACACCATCACGAACTTGGAGTTGCCGCAGTCGTCGCGGCCGTTTTCGACGTGGCAAAACCGGTGAGTTCCGATGTGCATGGCCCCGTAGTCTTTCACAGGATACACTTCCAGACTGCCCGGCACCAGCGTGCGGGTAATGTCGGGGCTTTGGGCAAACAGGCGTGCAAACCCTTCCTTGGTTTGGGCGAAATTGCTCAGGCCGCCTTTGTCGTGGTAAAACTCCACGTTATCGGCGAAGTAGGCCATGAGCTTATCCACGTCATGGGCGTTGAAGGCGGCGAACATTTCCGTATCCAGCCGAGCTACCGTTTGGTACAGCTCACCTTTTGTCGCAGGTTTCGGGGCCAGGGCCGGGGCTATGGTAGTGGGCGGCCGACGGCTCGGCTCGGCCTTACGGGAGCCGTTTTGTCCGTAAACGGCACTGCTGGCAAGGGCAAAAAACAGGGAGAAGGCAACGATTGTGTTGTGCATAGTGAAACGACTCATTCAGTTGGTCTATATAATTCGAAGCAGCAACATGTTGCCTCAAATAAGTGCTGCGAGGGACTGGGCAAGATACCCGAAAACACCGGAGCGCCGAAAACTTTTGAAGCACACGTCACTTCGAGCAGCGGTTACGGCTGGCTTACTTCAGCACGTCCTTCAACTCCTTCAGCCGGAGCTGCTGGTCCGAGGCGATGAATTCCCGCATCATGGCGGCGTGGCCGGCACCGACCAGCACCAGGGCTTTGTCGCCCGGTACCGTCATGGCTTTCTGCACGATGGCGTACATATACAGGTTGCGCCGGTACCATTCCGACACCAGGAAAGCGCCCGCGAAATTGTCGGTGGTGCCGGCCCGGTTGAGGATGTCAAGGTAAAGCCCCTTGTTTAGGGCCAGTTCTTGCTGCGTGTTGGCATCCAGCAAAAGCTGCGTGAGGGTATAAGTTTCCAGCTTCTTATTTTGGGTGGTTTCGTAGCGTTTGATGGCGTCTTGCGCCTGCTGTATCAGCGCCACTTGCTTGGCTGTTTGCATGGCTTTCATCACGCTGTCGAAAGGGAAGTCGGTTTTTTTGTAGTCGAGGGCGTAAATCCGAGGCAGTTTGGTTTTTTTGCCCGCTCGAAAAGCCAGCTGAATAATTTCGTTTTTCAGGAAGAAATCATGCTGCGCCTTGGGGTACGTAGCCGTGATGTATTGTTCAAAATTGCCGCCGAGGTAGGCACTGTACAGCGCATCTAGTTCCTTCTGCTCGTCCCAAGCCCATTCCACGAAGATTTTATCGGGCTGAAAAACGCTGATTTTTTGGGTTATGTTTTCCAGCTCCGCCTGCACCTTGGGCGTCATCACGTCGAAGGTTTTAACCTTGGCCACATCGGCCCCCGGGTTGTGAAAGTGGAAAGTGCCCAGTAGCAGCACGTCGCTCTGTTTGGGTTGGGCAAAGCCGGGAGTGGCGATGAAAAAGGAGAGCAGTAGCAGGAAGATTGGTCGCATAAAGCCGATGAGGTGAAGTGAACGGGTTGGGCAACTGATGCCGAGTAACAGCTTTGGGTTGCCTAAGCTACGGGTATTCGCAACTAGCCACCCTAGGGGCGCAGGCCCGCCGGCGCTGCCGCTCAGCCTGAACTGTCGCCATCCGAGCGCCTTCGCTGGTACGCTATTGTCCGGTCGCATTTTATCTTGTGGCCATAATCCCCGCCCATGCCCCGCCCCGACGCCTACCCCCAAACCCAGCCCGCCAGCCGCGCCGCGTGGCGGCAGTGGCTGGCCGAGCACCACGCCAGCGTCCCCGGCGTGTGGCTGGTTTATTGCAAGCAAGCCAGCGGCCAGCCCAGCGTAACCTACGCCGAGGCTGTGGAAGAAGCCCTCTGCTTCGGTTGGATTGACTCGCTGCCGCGCAAGCTCGACGCCGAACGGTCGCAATTGCTCTTCACGCCCCGCCAGCCCAAAAGCGGTTGGAGCAAGGTGAACAAGGAGCGACTGGCGCGCCTCGAAGCGGCTAATCTGTTGATGCCCGCGGGCCTAGCCGCCATCGCGAGGGCCCGGCAAAACGGGGCCTGGGAAATCCTCGACGCCGCCGAGGCCGGCCTCGTGCCCGACGACTTAGCCACCGCTCTGGCCGCTGATGCGACGGCGGCCCGGTACTTCGCGGCCTTCTCCCTCTCGGCCCGCAAGATGATTCTGACCTGGGTGCTGAGTGCCAAACAGCCCACCACCCGCGCCCGCCGCGTGGCCGAAACCGTGCGGCTGGCGGCTACGGGCAAGCGGGCGAATTTCGACCGAGAGTAGCAACGTAAAACCCTGCGTCGTTACCCCGTTTCACTGCTGCTTACGTACTACCTCATGGCCCTCAACTTTCGGGCGTTTGGTTTGAAAGACTTGGCCCCCGGCGAAACGATGCCATCAAATCAGCTGGTTTTGTACATGTACCAGCCCTGGCCCAGCGGCTTGATGGCGATAATGCGGCGCGGGTCCATGGCGGGCACGGCGGCGGCGTTGGGTTCGTAGAGCAGGCCCACGGTGCTGCTCAGGCGGCCCCCAATCAGGAATTCGATGCAAGTATGGCAGTCCGTGTCGCGCTGCCACACCCGGCTGATGAACAGCCGCTGCAACACGGCATGGAGCGCGGGATTGGCATTGGCGGCCCGCTCGTCGGCGCGGCTGGTGTCGGCGGGGGCGGCGAAATAGCCGCTGGCTTTAATCAGGCGCAGGGCTTGCTCGAAAGAGGTCCGGTTGCGGGCGAAGTGGGCGGCGATATCGGCATCGGCAGCCGTCCAGAGGCTCAGGTTGCCTACCGTGAAGGCGTGGTCGGCAGTGGGGTGCTTGCGGTCGTATTGAGCGACCTCGGCCGGGGACATGGCCGTGAGAATGTCCAGCATGGGTGCGCCCAGCTTGGTCATGGCCAGGCTGCGCACGGCTTGCAGCTTCCAGGTGCCGGCCTCCTTGCTGAAATGCAAGTAGAAGTCGTTGCGGCTTACGGAGTCGCGCAGTTCCACGGCCACTACCGCCGTAGCCGGCCCTTGGTGCAGGAGCTGGCACACGCGCCGCAGCCCGGCCGGAATCTGCTGGCCCAGGGTTTGGCGCTTGGCCTGCTGCGCTACTTCGCAGCAGAGGTAGCTTTTCATGTCGGGCCACGCGGCGGGGGCCACAAACTGCTCGGCAATCTGGAGGGGTTCGAGCGGGGCCAGAGCCAGCCCGGCCCGTGGCAGCCACAGCCAGCACGCGAGGAAAAGGTACTTCATAAGCAAACCTAACCCCGAAACGACAGGGGATAATTCCGGAGGTTGAATAGGTAGCCTGCTGCCCACCGCCGCGGCCGTAGCCGGTGGCGCTGGCAGCGGCTCATTGGCACAGGTGCTGAATGAAAACCCGTAAAGACGGGCCGAAAACGAAACTCCACCAAGCCACCCCAAACAAAAAGCGGCTGAAGCTCCGAAGAGCGCCAGCCGCTTTGGCGGTGTTGGGTGGGCGAAGCCGAACGCTATTCAGCCGGGGCCGCGGCGGGCGCTGGGGGCGTGGCACTGGCCAGCTTCACGCGCACGGCGTTGGGGCCCTTGGGCCCCATTTCTACTTCAAAGCTCACCTTGTCGTTCTCGCCAATAGCGCCGCCAGCCAGGCCGTTGGCGTGTACGAAAATGCTTTCCTGGCTCTGCGAGTCCTTAATAAAGCCGTAGCCCTTCGACGTGTTGAAGAAGGTGACCGTGCCGGTCCGCATGGTGTCTTCGGGCTCCCGGTCCTCCTGCTTGGCCACGCTGATGCGGATGTCCTCGTCCTTGATGACGCGCTTCTTGGTGGGGTCGGGCGGAGTGGCCGTGATGTTGCCGTTTTCGTCCACGTACGCGAACATTTCTTCCAGCGGTGCGCCGGCCTTGGCGTTTGCCTGGCGCTCAACTTTGCGCTCTTCCTTCTCGGTTTTCTTTTTCGCGCGCTTTTTCTCGTTGTCTTTCTTACCAAACGTCTCTTGAGACCTACCCATAGTTTTTTGCTGCTAAATCATTGTATCTGCCATCCCCAACCGAAGGAGCGGAAATGCGCAGAGGAGTGGATTGTTACGAAGATACGCAATATACGAAGCCCGCGGCCGGGATGCACTACTGCGCGTCGGCCCACCGGGTTTTTCGCCAGGCTTCCTGCTGGGCCGGCGAGAGGAACGTCCAGGCCACCAGCCGGCTTTTCTTCTGACCCTGAGCCATTTCGATGGTGCGCACGTCGGTAGCGCCGGCCGTTTTCAGGGCCCGATACACGCCGGGCAGCGTTTCTTTTTTGGACACCAGCGTAGTAAACCAGTAGCTGGCGCGGGGCCGCCGGCCACTCTCCTGCACCATGCGGCGGATGAAGGCCGCCTCGCCGCCGTCGCACCACAACTCGTTGTTTTGCCCACCAAAGTTTAGCGCGGGGCGCGGGCCGCGCCCGGTGCCCAGGTTGGTGGTTTTACGCTGGGTGCCGGCCGCGGCTTCGGCCGCCGAGGCGTGAAACGGCGGGTTGCACATGGTGAGGTCGAACACCTCGCCGGCCTGCACCAGGCCATCGAAAATGCGGGTGCGGGCGGGTTGCAGCCGGCACTCTATGGCCCCGGCCAGCGCAGGGTTAGCGGCCTCAATCTGCTGGGCGGCGCGCACCGCCGTGCCGTCCGCATCGGAGCCCACGAAGTGCCAGCCGTATTCGCGGCGGCCAATGATGGGGTAAATGCAGTTGGCCCCCACGCCCACGTCGAGCACCAGCACGTCCTCGCCGGGCGGAAGCACACCGCCGTTGCTTTCGGCCAATAAATCGGCCAGATAATGCACGTAATCGGCCCGGCCGGGGATGGGCGGGCACAGGTAGCCCTTGGGAATATCCCAGTAGCTGATGCCGTAAAAATGCTTTAGCAGGGCCCGGTTTAGGGCTTTCACGGCGGCGGGGTCGGCAAAGTCAATCGACTCGTCGCCGAATTTGTTGGGCTGCACGAAGGCCCGCAGCGCGGGACTGGTTTTAATTAGCTCCGGGAAATCGTAGCGGGCCCGGTGCGGATTGCGCGGGTGCAGCTGGTCTTTTTCGGCCGGGGGCGCGAGGGGTTTTGGGGGCATTGCAGCGTCGAAATAAGTAGTAGTAAACCGGTCAGCAGGGCGGGCCGACGGAACAGCGCACGGCTACCGCCGGGGCGAGCCGCCGCTCTTGCGCTGCCCGCCGGCTTTGGGCTTGCCGGGCCTGGGCCGGCTGCCGGCGCTGCTGGCTGGGCCGGGCCGGCTGCCGCTGCTCTTCGCGCCGCCGGTTTTTGACTTCGGACCGGCCGCGGCTTTTTCGGGCCGGGGGCCCCACCAGCCGGTGCCCGAGGGGTTGTGCATCGATGGGGGGCCGGCTTTGCGCGGCCGCGCGGCCACGGGTTGGCCTTCGATGGCCGGGGCTTTGGGCCGGGCGCGCTTGCCACCCGAAGCTTCTTCGGTGCCGCTCGATTTGGCCACCATTTTCATGATGCCGGCCAGCTCCTGCTCGGTCAGGTCGCGCCAGTCGCCCACGGCGAGGCCTTTCACACTCACGTTCATGATGCGGACGCGTTCGAGCTTGACGACTTCGTAGCCAAAGTGCTCCACCATGCGGCGAATCTGGCGGTTGAGCCCCTGCACCAGCGTGATGCGGAAAATGTAGGGCGTTTCCTTCTGCACCACGCATTTCTTGGTGACCACGCCCAGCATGGGGATGCCGTGGGCCATTTCGTCGAGCATGCGGTCGGTAAGAATGCGGTCGACGGTCACCACGTATTCCTTTTCGTGCTGGTTGCCGGCCCGCAGAATCTTGTTCACCACGTCGCCGTCGCTGGTCAGGAAAATCAGGCCCGACGAGTCCTTATCCAGCCGCCCGATGGGGAAGACGCGGGCGGCGTGGTTAACGTAGTCCACGATGTTGCCGCGCACGCCCGGCTCGCTGGTGCTCGTCACGCCCACGGGCTTGTTAAAGGCCAGGTACACGGCATCTTCGGCCTGTTTGGGCTCCAGCTTGTGACCGTTCACGCTCACCTTGTCGCGCGGGCCCACCTGGTCGCCGATTTTGGCGGGCTTGCCGTTGAGCAGCACCGCGCCCTGCTCGATGTAGCGGTCGGCCTCGCGGCGCGAGCACATGCCGCTTTCGCTGATGAATTTATTGAGACGGGTGGTGGCGGCGAGGGGCATCGGGGCGGGGTAAATAGGAAAGCCGAACCACGACAGCAGAATTGCATCGAGGGGCTGGCAGGCGCAAAGTTACGGCGTTTGGCGGTGGGGTGCGGGCCGGGTCCCGCCGTGCATACGGGCAACCTGCAATAAATCTGTCCGTTAAGAAAAGCTCAAACTTCAACCACTGCTCTTATTTTATGTCTGACAAACCCACCATTTTCCCGCCCCAAAAGCAAGATGCCGGGGCCGGCCATCCCGGCCTGGAATACAAGATGACGCCCGAGCCCGAATTCATTCGCGAAGGCTACAAGGGGGCCGAAAAACTCAAGGGCAAAGTGGCCCTCATCACGGGCGGCGACTCCGGCATTGGCCGGGCCGTGGCCGTGCATTATGCCGTGGAAGGGGCCGACGTGGCCATTTGCTACTTCCCCACCGAGCAGCAGGACGCCGAAAAAGTGCAGGAAATTGTGCAGGCCCACGGCCGCCGCTGCCTGCTGCTGCCTGGCGACCTCAAAAACCCCGCTTTCTGCCAGGAAATCGTGGAGCGCACCGTGGCCGAGCTGGGCGGCCTAAACATTTTGGTGAACAACGCCGCCGAGCAAAACTGGCACGACACGCTCGAAGAAATCAAGGACGAGGAGCTCGACAGCATCTTCAACCTCAACATCATTGCCATGTTCCGGATTTCGCGCACGGCGCTGAAGTACCTTAAGGAAGGCGATTCCATCATCAATACGGCTTCGGTGAACGGCTTTAAAGGCAACGAAATGCTGCTGGACTACACCTCCACCAAGGGGGCCATCACGGCGTTCACGCGGGCTTTGTCGTTGCAGCTCATCAAGAAAGGCATTCGGGTGAATTCGGTGGCCCCGGGGCCCATTTGGACGCCGTTTATTACGGGCATCGGCATGCTGAAGCTGCCGCTGTTTGGGCACGATGTGCCCATGGGCCGCGCCGGTCAGCCCTCGGAAGTGGCACCATCTTATGTGTTTCTGGCCTCGGAAGACGCCTCGTACTTCTCGGGCCAGACCCTGCACCCCAACGGCGGTTCGGTGGTGAATGCCTAGGTCGGTTTTGAGTTAAAAGCTGAGCGTTAAAAGTTAAAAAACCGATTTTAAGGTTCTTAACTTTTAACGCTCAACTTTTAACGCTCGCAGAACGGCCGCACAACCTGCCGGCAAGCGCCACCGTATCAGCCCCAAAAATGGCTGCATTGCCGTTTTTAATTCCTTAATATTTGCATTCCATGAATTCGAAATTGCTCGGCCTGATGGCCGCCGCCGCCCTGGCTACCGCTTCCTGCACGCAGGACAAGAAGGTTGAAACCACCACCACGACCACGCCCGACACCACGACCACCACGACCGTAACCGTGCCCGACACCATGGCTGCTTACGACGATGCCCGCCGAATGGCGGCCCGCGTGGCCGAAGACCTCAAGCTAACGGATACGGTGGTGGTGACCCGCATCGAGAAAACCTACTACACCCGTGGCCGCCGGCTGAACGAGCTGCAAACGCAGTACGCTACCGATACCACCGGCCGCTACGCCGCCATGCGCGCCGCTAACGACCAGGCCGATGCCCAAATTCGCACCGACCTCAACAACCCGGCTTACTACAATTCATACTCGGCCAACCGCGCCAACTACGGCGACGGCCCGTACTCGCTGGCTCCGGTGGTGGTAACCACGGCCGTGCCGCGTACGGGAAGCAGCGTTGGTCAGGGTTCACTGGTAAAGAAAATGGAGCGTGAGGGCGACGGCGACAAGAAAACCAAGTACGAAAACGGCGCTAAAATCAAACGCGACGACGACGGCTCGGTGAAAATCAAGCGGGCCGATGGCACGAAAATCAAAATCGATGAAAACGGCAACCGCACCGTGAAAAAAGGCTTGTTCAAATAAGCTCTTGCCACAAACGCAAAGAAGCCCGCTCCAAACCAGGAGCGGGCTTCTTTGCGTTTGTGGCCCAACTGGCGGCTGGCCGGTGCTACCAGCGCAACGACCAGGAAGCGCCCGTGAATGGGCCGTAGTTGTAGGGGGATAAGTTGCCCCGGCGGTACCAGGGCTGCGGCCGGCGGGGTGGAGCCAGGCCCGTGCCGTGAGCGGCGGCGGGGTCCTCGGCCACCTCCACGCGGGTGCGGCCGTTGCGCACGGCAATCTTGCCAAAGGCGTAGCCCAGGGCAATGCCAATGGGGTAATCGGAAGCCCAATGCACGCCATTGTTGAGCATGGAGTAGCCCAGCAGGCCCATCAGCGAGTAGCCCAGCGGGCGAATGAAGTGGTACTCGGGGTAGTTATCGGCGATGACCGTGACCGTGGCCATGGCCGTGGCCAGGTGGCCGGTGGGGAAAGCGTCGTAGTTCGGGACGAAGTTCTGGTAGCGGTTGTAGGACGGGAAGAGGTGCCATTCGCCGCGGTCCTTGGTGGCCACGTAGGGGCTTTGGCGGCCCGTGAGGCGCTTAAGGGCCTGCACCACCAGGCCGGTGCTGAAAATGGCTTCGCCGAGCTGGCTGGAGGTTTGCAGGGCGCGGTTGTCCTTTTTGATGCCGCCGTAAATCCAGAAGCTGCTGGCCACGGTCAGGTGCGTCCAGCCATCGCCGAGGAAATAAAACGTGCTGTTGAGGTTGTCCGGCACGTTGAATTCGAAGGGCAGATTGACGGACCCCACGCTGAACGGAACGTGCACCAGCGTGCGCTGGGTGCTCTTGGCGGTGAGGTTGAGGGAGCGGCCGAGGTCCTGCGCCCCATTCACAATGGCTTGGTCGGCCACCCACAGCGCCACCGAGCTCACCACGAGGCCCGTGAGCACGCCGGTATTCTCCTTGCGAAACGTATAGCCGGGGAACTGGCCCAAATCGCGTGGAATGTGGAAGGCCCAGCGAAAGGGCTTGGGCTTGTCGTAGTGCCAGGTTACGCCGGGGGCCACGGTGTAATCGGTGAGGCGGCCCTGCGCATCGCGCGGATGAATGTGCGGCGGGAGCGAGTCGGCCAGCATCGTTAGTGGACGCGCCAGCGGCGCGGCGCTGGCCCCTGACCGGGTGGGCAGCGTGTCGGCCATGGCGGCGGCCCGAAGGGTGTCGGGCCGGGCAAAACAGGTCTCGGTAGTAGTCGAATCAGCGCTGGTGGCAGCGTGAGCAAAGCAAGGAGAAGCGAAGGTCAGGCCTAGGGTTAGCGCAGCAAATAGCCGCGAAGCGCGACGAGGGTAAAGAGAATTCACGAAAAACAAGGGTATAATAGCAGCGGCATAGCCCTATGGCCGGGGCCGGCGGGCAGATAGCAGAAGGAAAAATGCGCAAGCTTCCGCCCGCATAATAATCTGCAAAGGTAACACCGGCTTCACATTGGGTGAATAAGGTACCGGAAATGAGCCGGCGTGCGCGCGCAGACGGCTAGCGGCCCGGAATATTGTGCAAGCCGCGTATCTTTCAGCGAGGCTGGGCCGTGGTGGCCGGCTACACGAATGCCCCTGCATATGCAACCTGCTGTTTCAGTGCCCAGTGCCGCGCCCGGCGCGGTGGGTTCGCCCCCGGAGAATAATTCGTTTCAGGCACAGTTTGAGGCCCTGCGCCTGCGCGCGCCCGCGCTGCGCCAGGAGGGTTTGGCCGCCCGGCGCGCCCGCCTGCAACAGCTCAGCAGCTGGCTGCACGCCCACCGCACCGACATTCAGGCGGCCCTGTTCGCAGATTTTCGCAAGCCCCCGGCCGAAACCGACCTCACCGAAATATGGACGTCGCTGGTGGAGCTCAAGCACACCATAAGCCACCTGAAAAAGTGGATGGCTCCGCGCAAAGTGGGCGTAAGCATGGCGCTGCTGGGCACCCGCTCCTGGGTGCAGGTGGAGCCTAAGGGCGTGGTCCTGATTATCTCGCCCTGGAACTACCCGTTTTACCTGGCCGTGGGGCCGCTGATTTCGGCCATCGCGGCCGGCAACGCGGTGGTTATCAAGCCCGCCGAGCAGACGCCAGCTACCTCGGCGCTGCTCGAAAAGATGTGCGAGGAGCTGTTTCGGCCCGATGAAGTGCTGCTGCTGCAAGGCGATAAGGAGGTGGCCACTGAGCTGCTGAAGCTGCCCTGGGACCATATTTTCTTCACGGGCAGCCCGGAGGTGGGCAAGATTGTGATGCGCGCCGCCGCCGTGCATCTTTCGGGCCTGACGCTGGAGCTGGGCGGTAAAAACCCTGCCGTGGTGGACGCCACCGCCAACCTGCGCGACGCGGCCGAGAAAATTGTGTGGGGCAAATTCCTGAACAACGGCCAGACCTGCGTGGCCCCCGACTACCTGCTGGTGCAGGAAAGCGTGCAGCCCGCCCTGCTCACGGAGCTCACGGCCGCCATTCAGCGGGCCTACAACCCCGCCGGGGCCGGCATTGAGCAGTCCGATTCGTTGGCCCGCGTGGTGAACCGGCACCACTTTGCCCGCCTCGCCGGCCTGCTGGAAGATGCCCAAACCAAGGGGGCCACCGTGGCCGCCGGCGGCGCGGTTGATGAGGCCCAAAACTACATCGAACCCACCATTCTGACCAATGTGCCGGCCAATGCCCGGGTACTGGAAGAGGAGATTTTCGGCCCGCTGCTGCCCGTGCTCACGTTCAAAAACCTGAGCGAGACGGCGGCTTACGTCAACGCCCGCCTCAAGCCGCTGGCCCAGTACGTGTTCAGCACCAACGCCGAGAACCGCCGCTATCTGCTCGAAAACATCTCGGCCGGTGGCGCGGGCGTAAACGAAACGGTGCTGCACTTTGCCCACCCCGAGCTGCCCACCGGCGGCGTGGGCAACAGCGGCTTGGGCAAGGCGCACGGCCACTCGGGCTTCCTGGCGTTCAGCAACGAAAAGGGCGTGATGCGGCAGCGCGTGGGCTTCACCGGCATCAAGGCCATGTACCCGCCCTACACCGGCCGGGTGCAGAAGCTGATTGGGCTGCTGGTGAAGTATTTGTAGGGCTCTGAGCTTTTGTAAGCTCTTAGAGGCCATCTAGATAAGCCGTTATGCTCATCTGGCGTCCGCACAGCCGAAGCATCTTTACCGCAATAGCAAACTAATTACTTGCGCGGTAGAGATGCTTCGACTCCACTTAGCATGACCGCCCTTTTTATCGCCTGTGTTTGCAGCGCTTCTAAGTCTTGCTCTTCAAAAAAAGCAACGATGAGGTCGGTGCTGCGGTAATCTTTACATTTAAACGGAGATTTTTTCTGAGTAATTATGGGACGGCCCGAGATTCGGCACCGCTACACCGCTGAGGAATATTTTGAACTAGAAGCGCGCAGCGAAGTGCGTCACGAGTATTTCGACGGCGATATTTTTGCCATGGCGGGCGGCACCAAATCGCATAATCTAATTACGCAAAACGTTGCCTTTGCCCTGCGAACTGGTCTGCGGGGCAAGGGGTGCCAGGTGTTTATGGAAGATGTGCGGCTGGCCGTGCAAGACGATTTTCACTATACCTATCCCGATGTGGTGGTGAGCTGCGACCCGGCCGACCGCCGCGACCCCTACCTGGTGCGCCAGCCGGTGCTGATTGTGGAAGTGCTGTCGCCCTCCACGGCGGACTACGACCGCAGCCGTAAATTCAAACAATACAAGAAGTTACCATCGTTGCGGCACTACATTTTGGTTTCGCAGACGGCGTGGGTGCTGGAGTGGTTCCGACGCGACGAGGCCAACCAATGGATTTACGAAGTGCTGAGCGACCCGGCCGATGTGCTGGAAATCCCGGATTTAAACCTGCGCCTGCCCTTGGCCGACGTGTACGACGACACCGACGTAGCGCCGCTGCTGCTGGCCCCGGAGCCGGAGCAGCCGTAAGAAAACGGCGGGCTACTTCTGCCGCTGCTGCATCTCGGCGGCCATTTTGTGCTGATTGGCTTGCAGCTGCTTGAATTTGGCGGGGCCGAGGACCACGCGCAGCTCGTTTTGCGAAGTGGTATTGATGCGCTTGAGCTCGGTGAGAAGCTGCGGAGATTTGGGCGGAAATTTCTCCTTGGCGGTGTTGGCCTGGGCCACGGTGCCGTTGAGGATGGTGCGGACCTGGCTGGTTTGGTCGGGCGTGAGCTCAAGGTCGGTGGCCATGACATCGGCCAGGTCGCGGGCCGCGGTGGGCGGGGTGGGCGAATCGGCGGTGCGCACGGTTTCGATGACGGGCGCGGGCTTGTCGCGGTGCCGGAAAATGGAGCAGCTAGCGGCGGTCAGGCTCAGGGCCAGCAGCACGGAAAGTCGAACGGAGCGCATAGGTACAGAAATGGCAATATTTCAACCAATACGCAGGAAGCCGTGCCCGGGTGCATTCAAACGCGAGAAACGTGGTGCTGCAAGGCTGGATTGACGGCCTCTAGTCATCCAAACGCGAGCAATTGCCGGCAACCCCTCAGCGGCGAAACACGGTGAGGATGGGCAGGCCCGCAACCCGGATTTCGTGCACCGGGGTGCCGAAGCTGGCGTCGTACGGAGCCGGGTGCCAGCGGTAGAGGCCGATGAAATAATTGGCCTGCTTAGAGGACACAAACCGCAGGCGGGCCTGGTCGGCCGTGGGCAGGAGCAGGGCGTTGTTGCCGAGCAGGTCCTTGTGCGGGAAAGTATCGCTGATGGTAATGGTGGCGTGGCGGTCGTGGGCCAGCACCCAGGCCAGGCCATCGCGGCCCGATACGCCCCAGTAGTCGCGCTCAAATAGCTGGCCCGCCACTGGCCTGGGCAAAAAGCTGAAATAAACGTACTGATACGGATGGTCGTTGACTTGCCGAAACGCCGTATGGGCAACCCCGAGCGCCAGCAGCAGCCCGGCCACCAAGCCCAGCCGCCGGGTAGCGGAAGCCGGCGCCGCCACCTGCCAGGCCTGCACGCCCGCCCGCAAGCCGCGTACGGCCAGCAGCACAAAGGCCGGGTAAATGAAGTAAACGTGCCGCCAGCCGTCGTAAACTACTGATTGAATAGCCACCACCAGCACCAACGGGCCCAATAGCCAGACCCCAAACAACAGGTCGCGCCGGTTGGCTACCTGGCGTAGCCACGCCGCCGGCCGGGTCAGCAAACCCCGTAGTGCACCACCCGCCCCGGCCACAAACAGCACCGTGTAGACCACCGGTGTGGTGGCCAGCAGCCAGACCGAGAGGTAGTGCCAGGGCAGCCGCTGGCACGACACCATCTGACCCAGGTAAAACACGTTCAGGGTTTGGCGGAAGCGGCGGAAGCTGCCAAAGCACGCCCAGAAGCGCGTCAGCGGCGCTTCCCATAAATAAGGCCAAAACAGCACCACCAGCGGGAAAAACGCAAGGAAATAACAGGCCAGGGCGCGCACCAGCTGCTGCCGCCGCGCCGGCCGATACAGCCACTCCAGCACGCCAAACGCGCCGGTGAGCGCCGGCAGCAGAATGCCCATGGTTCGCACATCAATGGCCAGGGCCGTGACGAGGGCGTGCAGCAAAGCGCGCCCTGCCGTGGGCCGCCGCAGTAGCCGCGTGAGCGTGAGCGCGGCCACGGCGAACAGGCTGAGAAAAGCTAAGTCTTTGGTGTTATAAAAGGCCTCGGCAAAAATGCGGGGCGACAGCACCAGCAGCGCCGCGCCCACCAGCCCCCAGCGCCAGCTGGCAAATCGCTCCCGCCCGAGCCGGTACACCGCCCAGGCCCCGAGCACGAACGTACCGAAGCACAGCAAATGCCGCATCCAGTAAGCGCCGCGCAGGTCGTGGCGGAAGAACACGATTTCCAGCACGGCCAGCGGCATTTGAAAGGCCACGCCGTGGTCGGCATCAATATTAGTGAGCAGGTCGTGGATGCCCGTGAAGTGGCCGGCTGCAATGATGCCGGGAGCCAGTTGCTGGGCCGCGTAGCGCAGGCTCATGTAGCCGGTGAGGCGGTCGGTGGGTTCGTCCCAGCCCATGCCGTAGTCGCGCACCAGCCAAATGCCCAACAGAATAAGGCCGCCAAAAAACAGCGTGGTGGCCGCCCGGCGCGACTTTAAAAGGTTTAATGTGCGCATGCGGGGCCGTTAGTCATGGCCCAAAGTTAGGCGGGTGGGGCGCTTGCAGTTGAATTGCTCCGCAAGCCATAGTGGCTAGTCGCGGCGGCGGAACACCGTGAGAATGGGCAGGCCCCCCGCCCGGATTTCGTGAATCGGGGTGCCGTAGGACGCGTCGTACGGGGCCGGGTGCCAGCGGTAGAAACCAAAAAAATACCGGGCCTGGGAATGGTGCACCAACCGAACCCGGGCGCGCCCGGCCGGCGAAAGCAACAGCAAGTTGTTGCCTACCAGGGACTCGCAATACGAGGTGTCGCTGATGGCAATGGGGGCGCGGCGGTCGTGGGCCAGCAGCCACTCCAAGCCGTTGATGCCCGAGATGCCCCAATAGTCCCGCTCAAAGAGCTGGCCTGCGGCAGGGCCTGGTAGGAAGCTGAAATAAGCGTATTGATAGGGATACTCTGCCGCTTGGCGGATGGCCGTGTGGCCCGTGCCCAGCACCAGCAGGGTCCCGGCCGCCAGCCCCAGCCGCCGCCCGGCCGATGAAGGTGCGGTGGCCCGCCAGGCCAACACGCCCATGCGCAGGCCCCGCACCGCCAAGAGCAGAAACGCCGGGTAGATGAAGTAGACGTGTCGCCAGCCATCGTACACCACCGAGTTGACTGCCACGATAATGACCAGCGGCCCCAGAAACCAGGCCCCGAAAAGCAAGTCGCGCCGCCCGGCTACGCGGCCCAACAATGCCGCGGGCGTCCGGAAAAGTTTTGTTAAAACCGCCCCGGCCCCGCCCACAAACAGCACCGTATAAACAACCGGCGTGGTGACCAGCAGCCAGACCGACAAGTAATGCCAGGGCAGGTGCTCGGAAGTCAACATCTTTCCGAGGTAAAACACGGGAATGTCCATCCGGAAGTGCCGAAAACTGCGGAAGCATGCCCACAGCCGCTGCACGGGGGCTTCCCACAGGTAGGGCCAAAACAGCACCACCAGCAGGCCGGCCGTGAGCACATACACCGAAAACGTGCGCAAAATAGCGGGGCGCCGCAACGGCCGGGCCCGCATTTCCAACAGCATTGCCACCCCGGTAAGAGCGCCTAGGTACAGCCCCATAATGCGCACGTCTACCGCCAGGGCCGTTACCAAGGCGTGCACCAAAGCCCACCGCAGACTAGGCCGGCGAAGAAATTGCAGCAGCGTGAAGACGCCCAGGGCGAACAAGCTCATAAACACCACATCCTTGTGGTTGTAGAAGGCCTCGCCGAAAATCCGGGGCGAGAGCACCAGCAGCGCCGCGCCCACCAGGCCCCAGCGCCAGCTGCCGAACCGTTCGGTTCCCAGCCGGTAGACCGCCCAGACGCCGAGCACGAAGACGGCGAAGCACAGCAGATGGCGCATCCAGTAAGCGCCCTGGATATCGTGCCGAAAAAAGATGATTTCCATCACCGCCATCGGCAGCTGAAAGGCCACGCCGTGGTCGGCTTCCTGGTAGGTAGCCAGTTCGGGCAGGTTCGTAAAATGCCCTTGCTCCAGCACAGAGGGAGCCAGGATTTTCGCCACGTAGCGCAGGCTAATGAAGCCGCTTTCGCGGTCGGCTGGTTCATCCCAGCCAATGCCATAGCCCCGGTGCAGGAGCAGGCCCACTAGTATCAAGCTGCCAAAAAAGACGGCCGTGGTGAGCCGTCGGAGGGTTTTTTCGTTAAGGGTGCGTCGCATACTGGCCTGTTGTCGAGGCCAAAGGTACCGCATGCGCTGCCTGCTTTACCGGGTTTTTCAGGCCTTGCGCCGTGAAATGGGCCAGCGCCATGATGGTGAGCATGGGGTTAACGCCGCTGCAGGCCGGGAAGGCCGAGCCGTCGGCCACGAAGAGATTTTGTACCTCCACGGTTTCGCCGTTGAGCTTGAGCGGGTGGGTGGCCGCGTCGCCGCCCATGCGGCAGGTGCTCATTTGGTGGGCGCTGTAGAGGCCGAATTGGTTGGGCTTCCAACTCAGGTGGGGCAATTGGTCGAGCAGGGCAGGGTTGGTGATTTGGCCATTTTCAACCAGTAGCGTGGGCAGCGTGCCGTGGGGCAGGTAAATGGTGTGGGCCCCGGCCGCCGCGTGAATCTGCGCGGCGGCACGCACGCCCTCCAGCATGTTGGCGCGGTCGAAATCCGACAACGTGTAGTCAATCAGCGGCATGCCGTTTTTGTCGATGCTCACGCGGCCGCCCTCCCGGTCGCGGGTGAGCACGATGAACGAGCCCAGGTGGTCGGCGTCGCGCATCATCTCGTGGTGCTGCTTGCCCGAGCGCCAGGGCAGCACCATGCTCAGCAGGCCGGGGTGGGTGGGGGGCGTTTCGAGCTTGGCCCCGAAGTTGGTGCCGTGCAGCATCGTAAAGTTGTCGTTGACCACGCTCATGCTCGGACCGTGCCAGGAGTTCATGGCCTGGGGGTAGCGGCCGGCCACAATCACCGTCGGGTGCAGGTGCAGGTGCTGGCCCAGGTGCGGGTGCTTGAGGCCGGAGCGCAGCAGCAGGGCGGGCGTCTGGATGGCCCCGCCGGCCACCACCACGCGCTTTGCCTTCACGGTAATTTGTACCTGATGGCCGTCCTCGGTGGTGTGCACGGCTTCGGCACCGGTAGCGCTGCCTTGCGCAATGGTCACGCGGTCGACTTTGGTATCGGCCAGAATGCGGGCCCCGTGCTCGAAAGCGGTGAGCAGATACGTGTTCAGCGTGCCCTGCTTGATGCCGTGGGCATCGCCCAGGGAGGAGTAGCCGAGGCTGCGAAAGTGGCTGTCCGAGTCCGTCAGGCCCTTTTCGTTGCGCGGAATCAGCTTCACTTCCTGGCCCAGCTTGGTCGAGCCATCCCAGAGGGCCTGGTTCTGGCCGTTGTGGCGGGCGTAGTTGGTGTTCACGCCAATGGTGCGGGCCACGGCGTTGATGCTTTCCTTGAATTCGAGGGTGGTGAAGTGGGGGGCCTGGTGCTCGCGGGCCCATTCCTGGAGCACGTAGTCGGGGGTGCGGAAGGCCCCGGCCCAGTTCACGGTGGTGCCCCCGCCCAGGCAGGAGCCGGCCAGAATGCCGATGCTGCCGTCCTGGGTAGCGAGGGTGCCTTTGGCGTCGTAGAGCTTGCCCAGCATGTCTACTTCGCGCTGCGTAAAGTCGCAGCCGTGGCAGTAGGGGCCTTTTTCGATGACCAGCACATCGTACCCGGCCTCGGCCAGCTCGCCGGCCACCACCCCGCCGCCCGCGCCTGAGCCAATTATTAGCACGTCGCACTCGTAGGTGGTGTCGGCCTCGGGCCGAAGGGTCCGGATGGGCTTGGGCGTGTCCACGGGCCGGTCGTCGGGGCCGGGGTAGCCGAGGGAGCCCCAGGCAGCCGGCACCTCCGCCATGCTGCCGCCGTAGTAAAGCAGCGTGCACAGCTTGCGCAGCGCATGGAAGCCTTTGCGCAGCTGCGGCACGTTAGACGATGCCCAGCTTTGCAGCAGCTGCTCGCGTTGCGTAGGTTCCAGCTTGCGGAAAGGCTTCAGGGGCCCAAACCAGGTGAGGCCCAGCAGCGGCTTTTCCAGGAGGTCGAGCAGCTTGCCGAACTCGGCCTGCGCTCCCGCCGGCTGCTCCCGGATGGCGTCCTGCAACTTCTCCAGGTTCAGGCCGGAAGCGCCGGCGGGGCTGCCGCCAGGTAGGGCGGGAATAAAAGTGTCGGCCAGCGCCTGAAGCACGGCGGAACGGTCGGGAGTAAGCGAGAACATGGGGCGGGAATTTTAGGCGGTAAAAGGTAGGGAATTTTCCGCAGAGTATTAGGCGTGCCGAGTAGTTTTTACGGTAGGAGGATAGAACGTCGTGCCGAGCGTAGCCGAGGCATCTCGCGTGCCGCAGCAATTACCGCTGATTGCAACGATGCGAGCGAGATGCCCCGGCTACGCTCGGCATGAGGGACGGTTCCCGACCTTTGCCCCTATACCCTCCTACCCACACCCCATGGCCCACCTCATCCAGACGCCCGAAACCCGGCACCGCGTCCACTTCCAGGACTGCGACATGCTGGGCCACCTCAACAACGCCCGCTACTTCGACTATTTCCTCAATGCCCGCGAGGACCACACCACCGCGCATTACGCGTTGAACATGGGCGAACTGGCCCGGGAGCAACACGCCGCCTGGGTCATCACGAAGCACCACATTAGCTACCTCAAGCCGGCCAACCAAGGCACGGAAGTACACATTTGCAGCCAGCTTATTCACTTCGACAGCTCCAATCTGGTGCTCGAAATGCAGATGCGCAACGAGGACGGCACCCGCCTGCTGGCCTTGCTATGGTCCGAAATGACCTACGTGACCATGCCCGCCGGCACCCGCACCGACCACGCCAACGACCTGATGGACCTGCTCGAACAACTCGACGTGGAGGCGGTGAATTACGACCCCGACGGCTTCGATGAGCGCGTGAAAGAGGTGCGCCAACAGCTGAAGAAGCTGCGGCGGAGCGCAGGGCTGGCGGAGTAGGGGCACCGTTTGTCATTGCGAGGGGAGCGTAGCGGACCGCGGCACCCGAAGGACAGCGTAGCTAATCCATCCTCTCTCAGCGACCAGCATCATAAAGTGACCAATCCCTTTTTTAATGGAAAGC
>JBBQSQ010000061.1:0-21898 GCA_038213745.1 Cytophagales bacterium
TCAACCGCTTTCGCCATTTGCTCATTCGCTGGGCCAAAAAGCCGGAAAATTACCTGGCTATGCTTCATTTGGCCTGCGCCAGAATTACGTGGTACAATTGTCTTTTTGGGTGATGTTAAAACCCTATTCGGATAGCCTCTAAGTATACCAATCGTCAGGTTTAGTGGTGGCAGGTAACATGCTTCGCTGCGCTCTACATGACGTGCTTCCAACTCCTACCCCCACACCCTCCTACCCCCATTCCCTATAAAAAATGACGCCTACCCTGCTCCGCCCCCACGCCGAAGACCTCTACGCCGAAGAACTAACTGCCCTCCGTGCCACCGACGACCGCCCCAAGCCGCCCGGCTGGCAGCTCTCGCCCTGGGCCGTGGTCACGTATTTGTTGGGCGGCAAGCTAGATAACGGTTTTGAAATTGAGCCGAAGTACATCGGCCAGCGGCGACTCATGGAAATTGCCGTGGCTACTCTGGCCACCGACCGGGCCCTGCTGCTGCTCGGCGTGCCCGGCACGGCCAAAAGCTGGGTTTCGGAGCACCTCACGGCCGCCATCAGCGGGCACACCAACCTGCTGGTGCAGGGCACCGCCGGCACCGCCGAAGACAGCCTCCGCTACTCCTGGAACTACGCCCGCCTGCTCGCCGAAGGCCCATCCCTGGCCGCTCTGGTGCCTAGCCCGCTCTACAAAGGCATGGAAACCGGCCAGCTGGTGCGCATCGAGGAGCTCACCCGCATCCCCAGCGACGTGCAGGACACCCTGCTCACCATGCTCTCCGAAAAGGTGCTGCCCATCCCCGAGCTGAGCACCGAAATCCAGGCCACTCAGGGCTTCAACGTCATCGCCACCGCCAACGACCGCGACCGGGGCGTGAACGAGCTGAGTAGCGCCCTGCGCCGCCGTTTCAACGCCGTGGTGCTGCCCCTGCCCGCCACCCTGGCCGAGGAAGTTCACATCGTGCAAACCCGCGTGGCCAAGCAAGGCCAAGCCCTTCAGCTGCCCGTCGAAGCCCCCGCGCTGGAGCAAATCAGCCGCCTCGTCACCATCTTCCGCGAGCTGCGCGCCGGCGTGACGGACAACGGCAAAACCAAACTCAAGTCGCCCACCGGCACCCTCAGCACCGGCGAGGCTATCTCCGTTATGAATACCGGCCTGGCCCTGGCCGCTTACTTCGGCGATGGTACCCTGCGCGCCCACGACCTGGCCGCCGGCCTCACCGGGGCCGTCATCAAAGACCCCACCCCCGACCGCGTAGTCTGGCTCGAATACCTCGAAACCGTGGTGAAGGAGCGCGAGGGCTGGAAGGATTTGTACCGGGCGTGTAGGGAAGTGGTGGCGTAGTTACACCTAACTATTGTTAAATTTAAACCACTGTCTTATAGGCGTATGCTTGTTGAATTTCTATTGTTGCGTCGTCCAATTGCACATCAGTCAAAAGATGCCACAAAACGACAGCGCTGGAAACAGTTCGTAGCAGATACGGCACGCAAAGCATGGGGCGCTCAAGCTGCTCTTGATACGCCCTGCCAATTGACACTCGTTTACTTTTGCGGAGAGCGTCCCGCTGATATCGACAACATTATTAAGCCAATTCAGGATGGATTAAACGGCGTCGTTTACGTTGACGACAACTACGTAACCGACGTAGACAGTCATCGACGGCCCATTACTGACACCTTCGATTTAGTCCGCTTGCCGCTTCTTGTCATTTCGGCCCTGGCCACAGGCCAAGAGTTCGTGTATGTCCGTGTTTCCACCTCCCAAGCAATTGAATCTTATCTATGAATTCTTCGCAACGCCAACACGACATTCAGGTTATTGCATTAGCTGAAAAGTATAAACAGCAAGGGTATACCGTATCTATACCCGCCGATATGGAAAGCGTACCTTTTGATTTATACGGCTACGTGCCTGACCTACTGGCTGAAAAAGAAGGACAACATCTCCTAATTGTAGCTAATAATACCAAACAACCTGTTTCCATCAGCCGCCTCCGAGAGGTTGCTGAATTGGTAAACCGGCAAGCTGGCTGGCGTTTTCTGTTCGTTAATACCGGGCCTGACACCGAAGCAGGTCCCTTGCCACAGTCCCCTATTTCCTGGGCCAGCATTGTCCAGCGGATTGCGCAGGCCAAACACTTGGGCGAGTCGGGCGAATCGGAAGCGGCTATTCTGCTGCTATGGTCGGCCTTTGAAGCATTGCTGCGCCGCCACGCCGAAAGCATGGACCTTCCCTTGGAACAATCGTCGGTATGGGCATTGCTCGATTATCTGTATTCGGAAGCCGACCTTTCCTATGAGCATTTCGAGCAAGCAAAAAAGCTGCTTTCCGGCCGCAATCAACTAGCTCATGGCTTTCCACTGCCAGAGGCCCCACAGCAAGCAACTCAGTTGCAAAAACTTATTGATGAATTATCCGGTGAATGGTTACCCGTGCGCAATGTGGCGTAGTTCGGCGGGCAGCAAAGCCGGATTTTTCATCAATGGAGTTAGTCAGGCAAAATTTAGGCGAAGCAATCCGGTAGACTGGGCACCAGAAAACCCGGCCACGTGCTGGCAGTTGGCTAATAACCTCCAACTTTGGTGGCGAAACTGAACCCCAACTTCTCCGCCAACTACTTCCAACATGAGCACGCCCCCCCCCGCCAGCCCCGACCTTTTAGACCTGGAAAAGCAACGCGCCGCTGCCGCCGCCCTCCGCTGGGTGCGCGACGGCATGGTGCTGGGCCTGGGCACCGGCAGCACGGCCGCGCATATCATCACCCAGCTCGGCGCGCGGGTGCAGGCTGGCCTGAAGGTGCGAGCCACGGCCACTTCCCAGGCCAGCGATGCCCTGGCTCGCCAGGTCGGCATTCCGCTGCTGGAACCCCGCCGGGGCCTGCGCTTCGACCTGACCGTGGACGGAGCCGATGAGCTGGACTCGCAGCTTCGCTTGATAAAAGGCGGCGGTGGCGCTTTGCTGCGTGAAAAAATCATCGCCACGGCTTCCGATTACATGCTGGTTATAACCGATTCGACGAAGGTGGTGGCGCAGCTGGGCCGGTTCCCGCTGCCGCTCGAAGTCGTGCCCTTCGCCCTGCCCTGGGTGCTGGATGCCGTGGCCGACCTCGGGGGAGCGCCGGTGGTGCGGGTCAATAAACTGAAGCCCGGCGAATTGGCTCATTCCGACCAGAACAACCTGCTGGTAGACTGCCACTTCGAGATGCTGCCCGACCCGGAAGGCCTAGCGCGGCAGCTCCAGCAGATTCCCGGCATTGTGGAGCAGGGGCTCTTTCTGGGCCTGGCAAAAGCGGCCGTGGTGACGCGGGGCGCAGAGGTGCTAGTATGGCGCGCTGGCGCGGAGCCGGTGGCCGCGGCAGGGTTTGCGGAGTTGCCGTAAACAGGTCCGCTGAAAAGAGAAAGGCCGTCATGCTTCGGCTGCGCGGACGCCAGATAAGCATGACGGCCTTTTCCGTCGCAAACTGCGGCTTATTCCTTGAGCAGCTTCGCCGCGGCGGCTTCGTCCAGAAACCAGTGCAACTCGCCTCCCACGGGCGCAATCAGCTGCGCGGGGTACTGCTCAATATCCCGGTCACCGTTGATTACCGACTGCACGGCCGCCGCTTTACCGGCCCCGTACACGAGGAAAACTACAGCGTGCGCCTGATTAATCAGCGGGGCGGTGAGCGTGATGCGGTGGGCCTGAAATTCTTCAACGAAAACCTCCTCGGCGCTGGCCGTGGCAACGTGCAGCACGGCGGTGTGCGGGAATAGCGAAGCCGTGTGCGAATTATCGCCCAGCCCCAGTAGCACCAAATCGAGGCACACCTGTTCGGAGCCGAAAAAGCCCTGGATGGCTTCGGTGTAAGCCTGGGCTGCCTCGGCGGGCAGCAGGGCGGTGTTTATGCCGAAGACATGGGCGGGTGGGATGCTAAGCGGGTCCAGCAGGGCCGTTTTGGCCATGAGGTAATTGCTTTGCGGGTCGGTATCGGGCACGTCGCGCTCATCACCGAAAAAGAAATAGACTTCCGCCCAGGACACTTGGCCGCGGTACGCTTCGGAGGCCAGCAGCTCGTATAGTTGCCTGGGTGAGCTGCCGCCCGACAGCGCTACCGTGAACCGGCCGCGCGCCGCCACGCCGGCTCGGGCCTGGGCCACAAAAAAGTCGGCCAGGCCGTGCAGAACGGCTGCTACCGAGGAATAAATGTGCTGGTGGGCCATGGGCTATTTGCGGGTGGTGAGGGGCAGCGAGAACCAATGGAAACCGTCGCGGGCAATGAGGGCTTCGGCCAGCTCCGGACCCCACGAATCGGCCGAATAGTTGGGAAAGCTTTGGCTGGTGCGGCCCTGCCAGGAGTTCAGAATGGGCATTACCAGGTCCCAGGCGGCTTCTACCTGGTCGCCGCGCATGAACAGGGTCTGGTCGCCGAGCATGGTGTCGAGCAGGAGGGTTTCGTAGGCTTCGGGAGCCTGGTTGTCGTAGGTGCCGTCGTAGTCAAACACCATGTCCACGGTGTTGAGCATCATGTCGAGGCCGGGGCGCTTGGCCTGCACTTGCAGGCGGATGCTCATTTCGGGCTGAATGCTGATAATGAGGCGGTTTTGCTGCCAGCTCTCGGCGGTTTCGGTCGGGAATATGGAATGCGGCACATCCTTAAACTGGATGGTGATGATGGACGCCGAGCGGTGCATGCGCTTGCCAGTACGGGCGTAGAACGGTACCCCGTGCCAACGCCAGTTGTCTACGAAAAACTTCACCGCCGCGAAGGTTTCGGTGTTGGAATGCGGGTTGGCTTCGTTTTCCTCGCGGTAGCCGTGCACTTCTTTGCCCTCCATCCAGCCCGCGCCGTACTGCCCGCGCACGGTCGATTCGCGCACCTCATCGGCACTGAAGCGGCGCATGGCGTTGAGCACGTCCACCTTGCGGTTGCGCACTTCGTCGGCGGTGAAGTCCACGGGCGGCTCCATGGCCACCAGGCACAGGAGCTGGAGCAAGTGGTTCTGAATCATGTCGCGCAGGGCCCCGGCCCCGTCGTAGTAGCCGGTGCGGTCGCCCACGCCCAGCTGCTCGGTCACCGAAATCTGGACGTGCTCGATGTAGTTTCGGTTCCAGAGCGGCTCCAGTAAGGCATTGGCGAAGCGGAAGGCCATGATGTTCTGCACCGTTTCCTTGCCCAGGTAATGGTCGATGCGGTAAATCTGGCACTCGTTGAAATGCTGGGCCAGCAGCGCGTTCAGCTCCCGGGCCGATTCCAAATCGTGCCCAAACGGCTTTTCAATCACGATGCGCGTGCGGTCAGGGTCGGCCGCCAGGTTGCTCGCCGCAATGTTGGTGGCGATAATCGGAAAGAATTCGGGGGCCACCGCCAGGTAGTAAATCACGTTCGGCTTGGTGCCCCATTCCTGCTCCAGCGCCGCGATGCGGTCGCCAAACGCCTGGTAGGTGGCGGCGTTTTTCACGTCGGCCACCTGGTAGTAAATGTGCGGCGCGAAAATGGCCCAGGCCTCCTCTTTGGCCTTGCCATTGCGCGAAAACTGGTTGATATCTTCCAACAGATTGTCGCGAAATACCTCGTCGGTGAGCTGGGTTCGGCCCGTACCGATGATGGCATACTGGTCGGGCAGGTACCCGTCCAGAAACAGGTTGTAGAGCGCCGGCGAGAGCTTGCGGGCGTTCAAATCGCCCGTTCCGCCGAAGATGACGAAAATGGTGGGCTGGTTTTTTTCTTGGCTGGTCATGCCGTTTGGGGTGTTTTGGCGTAGGTTTTTGATTCAGAAAGCGTACTTCAGGCAGAACGTCATGCAGAGCGCAGCGAAGCATCTTTACTGCTCAACTAATCCTTTCGATTGAATTACTACTGCGGTAAAGATGCTTCGCTCCGCTCTGCATGACGTTCTTTATTGGTGACTGATAACAACCTAATTGTTCGGCATTACGGGTTTTTCCGTTGTCACTTCCTCGCCCACTTCCACGTTCTTTTTGTTGGAAGCATCCTCGTGCGCCGGGGTCCACTGCGTGTGGAATACGCCTTCCTTGCCAATGAGCTCGTAGGTGTGCGCCCCAAAATAATCGCGCTGGGCCTGAATCAGGTTCGAAGGCATGCGGGCGGTGCGGAAAGAATCGAAGTAGCTCAGCGATGCCGAATAGGCCGGCAGGGCCAGGCCCGCTAGCACGGCGGCCGACACCACGGCGCGGCTGCCCCCGACGGACGCCTGCACCAGCTCCTGCACCTGCCCATCGAGCAGCAGGTGGGCCAGGTCGGGCGTGCCTTGGTAGGCGTTGTAAATCTCGTTCAGGAAGCCCGAGCTGATGATGCAGCCGCCGCGCCAGATTTTAGCAATCTCGGCCAGCTGCAAGTCGTAGCCAAATTCTTCCGAGGCCTTGGCCAGCAGCTGCATCCCTTGCGCGTAGGTAATCACCATGCTGAAATAGAAGGCCTGTTCCAGCTGGGTCAGTAGCGCCTGGTGTTCGCCGGCAAGCGCGCCGGCTTTGGGGCCGTAGAAGCCGGCCAGCTGTTCGCGCAGGGCTTTGTACTTGGACAAATCGCGCATGGCCACGGCCGTGTCGATGGTGGTGATGGGCAGCTGCAAATCCATCGCTACCTGCGACGTCCACTTGCCGGTGCCCTTGGAACGGGCCTCGTCCTTGATGTCGTCGAGCAGCAAATGGTCGGTATTCGGGGCGATGAAGCCGAAAATATCCTTCGTGATGTCGAGCAGGAAGGACTGCAGGCGGCCCTCGTTCCACCGGGTGAACACCTGGCCGATGGCGGCGTTGTCCAGGCCCAGGCCGGTTTTCAGCACGGCGTAGGTTTCGGCGATGAGCTGCATAAGGCCGTACTCGATGCCATTGTGCACCATTTTCACGAAGTGCCCGGCCGCGCCGGGGCCGATGTAGGTCACGCACGGCTGCCCATCAACCTGGGCCGCGATGGCCTCAAACATGGGCTGCACTACTTGGTAGGCCACTTTATCGCCGCCGGGCATCATGCTGGGGCCGAAGCGGGCCCCCTCTTCGCCCCCGCTCACGCCCATGCCAAAGAAGTGGAAGCCTTCGGCTTCCAAGGCCTTGGCGCGGCGCTCGGTGTCGGTGAAATGGGAGTTGCCGCCGTCGATAATGATGTCGCCGGGAGCCAGCAGCGGGCGCAGCTCGTCGATTACGCTGTCCACGATTTTGCCGGCGGGCACCAGCATCATCACCGAGCGCGGCGTTTGGAGACTGTTGATGAAGGGCAGCAGCTCGGCAAAGCCTTCCACGGGCTTGCCTGCGCCTTCTTTGCCCAGCAGGGCCACTTTATCGGCATCTTTATCGTAGCCGGCCACGGCAAAATTGTGGTCGGCGAGGTTCAGCAGCAGGTTGCGGCCCATGGTGCCGAGGCCAATCATGCCAAACGAATAATTAGAGGGAGTTGCGCTCATTGGGAGGAGTGTTTTCGAAGGTGAAGGCGGATTGGTTTCGAGGAAAAAAACCGGGCAAAAGAAGCCCGAAGCGGGCGCTAAAGTTCTAGCAATGTCGGGATATATTCAGGGATTTGGCGATGAATTAACACAACCATAAGGCTTGCCGACGTTCCGCCAGCAGAATAGACCGAAAATTGGCTCTGCCCTTACAATTACGGGTAAATGCCCTTTGGGGCCATTACTTTCGCCAGCAATGCGGCGTTCTGTCCCGCTTTCCTTCCCCATGCCCACCGACCTGCGCCTCTTCGGCATCCGGCACCACGGCCCCGGCAGCGCCGCCAGCCTGGTGGCCGCCCTCGATGATTTCCGGCCCGACATCGTGCTGCTGGAGTGCCCCGCCGATGCCGAGGCGGCGCTGGCTACGGCCACTAATCCAGCGCTGGTACCGCCGGTGGCGCTACTGGTGTACAACCCGAAGCAGCAGGGCCAAGCGTCTTTTTTGCCGTTCGCAGCGTTCTCGCCGGAGTGGCAGGCGGTGCAGTGGTGCGCCCGGAATGGCGCGCACGTGCGGTGCATGGACTTGCCAATGACGCTTCGCTTCGCTACACTTAATGAAGAATTAGAAATGAAGAATGAGGAATTAGTGGTGCCGGAAGTTTCGCTTTCGGCTGATAATTCTGAGGAAAAAGCAGCCGAGCCTGCTGACCTCGATTCTTCACTCTTCATTCCTAATTCCTCCTTAAGCGAAGCGGAACGCGAAGCGCCCAGCGTAGCGTCCGACCCCGTGGCCTACATCGCCCGCCTGGCCGGCTACACCGATTCCGAGCAGTGGTGGGAAACCTATCTCGAACACGCCCCCGGCAATGCCGACACCTTCGCCGTAGTCCTCGACCTGATGACGACCCTGCGCGAAGAGCTGCGCCGACCCGAAACCGCAGAAACCCTGCTGCGCGAAGCCTTTATGCGCGAAACCCTGCGTGCCACGCTGGCCCAGGGCTACCCGCGCGTGGCGGTAGTATGCGGGGCCTGGCACGCCCCGGTTTTGCGGACCGAACTGCTCAAAAAAGAAGACAAGGCCCGACTGAAAGGCCTGAAGAAAGTGCCCACCGAAACCACCTGGATTCCGTGGACCTACGAGCGGCTTTCCTTCAGCTCGGGCTACGGCGCGGGCGTACTGTCGCCGGCCTGGTACGAGCTGCTGTTTGCCGAGCCCAGGGCCGAAGTGCTCACGCACTGGATGGTGCGCGCTACCCGCCTGCTGCGCGGGCAGGACGTGGACGCGTCGTCGGCCCACGCCATTGAGGGCGTGCGGCTGGCGGCGGCCCTGGCCGCCGTGCGCGGGCTGGCGCTGCCGGGCATCGATGAGTTGCAGGAAGCCGCCGTGGCCGTTCTGGGCGGCGGCTACGCCGAGCCGCTGGCCCTGGTGCACAAGGAATTGGTGATTGGCGTGAAGCTGGGCGAAGTGCCCCCCGGCCTGCCGGCCACCCCCTTGCAGCAGGACTTGGCCCAACAGCAAAAAACCCTGAGCCTCAAGCCCGAAGCCCTGTCCAAACCCCTGGATTTGGACCTGCGCCAGCCCGCCCAGCTCGACCGCAGCCACCTGCTGCACCGCCTGCGCCTGCTCGATATCAATTGGGGCGAGCCGGAGGAGGTGACGGGCACCCGCGGCACCTTTCACGAAATCTGGACCCTGGAATGGGAGCCCGAAATGGCTCTGGCCGTGATTGAAGCCGGCCGCTGGGGCAATACCGTACTGGCCGCCGCGGCCGCCCGCGCCACTGCCCGCGCCGCCGAAGCCACCAGCCTCGAAGCCGTGAGCACGCTGCTCGAAGAGGCCCTGCGCGCCGACCTCGGCCCGGCCATTCCGGCGCTGGTGGCGCGGCTCGAAACCATCGGGGCCAGCACCCTCGACGTGACGCACCTGCTGGCCGCCCTGCCCCCACTGGCCCTGGTCCTGCGCTACGGCAATGTGCGCCGCACCGACACGCAGCAGGTGGCCCAGGTGGTGCAGCAGCTGGTGCCGCGCCTGTGCATCGGCCTGCCCGCCGCCTGCGCGGGGCTGGATTACAATGCTGCCCGCGCATTATTGGAGCGCATCGAAGCCACCCATCAAGCCATTCGCCTGCTCCAAAACCAGGCGCACGAGGCCGCCTGGTACGCCGCCCTGGCCGCCGTGCAACGTCACGCCGCCACCAACGGCCTGCTGGCCGGTACCGCCACCCGCCTGCTCTTCGACGCCCAGCAAGCCGATGCCGCCGCCACGGCCACCACCCTTGGCCTGGCCCTGGCCCCTGCCCAGCCCACCGACTACGCCACCGCCTGGATTGAGGGCTTCCTTCGCGGCTCTGGCCTGCTGCTCATTCATCACCGCGAATTATTCGACCTGCTCGATACGTGGCTAGGCGAGCTGAACGAGGACACTTTTCGCGAAATCGTGCCCCTGCTCCGTCGGGCCTTCACCGACTTCTCGCTGCCCGAGCGGCGGCAGATTCTGGAGCTGGCCGGAGCGGATGCAGCTAATCCGGTAGCGGCTTCGGAAGTCGATTTTGATTGGGAGCGCGGGTTGCGCGTGCTACCGGGGCTGCGGGAGTTACTGGGGGTCTAGTTTTTTACCTTAAAAAATCAGAACAGTCATGCTCATCTAGTGTCCGCGCAGTCGAAGCATCTCGCGTGCCACTACTAACCATTTTTCTGTAAACGATTGAGTCACTATTGCACGCGAGATGCTTTGGCTGCGCTCAGCATGACGGCCTTTTATCCCTGAATTTCAATGTCTTCATCCACCTCCACCCGCTGGAAACTCGTTCTTGGCAGCGCTGCCGATGCAGCCAACGCCGTGCCCTTGCCGCCCGACTACGGCCGCATGGACGATGTGCTCACGGCTCTTTACGACGGCGACAAGGCCGAGCGCAAGGCCGGCCTGGGCGGCTCCGCCCCGCGCGTGAGCCGCTGGCTGGGCGATATCCGCGAATATTTTCCAACCGAAGTGGTGGCCATCATGCAGCAGGACGCCATGACGCGCCTGGGCCTGAACCAGCTGCTGCTCGAACCCGAAATCCTACGCACGGTGCAGGCCGACGTGCACCTCGTGGGCACGCTCATGTCGCTGAGCCGCGTGATGCCGCAGAAGGCCAAAGCCACTGCCCGCCAGGTCATCACCAAAGTGGTCCGCGAGCTGGAGCAGAAGCTCAGCAACCCGCTGCGGCAGGCCGTGCAGGGCGCTTTGAGCCGCACCGTGCGCAACCCGCGCCCCCGCTACCACGAAATCGATTGGGGCGCCACCATCAAGGCCAACCTCCGGCACTACCAGGCGGCGCACAAAACCATTATTCCGGAGCGGCTGGTAGGTTTCGGTCGGCGCGGGCAAGCGCTGAAGGAAATCGTGCTCTGCGTGGACCAGAGCGGCTCGATGGCCTCCTCCGTCGTGTACGCGGGCGTATTTGGGGCGGTACTGGCATCGCTGAAAGCCGTGAGGACGCACATGGTCGTCTTCGATACCGCCGTGGTAAACCTGAGCGAAAATTTGCACGACCCGGTTGATTTGCTCTTCGGCGTGCAGCTGGGCGGCGGCACCGATATCAACCTGGCCCTCACCTACTGCCAGCAGCTCATCACCCGCCCGACCGATACTATTCTGGTTCTCATTACTGACTTGTATGAAGGGGGCAATGAGCAGGAAATGATAAAACGCGCCGCTGCCCTCAAAGCCGCCGGCGTCAATATCGTGGTGCTTCTGGCCCTGAGCGACGACGGTGCGCCCAGCTTCGACCGCCGCGTGGCCGAGCAGCTGGCGGCGCTGGCTATCCCCAGTTTCGCTTGCACGCCCGCGAAGTTCCCGGAGCTGATGGCGAAGGCTATTCAGGGACAGAAGCTAGAGGTGTAGCATATGCTTTAGCTTGTGCCTGGCGAACGATGCACAAGCAGAAGCATGTGCTACATTTCCCTTCTTTTCCTTTGTTTCCATGAATCGACGTGCTTTTGTGCGGGGTGCGGGCCTGCTGGCCGCAAGCCCCTTATTCGGCCTGCCGGGCCTGGCAGCCGCGCCCATTTTCCCGGTGGTGCGCCCGGCCGCCAGCCAGCGCCACTTCCGCAGCCGGGCCGTGGAAAACGCCATCGCGGAGTTTGGCCGCAACGTGAAAGACCCGGAGCTGGCCTGGCTCTTCAACAACTGCTTTCCGAACACGCTCGATACGACTGTGACGCCGGGTACCCACGCCGGACGGCCCGATACCTTCGTCATTACCGGCGACATCGACGCCATGTGGCTGCGCGACAGCTCGGCCCAGGTCTGGCCCTATCTCTCCCTAATAACGCAGGATGCGCCCCTGCGCCAGCTCGTAGCCGGCGTCATCAACCGCCAAACGCGTTGTATTCTGCAAGACCCCTACGCCAACGCCTTCTACCAAGACCCCACCAAAGTGGGCGAATGGAAAGCCGACCAAACCGCCATGCAGCCCGGCGTGCACGAGCGCAAATGGGAAATCGACTCGCTCTGCTACCCCATTCGCCTGGGCTACCACTACTGGAAAATCACGGGCGACGACCAGCCCTTCGATGCCCAATGGCGGCAGGCTATTGCCCGCACGCTGCAAACCTTCCGTGAGCAGCAGCACAAAACCGGCCCCGGCCCCTACCATTTCCAGCGCCTCACCACCAATGCCCTCGACACCCAGCCGCTGGGCGGCTACGGCTACCCGGTGCGGCCTTGCGGCCTCATTGCCTCCGCCTTTCGGCCCAGCGACGACGCCACGCTCCACCCTTTTCTGGTGCCCAGCAATTTCTTCGCCGTGGTTAGCCTGCGACAGGCATTCCTGATGATGGCCGACATTGCCCACGACAACCAAACGGCCCAGGAATGCATGGCTCTTTCCGATGATATTGCCACGGCCCTGCGCCAGCACGCCATGGTGCCGCACCCCGAATTTGGCACTGTGTACGCCTACGAAGTGGACGGCTACGGCAGCCACACCCTCATGGACGACGCCAATGTGCCCAGCCTGCTGGCCCTGCCCTACCTCGACGCCCTGCCCCTCAACGACCCCATTTACCAAAACACCCGCCGGCTGGCGCTCTCCCCCGCCAACCCCTTTTTCTACAAAGGCACGGCCGCCGAAGGCATCGGCGGCCCCCACGTTGGCGCGGACATGATTTGGCCCATCAGCCTGGCCATGCGCGGCCTCACCAGCACCGACGATGCCGAAATCCGCACCTGTGTGCAAGCCCTTAAAGCCACCCACGCCGGCACCGGCTACATGCACGAATCCTTCCACAAAGACAACCCCGCCAAGTACACCCGCGCCTGGTTTGCCTGGGCTAACACCCTTTGCGGCGAGTTTTTGTGGAAAGTATACCGCGAGCGGCCCCAGCTGCTGACGTAGCCCGTCGACCTGTTGCCGCTGATAAAAAGTTCGAAAGCAGGGTTTCAAAAAAAGCCGCGTAGGGCTGACAGTAGCGCCGGAGCCCTCTGTCAGCGCTACGCGGCTACGCGGCAATCAGGCCGGATTAATGCTTGGGCATCAATTCAGAAGCGCTAAGCTGGTACACGTCGGAACGGCGATTGCGCAGGTTCTGGACGCTGCCGCTGTGGCGGAGCTTATCCAGAATCGACAGGTCCACGTCGGTTACCAGAATCATCTCGGTGTTGGGCGTGGCCTCGCTTTTTACGCCGGTGTTGGGAAACGCGAAGTCGCAGGGCGTGAGCACGGCCGACTGTGCGTACTGAATGTCCATGTTCTTCACGCGGGGCAGGTTGCCGACCGACCCGGCCATGGCCACGTAGCATTCGTTTTCGATGGCGCGGGCCTGGGCGCAGTGCCGCACCCGCGAGTAGGCCGTCTGGGTATCGGTCAGGAAGGGAATGAACAGGATGTTCATCCCCTGGTCGGCCAGCAGGCGGGCCAGCTCGGGAAACTCCGAGTCGTAGCAAATCAGCACGCCGATGGGGCCGCAGTCGGTGTCGAAGGTTTGCAGGCGCTTGCCGCCGGTCAGGGCCCAGTATTTGGCCTCGTTGGGCGTGACGTGAATTTTCTCGTAGCGCTCCGTCGAGCCGTTGCGGCGGCAGAGGTAGCCCACGTTCATCAGCTTGCCGTCGGCCGCCACTTCGGGCATCGAGCCGGTGATGATGTTGATGTGGTACTTCACCGCCAGCGCCGTGAAGCGGGCCAGTATTTCTTCGGAATAGCGGCTCAGCTTGCGAATAGCGTCGATTTCGGACAACTCGTTGGCCTCCGCCATCAGCGGGCCGTGAAACAGCTCGGGGAACAGGGCAAAGTCGGCGCGGTAGGCCGCCAGGGCATCCACGAAGTATTCCACCTGCTGGAACATGTCGTCGAGGCCCTCGTAGAGGCGCATCTGCCACTGCACCAAGCCCAGGCGCACCTGGGTTTTGCGGGCCACGGCCTGCACCGGGCTGGTGTCGTAGAGCATGTTGTCCCATTCCATGAGCAGGGCGTAGTCGCCCGAGGCCGCGTCGCCGGGCAGGTAGCCCTTGAGCACCCGCACCGGGTGGAAGTCGTTGGCGAGCTGGAAATTCAGCGAAGGGTCCACGATTTCGCGGTCCTTCACCTTCTGCACGTACTGCTTGGGCGTGAGCGTGTCGATGTATTCGTGGTAGCCTGGAATACGCGCCCCAAAGGCAATAGCGCGCAGGTTCAGCCGCTCGCACAGCTCCTTGCGGGCATCGTAGAGGCGGCGGGCCAGCCGGCGGCCGCGCATGGCCGGCACTACGAATACCTCAATGCCGTAAAGCGTGTCGCCGGCCGCGCTGTGGGTGCGGAAGGTGTAATCGCCGGTCACGTCCTGAAAGGTGTGCACCTCGCCAAACTGGTCGTGCGTCACAATCAGGGCCAGGGCGGCGGCCACGATTTCCTCGTTCACCGTCACCACAAACTGGCCCTCGGGAAACAGGTCGACCAGTAGCTCTACCTGCTCGCGCCGCCAGTAGCTCTGCATGCGCGGGTAGGCCAGCAGCATGGCGGATTTCAGGGCTTCGTAGTCGGTTTTGAGGAGGTGGCGTATTTCGATTAATTCATTCATAAACGGCAATAAAAGGCAATTGCGGAGCTAACGGACGCAGCAGTTGGGATGGTTGTTGACTTCGCTACGCAACGGGGATTAGCTCCCTTTTCTACGCAGGAAACGCAACATTGGCCGGATGGCCGCATGCTTGGTGCGATTGTACTGCTCTGGCCCATGCAATCGCGGGCTACCCCGCAACGCCTGTTACGCTGGTCCCTGTCGCCACACATGCAGCGGTTGCAATTGGCGCAGCCAGCAACTGAAACGTCGTTTCTCAAGATACTCCCGACCTTTGCCTGGCTATGCTAATTACGACTTGTCTCAAACCAATCAGCACCGAAGCCGACTACCAGGAAGCCTTGGCCCGCGTTGAGGCCATTTTTGAAGCTAGGCCCGGCACGCCCGAGTCTAATGAGCTAGGTATTCTGGGTCCGCTGGTTTGTGACTACGAAGCCCAGCACTACCCCATGCCAGAACCAGCAGCTAAGCACCTTTTACCCTCTCCTTCGCCCCTTGATATTATCAAGGTTGCACTGCTGGTCACAGCCGGCACTTTGGTGAGCTGCCGGATTCAGCAACCCGTTCAGATTATTAACTACCAGCAGGTCAGAGAGCTAAGTACCAAGTGGGCTCTGCACTATAAAGCTCATAAAAAGCAAGCCTATTGGGTAGGCCCGCCATTACGGTACACCAGCATGAGCCGCAAGAATCCGACCCAAAAGGCTATTTTTACCGGTCACGTCGATGTAATGGAAGAGAATGGTAAGTCCACGTTCCTGCCAGGTGCCCTTGTGGCATTTGATGAAATTCACACGGAAACCGACCGTTCCGGCAATTTTCTGCTGGAAGTCCCGGCCGGCCGGCACAGTCTTAAAGTCGGTGGCATTGGATTGCTCTGGTCAGAAGCTCCGCCTCTACGCGTACGGCAAGGAGATTCTATCAAAATCCAAGTCAGTCTTCTGCCTGATTTAAGACCCTTGATTGATTAGGAAACCAAGCTATTTCCTTATCTGTCTGCCACCCATTTTCCCATTTCGTTGTTATCACTCCGAACGAACCCAACCTGAATTCTTTTGTCCGATACCACCCCCACTTTCGCCCCCGTCGACCCCTACGCCATCGAAAAAGAGCTGCGCCAGGTGCAGGCCCTTATGAAGCTTGAGCAGCAGGAAGACCTGGTGCAATTCAAGCTTAAAAACGCCAAGGCCAGCATTCAGGAGCGCCAGCAGCGCGGCCTCACCTGGTACCCCGTCACCATTACGCAGGAAGATATTGGCTTCGGCGGCAAGGTGGTGCTGGAGCTGGAGCGGCCCGCCGGCCAGCAAGGGCTTCACCTGTTTCAGGTGGGCAAGAATGCCGCGCTCTTTGGCAACGTGCCCGGCCGCTCGGCCACCGACCGGCCTACGCTCAACGGCGTAATTACCAGCGTACGGCGCAATAAGCTGCTGCTCGCCACCACCAAGGAAGACCTGCCCGACTGGGTTACCGAAGGCAATAAGCTGGGCATCGACCTGACTTTCGATGAGGTGAGCTACCGCGAGATGGACTACGCCCTGGGCAAAGTCATGGGCGCGTATGGCGACCGCCTGGCCGAGCTGCGCGACATCCTGCTGGGAGCCAAGGAAGCTCGTTTTCGCGAGGAAAAGGCTTCCGATATTTTCTATCCCAGCCCGCTTAATGATTCGCAGCAAGCCGCCGTGCGCCACGTGCTGGCGGCGCGGGACGTGGCCATCATCCACGGCCCGCCCGGCACCGGCAAAACCACCACGCTGGTGCAGGCCATTCTGGAAACCATCCGGCGCGAGCGGCGCGTGCTGGTGTGCGCGCCCAGCAATACGGCCGTCGATTTGCTGACTGAAAAGCTGGCCGAGCGCGGCGTCAACGTAATTCGCATGGGCAATCCTTCGCGGGTATCCGATTTGCTGCTGGAGCACACGCTGGACGCCCAGGTGATGAACCACAAGAGCTACAACGAGATGCGCTCGATGCGCCAGACGGCCGACCAGTACCGCGAAACCGCCAGCAAGCACGTGCGCAACTTCGGCTACGAGGAGCAGCAGCAGCGCCGGATGCTGAAGGAGGAAGCGCGCATGCTCTTCCAGCAGGCCGATGATTTGGAGCGCTACATCACGGAGGATTTATTGGAGTCGGTGCAGGTGATAACGTGCACGCTGGTGGGGGCCAGCAACCGCAATATCCGCCACCTGACCTACGAAACGGTGTTTATTGATGAAGCCGCCCAGGCGCTGGAGCCGGGCTGCTGGATTCCAATATCCAAGGGCCAGCGTGTGATTCTGGCCGGCGACCACCACCAGTTGCCGCCCACCGTGAAGAGCGACAAGGCCGGGGCCCTGCGCGAAACGCTGTTCGAGAAGGCCATCAAGCGCCAGCCCGCCACGGCCCGCATGCTCACGGTGCAGTACCGCATGCACGAGCAAATCATGCAGTTCAGCTCCGACCAATTTTACGACGGCCAGCTGACTGCCTACGACACCGTGGCCCACGCCGGCCTCGACGCCTACGACCTGCGCTTCGCCCCCGACCTGCCCGTGGAGTTCCTCGACACGGCCGGCTTCGGCTTCCAGGAAATCACCATTCCCGAAAGCCGCTCCACCACCAACCCCGAAGAAGCCGACCTGCTGCTCAAGCGCCTCGCCCAACTCCTCGAACCTTACGACCCCGCTGACCACGAAACCGACCCACTCAGCATCGGCGTCATCGCCCCCTACCGCGCCCAAATCAACTATTTGAAGGACGCCATCGAGGAAAACGACGAGCTCAGCGGCTTCATGCTGCACCGCCAGCTCAGCGTGGGCACCGTGGACTCCTTTCAGGGCCAGGAGCGCGATATCATCGCCATCACCCTCACCCGCAGCAACAACCACGGCGAAATCGGCTTCCTGAGCGACATTCGCCGCATGAACGTGGGCATGACTAGGGCCCGCAAAAAGCTGCTACTCGTCGGCGACTCTTCTACGCTCAGTGCGCACCCGTTTTTCAAGTCGCTGATTGAGTACGTGGAGCGCGTGGGCGGATATCGGACGGCGTGGGAGTTGCAGGAGTAAGCTCACGGGTCACCTCACCCCCTGACCCCCTCTCCAAAAAAGAGGGGGCACCGGAAAAGAGTTAAAAGTTGAGAGTTAAAAGCCAAACGGGTTATTTTAACTCTCAACTTTTAACTGAACAAGACCGGTGCCCCCTCTTTTTTGGAGAGGGGGTCAGGGGGTGAGGTTACGGCAATTCAATCACCGACTCCGTGTGCGGCGCGTCCGATTTCGTGTTCACGAAGTGCTTCACCGGGTTATCATAGTTGGAAATATACAGGCGCTTGCCTTTCAGCAGCACCTCGGCAGGCTGGTCTATTTTACCGCCGGCACCATCGGTATCGGGGTTTTGGGCTAGCGTTGTCACGCTGTTGTCTTTCAGATTGATGACGAATATGGCGTTTTGGCGGGCCCCGGTTACGTAGGCTTTGTCGGTGGCGCGGTCAATCACGAAGCCGTCGATGCAGGTGATTTTGTCGCCGGTCAGGGCCACGGCTTCCTGTTTGGCGAAGGTGCCGTCGGGGTTGAGGCTGACTTTGTAGAAGGTGCCATCGCCGAAGGAGCCCGTGTAGAGGTTGCCTTTGCTGTCGTAGTCGATGCCATCGGCCCCGTTGTCCACGCCGGTTTCGTTCACGTTGGTTGTGAACATGGCCAGGACGTGCGGGTCTTTGGTTTTGGGCTTGAGGTGCAGCGGTCCGCCGGGCTTCTTCAGCTCGGCCAGGGTGAAGCGCAGGATGGCGCTGCCTTTGTCGTTACCGGGCATATCCCACTGGCTGTCGGTCACATACAGCAGGTTGCCTTTCCACACCACGCCGTTGGCCAGCGCAAAGCTGTCGACCACGGTTTCGATGTTGCCGGGCTTGCCGTTTTTCATGTTGATACGCATGAGGCGCGACACATATTTTTTGCTGTTTTCGTACTGATTTTCCGCATAGTATACGTTGCCATCGGGGCCGAAGGCCAAGTCCATCGGGGCAGCCTTTTTGGTGGTGGGCTCCACGGGCAGGTTGGACGCGAAGGGTTTGAAGGCAGTGCCCACAATCTCAACAATGGACGCCGGCTGGCTATTGTCGGCGATGTTGGGCACCGAGAGCAGAAGGCGGCCGTCGGGGCTCAGGGCGAGGCCGTCGGGGGTGTTGTGCGAGTCCGGCAGGGTGAAGAGCAGCTCGGGGCTACCAGTGGTGGGGATGGAGCCGGCCGGCACGCCCATGGTGTCGGCCGGAGCAGCCGAGGCAGTGGTAGCCGAGTCGGTTTTGACCACGGCTTCCTGGTTTACGGCTTGGTCCTGGGTTTTGGGTGGGTTCGACTGGCATCCGGCCAGCAGCGTGCCGCCGACGAGCAGCGGAAATAGCTTGCGCATGGGTTTTGGTGATGAAAGCATGAGGATAAAAGGTCAATTACAGGCCCAAACGGGCTGATTATTAACGGCTGCCCCGGCCGCAGGTTGCGCCAAGCCGGACACCCTACACGGGCTAACTGCCACTGTATTCAGCCTTTTCCACTGGTCCTGCGTAGCTATATTGCCGAAAATTTTTCTCACAACCCTTCAAATCCGACGGCCGCCGCAACCGGCCCGACCTCCCTGCCCATGGCTGCAATCAGCGATAAAAAAGTCGTCACCATCACCTACGACCTCAGCGTAACCGACGAAAACCAGGAAAAAGTATTGGTTGAATCGGCGGAAGCCGACGCGCCCATGGTGTTCCTCTTCGGCCACAGCGGCCTGCCCGAGGAGTTTGAATCCCAGCTGGATGGCAAGAACTCCGGCGATGCCTTCGAGTTCAGCCTCACGCCCGAGCAGGCCTACGGCGAATACGACGACCAGGCGCTGGTCGAAATCCCCAAAGAAGTTTTCCTCATCGACGGCAAGCTGGACGACGAAATGCTGCAAGTCGGCAACTTCCTGCCCATGGCCGACAACGAAGGCAACCACATGCAAGCCAAAGTGGTCAGCATCAACGACACCGCCGTGCAAATGGATTTCAACCACCCCCTGGCCGGCATGGTGATGCACTTCACCGGCCAGGTGCAGGAAGTGCGCGACGCCACCGCCGAGGAGCTCACCCACGGCCACGTGCACGGCGAAGGCGGCCACCAGCACTAAGTGCTTATCCCAATCAAGCGAAAAAGCCCATCATGCTTCGGCTGCGCTCAGCATGACGGGCTTTTTATTGTTTCTGCATCCGCAGCTTTTTACTGCGCCCGCAGCACCGCCGCCACATACTGCTGCAGCTCCGGAAAAAACGCCCGAAAATCGGCCTCGTATTCCCCGTAGTTCCGCTCCAGCTCCGCCACCGCCGTTTCCATTCCCGAACCGGCCGAAGCGCGGCGACTAAGGCCACGGAGGGCCCGGCCAATGCTTTCGGTTTCGGCGTAGCTCAGCAGCCAGTTGTGCGCAACCATGTGGGGGAAGAAGTGCTGCACGCGGGCCGGCATTTCGGGCTGGCGAGCGGCGAGCAGCGCGTAGATGCGCCGGGTGAAATCGAGCAGGCTTTCGGCGGAGAACTCCTGAAAGTTGCGGGCCAGAAAATGGTCGAGGAACATGTCCGAAATCACGCCAGCGTACTTGCCGTAGCCGGCCGTGCGCAGGCGCTGGGTGCTGCGGCGCACGGTGGGGTGCTGGTCGGTGAAGGTGTCGATGGCCCGGTGCAGGCGGATGCCAGCTTGTGCGGCGGGGGGGTAATTTTCGAGTTGCCGGCCGGGCACCGAGTCGGCAATGAAGTTGCCGAGTAGCACGTCGGCATACGCAGCGGCGGCGGGGGAGCCAGACAGGAACAGGTGGGCCAGGAAATTCATGAAGCATGCAACCGCTAATTGGCCCGGAAGTAACGGCGAAAGGAAACAACGGGGCGCTACTGTTCGTAAGCCAAGCTCATTCTTTCGTTCATTTCTAAACCTTCCCTCCCATGGCCGAACACGTTGCCGTAAGCCACGACGTAAGCAAACTCGTCGAGAAAATCAAAGACATCAAAATTGCCATGATGACGACCATCGAAAATGGCAATGAGCTGCACTCGCGGCCCATGTACACCCAAGAGCCTCAGGAAGACGGCACGCTGTGGTTCTTTACCGAGCAGGACTCGCAAAAGGTGGGCGAAGTGCAGAAGGACCGCCACGTAAATCTGGGCTATTCCAACCCCGATGACAACCTGTACGTGGCCATTTCAGGCACGGCCCAGGTCGTGACTGACCGCGCCAAAATCAAAGAACTGTGGAGCGAAGGCCTGCGCGGCTGGTTCCCCAAGGGTTCCGACGACCCGAACATTGCCCTGCTCAAAGTCTCCATCGAAAAGGGCGAGTTCTGGGATTCACCCAACTCGACGCTGCTGCGCGCCTACACCTACGCCAAGGCCGTACTGACCGGCGAACGCGACCAGCCCGGTCCCGACCGCCAGTCGGTTGTTATCCCAAAGTAAGCGGGCGGCGGCCCTTAATGTTAAAAGGCCGGAAGCAATTCCGGCCTTTTTTTGTTGCCTGAAACCCACCGGCCGCATTTGGCCCGGCCCACGTCAATTTCCGCATGCACCTTACCACCCTCACCGTGTTCACCCTGCGGCCCGGCCAGCGCCGCTGGGGCCTCGCCCAGATGGGCACCTCGCCTCCCACCCTGAAAAAAGTGCCCGGCCTGCGCTTTTTCAAGCTGCTGGGCAGTGGGGCCAACAACGGGTTCGGCCTCTGGCCCAACCTGGACTGCTACGGCTTCATGGCCGTGTGGAACGATGCGGCGGCGGCCGACGATTTTTTTGGGCACAATCCACTATGGGCCACCTACCAGCAGCGCAGCACCGAAGTTTGGACGCTCCAGCTGGCCCCCCTAAAATCGCAGGGCCTCTGGGATGGAAAAAACCCGTTCGACTACCCTTTGAGCCTGCTGCCCTCGCGCGCCGATGCGCCCATTGCCGTGCTCACCCGCGCCAGTATTCGGCTGCGCAAAACGCCCCGGTTCTGGCAATACGTGGAGCCCACCAGCGCGGCGCTGGCGCACGCCGAGGGCGTGCGGGCCGCCATTGGCCTGGGCGAGCTGCCAGTGGTGCGGCAGGCCACGTTCAGCGTGTGGGAATCAGCCAAAGCCATGCAGGAATACGCTTACAAGGACGCGAAACACCGGGAAGTCATCGTGCTCACGCGCCGCGAAAAATGGTACGCCGAAGAGCTGTTTGCGCGGTTTGAGGTCCTGGGCAGCACCGGTACGTTTGCTGGGGCAGACCCGCTGGCGGGGCTGCTGGCCCCGGGCTAATCCTTCAGGTTATACTGCTTTAGCCAACCCGCGCTGTCATTGGCAAGCTCCGGATGCGGGTCGGGCTCCACGTTGATGCCGGCCTGGGTGCGGCGGGCGTCACCGTCGGGGTTGCCGTACCAGGTAAAGTCGGGAAAATTAGCCGTCTGGTTGGCGGGGCGCGGCACTTGGTCGTGGCCGTTGCCGTCGAAGATATTCACGGCTATGCCTTGGTTGAGGGGCG
>JBBQSQ010000062.1:0-21757 GCA_038213745.1 Cytophagales bacterium
ACCAGGGCGCCGATGGCCAGCGTAGCGAGGCCGTAGAGGGATTCGATGGGTTGGTCGCGCAGGATGAATGCCAGGGTCCAGCCGCTTAGGCCGAGAAAAATGAGGGGCGTGAGGGGGTAGCCCCAGGCTTTGTAGGGCCGGGGTAAATCGGGCTGGCGGACGCGGAGCACAAACAAACCCAGCACCGTGAGGAAGGTAAACAGGTTCAGCACGAAGCCGGCGTAGACGAGCACCCCCTGGAAGCTGGGCTTCAGAATAAAGGCCAGGGTGATGGCCGTTTGCAGCAACAGGGCACGCACGGGCACCCCGGCGCGGCTTTTGGGCGCGAGGAAGCGCAGGGCGGGCAGGTCCTCCCCCATCGTCTGGACGATGCGGGGGCCGGCAAAAATCATCGAGCTGATGGTGGAAACGAGCAACGCCGCGATGACACCGCCCATGAGCCGGCCACCGAGGGGGCCAAAAAGGGAGGTGGCCGCCACAAAACCGACTTCCAGCTGGCCCTTCAAACCAGCAATTGGGGTGGAGCGCAGGAACACGTAATTCAACCCTACATATAATAGGAGGACGATGGCAGTGCCGGCCAGCAGGATGCGCGAAAGGTTGCGCTTGGGGTTTTCGATTTCGCCGGTGACGTAGACCGCCGCGTTCCAGCCGGAGTAGGCGTAGCTCACATACACGAGGCTCACGGCGAAGGCGGGGCTGAGCAGGGCCTGCCAGCCGACGGCATCGGGCACGAAACTGATTGGCTGCCCCTCCCCCACCACCATGCCCGCGCCGATGAATACGACCAGCACGGCTACTTTCAGGGCGGTGATGATAATTTGGAGGCGGCTGCCGACGCGGGTGCTGCTGCCGTGCACGAGCGTCAGGGCCAGTACCACGGCCATTGAAAGCCACTGCGGATGCAGGCCCGGCCACACGCTTTTCGCATATTGGCCTAGGGCCAACGCGGCCAAGGCCGTGGGGGCCGCGAAGCCCACCGTGGCCGATACCCAACCCGAGAGGAAGCCCAGCGCGGGGTGGTAAATCTGGCTCAAATAATGGTATTCGCCGCCCGAGCGGGGCATGGCGGCGGCCAGTTCGGCGTAGCTCACGGCCCCGCAGAGGGCAATAAGGCCGCCCACCAGCCACAGCATCAGCAGCGCGAAGCCGCTCTGGATGCCCAGCACCTGGAACCCGAGGCTGGTGAAAACGCCCGTGCCCACCATGTTGGCAATAACGATGGCCGCGCCGGTGAGGAAAGTGATTTTATAAGGTGTTCGGGTAAGCTCGGGCATTGTGCAAAGATGCGAACCAATGCGGGAGGCCGGGAGAACGTCATGTTGAACGCAGTGAAGCATCTCTACTGCTAAAGTAAATAATTACTCGCGCAGTGGAGATGCTTCGACTGCGCTCAGCATGACGTTCTGTTATTCCAATCCTCCTTATTGCGCTACGGCTTTCGACTTTTTGTAGAGTGGCACGGTACTGCACGGCTCGCCGTACATGATGCTGCTAGTTACGGGCAGCAGCTTTTGCATGATGGCCACGTAGGCGAAGGTGGGCACGGGCACGGTGCCGCAGCCTTTCACCACCACTTTGGCGTCGCGGTATTCTTCGGTGTCAACCGCGGCGATGGCTTCTTCGAATAGCGACTGCTCCAGGGCGTCGAGGTGGCCGAAGACGTAGCGGTGGGCGTGGTTTTGAAGCTTGGTGGCGAGCAGCATGTAGGCCCAGGTGGGCACAATGGCATCGGCCGAGCAGATGATGGCGACGTTTTTACCGTCGTAGGGCGTCCAGTCGTTGGTTTTCACGAACTCGCGGAAGTCCTTTTCGCGCAGCATGAGGCCGTGGAAGAGGTTGTCCTTGATGTCGTACACCACCCGCTCGCCGGGATGGATGAGCTCTTCCAGGTTGAGGGTGACGAGGCCGCTGTTTGCGACGCGGTTGACGAAGAGGGGTTCCGTTTCCATAAGAAATTAGCAGGATAATAAATTAGAACAGTGTTGCGCAAGCAACAGTTACAGCACTGGGGACGACAAGCCAGCAACCATGAAAACCAAACTTTGCGCGCATTGCCAGCAGGAGGTTACTACGCTATACCGAATTCAAACAACGGCCGGGGGCAAGAGCTGGGTTTTTGTCTGCGAAAGCTGTTGCATCGAAGCAAAACGACTACTAGGCTACCGTTACGGCGGCACCTGGCAAGGCTACCGCCACTAACTTAACGGCGCGGGACGGCTGTTTTTCGGCGTGGTCGTGTACACTTCTTTCAGATAGAACGGCTCGTAGTACGCCACGTCTTGAAATTCCTGCCGGTGAAAGGCAGTCACGCCCAACTGCCCGACTGAAATAGCCGAGGGCTCAATTCCAGCCAGAAAACCGGCGTTGGAATGCTCCCTCAGCAGCGCCTGAAACTTCGCCGCGCCATTGCCAAAGAACAACACGGAATGCCGGGCCAATTGTTCGGCCAGCGTATCGGCGTCGAGGATGAGGGGCGTGGGGGCCAGCATCTCCTGCCCGTCGTGGGTGTAGATGGCGGCGTACACTTCCTGCCGCCGGGCATCCAGCATGGGGCAAAAAAGGAAGCTTTCGGGCTGGGCGGTGCCGGCCGCTACCTGCGCCGCCAGCGCTTTGAGCGTACTCACGGCCACCAACGGAATATCCAGCGCGAAGCACAGGCCCTTGGCGGCGGCGGCCCCGATGCGTAGGCCAGTATAGGAACCGGGTCCGTCGCTCACGGCTATAGCGGTGAGGTCGGCTAGCTGGTGGCCGGTGTTTTCGAGCAGTTGCTCGATGAGGATGGTGAGGTGGGTGGAGTGCGACTTATCGAGCCGCAGCTCGGATTGGCCGACTAGGGAGCCGTCGGCCACGCGGTGTAGCGCGACCGAGCAGACGGGGGACGAGGTTTCGAGGGAGAGGAGGAGGGTGGGCATAATCTGCATGCAAGTTCGGGCTTTAAAGCTATCACTTGCGAACAAACTACCCGGCAACGCATGTATCTTTGGTTAGTTGCCTCAAAACGTATTCGCCATGTCAGCCACTGCTCAACCAACTTCTGCGCCGCATCGCCGCGTTGCTAAAACCACGAATTCGCAGGCCGAAGTTCAGCCGAAGAAGTTGCCGAAAGCGGCTGTAGAAATAACTGCCGAGGCATTTCTTATGATGTTCAGGTCGCTACCTGGCGCTGTAAAATCGCGCATCATGGAATTGATTGACGACTACGAGGATGAATTGGACGAGCAAGAGCTGGCCGCTGCTCGCGCCGCCAACCCCGAAGATTTCGCACCGGAAAATGCGGTACCTTGGGAGCAGGTGAAAGCTGAAATGAATACCCAAAAAGCGCCACTCATACAGGAGATGCCCAAGCAGCAAGCAGCGTGAAACAGCCGGCTTCGCCCCGCACGTACCGCATTGCGGTGGCCCGTTCAGCCCGCAAGCAGCTTCTCACCATCCCCAGTCATGACCGGCAAAAGGTTCAGGCCGCCATTGATGACCTGATTCATACTCCACGCCCATCCGGCGTCAAAAAGCTCAAAGGCCAGGAAAATTATCGCATCCGGGTGGGTAACTATCGCATTTTGTACGCCATTTTCGACAATGTACTTCTGGTCGAGATTGTGAAAGTGGGGCAGCGCGGCAACTTCTACGACGAGTAGAAACTTTTCATGTACATGAAAAAAGCAGGCACCTTTCAGCGCCTGCTTTTCTACTTAACGCCCTTCAAAATTACTTCGTCCCAGCCGACTTGCGGGCACTGGCGGCTTGGCCGGTGGGTTTCAGCAGAGCGGCGTAGCGGTTCGGGTCGTTCAGGACGGCGACGGCGGCGATGATGTTGGGGTCGTCGTCGAAGCCGGCTTCGGTGCGGCCCTTCTCGAAGTAGTAGCGCGACACGATTTCCTGCTCCAGCAGCTCCTTGATTTCGGGCTTGAAGCGTTGCAGGTCGTTGGCTTTGTTCACGGTCACTTTTTTGCGGATGGCTTCGAGCTCCAGCTTCACGTCGTCGTAGTGCTTTTCCTCTTTCACCTTCTTGCTGAGGTCGGTGAGGGCTTTTTCGGCGTCGGTGCTGTAGCTAATGTTCTTGCCCTGCAGGTAGGCCACGAACTTCTGGTAATCCACATCCGAGAGCTTGAACTGGCGGGCGGGCACGATGGTGGGGTGCTCGGCGCGGTAGCGGGTGGCGTAGTCGAAGAGGTAGCTTTTCTGGAGCAGGATGCGGGTGATGTCGGCGATTTCGCGGTCGTTCACCTCCACGTCGGGGGCCACGCCGCCGCCGTCGTACACGGTGCGGCCGGCGGTGGTTTTGAAGGCCGTGCGCAGCGAATCGGGAAATTTGCCCAGCGTACCGTCCTCGCTGCGGTGGGCGTAGTCGATTTCCTGGATGCAGCGGCCGCTCGGGATGTAGTATTTGGCGGTCGTCACTTTCAGCTGCGAGTTGTAGCTCAGTGGTCGGGTGGCCTGCACGAGGCCTTTGCCAAAGGTGCGCTCGCCCACCACCACGGCGCGGTCGTAGTCCTGCAGCACGCCCGACACGATTTCGGAGGCCGAGGCCGAGCGGCTGCTCGTGATAATGGCCACCGGAATCTGGGTATCGAGCGGCACGTCGAGGGCCTTGTAAGTTTTGTTCCACTCCGTCACCTTGCCCTTGGTGCTCACCACATCAAGGCCCTTGTCGATGAAGAGGTTGGAGATATTCACGGCCTCATTCAGCAGGCCGCCGGGATTGTCACGGATGTCGAACACGATTTTCTTCGCGCCCTGCTCTTTGAGCTTGGTCACGGCGGCGCGCACTTCCTTGCCCGCATCCACCGTGAAACTGCCGAGCTGGAAGTAGCCCACATCGCCGGAAATCATGCCCGTGTAGGGCACGTTATCGACCTGAATTTTATCGCGGGTAATGTCGATTTGCACCGGCTTGTCCTGGCCGTAGCGCGTCACGAGGAGCTTCACCACCGAATTGGCTTGGCCCTTGAGGAGCTTGCTAATGTCGCCGTTCGACTTTTTCTCAACCACCACGCCGTTGATGTCGAGGATTTCATCGCCGGGGAGCAGGCCGGCTTTCTGGGCCGGATAGCCTTCGTAGGCGCTCTGCACCACGGTTTTGCCGTTGCGCTTCACCACCGCGGCCCCGATGCCACCGTACTGCCCGGTCGTCATGGTGCGGAAATCCTCGATGTCGTCCTCCGGAATGTAGTTGGTGTAGGGGTCGAGCGAGCGCAGCATGGCGTCGATGCCCGTTTTCACCAGCTTGGCGGGCGTTATCTCGTCGACGTAATACGTGTTGACCTCCTTGAAGAGCGTGGCGAAAATATCCAAATTCTTGGCAATTTCGAAGTACCGCTCGTTGTCGGAAGCGGCGCGGAACGATACCAAACCCAGCGTGCTCAGGGCCAGCGCGGCGAGTAGCTTTTTGCGGATAGTCATACGGAATATGGGTAGCGGGTCATCACGAATCTACGGGGCCGGCGGCGAAGCAGATGCTACTTCGGGCGGCGTGCCCAGCAAACGATGGAGAGCGGAAATTAATTTTTTTTCCACCAACGTCAGCGGGCTTTTTTCCTTCCCCGTGAAGATAATACCTAGCAGAGCGATTTCGTGCCCGTTGGGTTGCTCCGTGAGCCGATATTTATTGAGCCGGTACGCCTCGCGGATGAGCCGCTTAATCCGGTTGCGGTCGAAGGCCCGCTTAAAGGTGCGTTTGCTCACGCTGATGAGTACCTGTGGCGGAGCCGTGGTGGGCGCAGCCGCCTTTATCCAGACGATGCGCAGCGGGTAAACGCCAAAAGAGGAACTCTGCTTGCTGAACAGCTCCTCGATGAGCTTCTTGCGGCACAGGTGTTCCTCTTTCGGGAAGGTATATTTTCTCTTAGCCGTTGGCGGAGAGTCGTTAGCGGTTAGCTCGTTCACGATACGTACTTGTCGGCGGCCGCTTCAGCAGCGAAAGCCATTCTGGAATGGCCAAAAATAGCGAAGCCGCATTGCAGCGACAGAAATAAACCTGTCTCAGCAATGCGGCACTCGGCCAGCTAAGGGCCAGAAGCGCTCAGCTAACGGCTAAAATATTAGCGCTTGTGCTTGCCTTCGTCGGATACGGTGAGGCGTTTGCGGCCTTTGGCACGACGACGGGCCAGCACGTTGCGGCCATTGGCGGATTCCATGCGGAGACGGAAGCCGTGCTTGTTAACGCGCTTGCGCTTCGAAGGTTGATAGGTGCGTTTCATCTTTTGTGTAGTTTCAAGTTGGGCCGGCAAAGGTACGGGCTTTGTCTGGAAAAGGCAAGGCCCTCAGCCACTTTTACGCTTAGCACGTTAGCGGGCAGTAGCTTTAGTACCGTTTAACCCCGTTTTGGCGATGATTCACTACCACGTTTCCTACGAAAACCCGCTCACCTTTTACCTGCAAATCCAGCTAACCCTGGACGTAACCGCCGATGCCACCGCCCCGCTGGAACTACAACTGCCCGCCTGGCGACCCGGCCGCTACGAGCTACAAAACTTCGCCCAAAAGATTCAGCGCGTGGTGGTTGAGGACGCTGCCACCGGCCATTCCCTCCCCTACCGCAAGCTTACGAAGGACCGGTGGGAGGTGCCCAACGCCGCCGGCCGCACCATCCGGGTGCGCTACAACTTTTACGCCCACCAGATGGATGCCGGCGGCTCCTGGCTCGATGAGTCGCAGCTGTATTTGAACCCCGTGCAGGCACTGATGTACGCGGAAGGCCGACAGGAGGAAGAATGTGAACTGACACTGGCCATTCCCAAGGGCTGGCAGGTCGCTTGCGGCTTAAAGCAAACCGCGCCAAATGTGCTTTTCGCGCAGAATTTTGACCAACTGGCCGACTCGCCGCTAATTGCCAGCCCCACGCTCACACACCAGGAATATGAGGCGGGCGGGCTGCCTTTCCACGTTTGGGTGCAGGGCGAGGCGCTGGTGAATTGGGACAAACTCCTGGCCGATTTTAAGGCGTTTTCGGAGGAACAGCTAACGCTGTTCGGTGGGTTTCCGGTGGCGGACTACCACTTTCTGAATCAGTTCCTGCCCTATAAGCACTACCACGGCGTGGAACACAATAACTCGACGGTGATTACGCTGGGGCCGGCCGAGCTGATTATGAGCGAGGGCCTGTACAAGGAATTGCTGGGCGTGAGCTGCCACGAGTTGTTCCATACCTGGAACATCAAGAGCATCCGGCCGGCCGAGATGCAGCCCTACGATTACAGCCGCGAGAACTACTTCCGCACCTGCTTCATCGCCGAGGGCATTACGACATACTACGGCGAATACCTGCTGGCCCGCAGCCGCGTCCGCACGCCGGCGCAGTATTTTGAGGAGCTGAACACCGTGCTGCGCAAGCACTACGACGATGCCGGCGGCGAAAATGGCTCTCTGGCCGACGCCAGCATGGACCTCTGGCTGGATGGCTACAAGCCCGGCGTGCCTGACCGCAAAGTATCGGTGTACCACAAAGGCGCGCTGGTGGCCATGCTGCTAGACTTGACCATCCGGCAGCTTTCCGGCCACGCCCGCAGCCTCGACGATGTGATGCGGCGGCTGTACGAGGAGTTCGGCAAAACCGGCATCGGCTACACGGAGGATGACTACGTGCGCCTCGTGAACGAAGTGGCCGGACGCGACATGCACGCCTATTTCGACAAGTTCATCTACGGCACCGCGCCGCTGCTGGAGCCGCTTGACCGGGTGCTGCACACCGTGGGCTGCCAGCTGCTGGTGGGCGAAAACGCCTCCGCGTCGGAAGGCCACTTCGGTTTCCGCACGGTAGTGAAGAACGAGCGCACGGAGGTAACCGCCATCTGGCCCGGCTCGCCCGCCGCCGCCGCCCTGACGGTGGACGATGAAATAGTGGCCGTGAATGGCCGCCGCGTGGATATGAACCTGCAAAGCCTGCTCAGCAGCGGCGCGCCGGCCTACGAGGTGAGCGTGTTCCGCCAGAACCGGCTGCTGACGGTGGCGCTGGCCGCTGCGCCGGGCATTCGCTTCGGCCAGCATTATGCGATTGACAAACTGGAAACGGCCGATGCGGCCCAGCAGCGCGGGTTTCAGCAGTGGCTGGGGTGGGCATTTTAACGAGGGCGGGGCGTATATTTGGTCTATAATGCCTACCATCACGCCCGCCATTACTTCCATAACGGAACTTGACCCCGACGGCACCTACTCCTATGCCGACTACGTGAGTTGGCGCTTTGAAGAGTTGGTGGAGCTGTGGCGCGGCAAAATCATGCGCCGCATGAGTGGTCCCACTGACCGGCACCAAGCGGTGGTGGGCAACTTGTTTGGCATCTTGCACAGCTACCTGCGCAAACAACCCTGCCAAGTGCGCGTAGCCCCCTACGATGTGCGCCTGACCAAGCGCGACACCACCGCCGACGCGGCCATCTACACGGTGGTTCAGCCCGACATATGCGTCATTTGTGACCCCAGCAAGATTGAGCCGCGCGGTTGCCTGGGCGCACCCGACCTCATCATCGAAGTAACCTCGCCCCGCACCGCTACCCGCGATTGGAAAGGCAAATTCGACCTCTACGAGGAAAACGGAGTGAAGGAATACTGGATTGTAATGCCACAGGAAAACGACATTGCCGTTTTTGTATGCGACCCAGCTACCGGGCGCTTCCAGCTAACGGGCGAGTACGGCAGCCCTGGTTTCATTGCCTGCGCCACGCTCCCAGAGTTGGTGCTCGACTGGTCTGACATTTTTCCCGATGCTCCCCTTGTTTGAGCCCGCGAGTACTACCTGCCTCAGCAAAAGGCCCCGTCGGATTCGTCCGACGGGGCTTTTTGCTGAGGCAGCATATCGCTGTTAGTGATTCTTGCTATTGTCGGCACCCTTTTTCATCGGGCCTTTGTTCACCGACATCGGTTTGTTGTTCTGCGGGTTGTTGCGGATGTTGTCGACGCCTTTGCCGGCGCTGTTGCCGTCGGTGGTATTGCCGTGGGCGGAAACGTCCATTGTATTCGGGCTTTGCACCTGGGTGCTTTTGCGTTTTGTGTTAGCGGCCGGGTTCACGGACGTTTTCTCGTTTTGCAAGTCGGTGTCTTTATTGGCGAGTCCCATGGCGGTTTGGTGTTGAGTGAGAGATAGGTAAGTGTACCCATCCGCCACCAAAAGGTTGCCGCCAAAAACCTACGCCGGCACGTTGGCGATGGCTGCGGCCGGCACCACACGTACCAACTCGGCGAACTGGGCTTCGCGGGCTTCCACTTCTTCCGCGCTGAGATTCAGCAGGCGCTCGGTGCCGAACTTCTCGACGCAGAACGAGGCCATGGCCGAACCGTGGATGACGGCGCGCTTCATGTTTTCGAAGCTGATGTCATCCGTTGCGGCCAGGTGGCCGATGAAGCCGCCCGCGAACGTGTCGCCGGCCCCGGTCGGGTCGAATACTTCTTCTAGCGGCAGGGCGGGGGCATAGAACACCTTGTTTTTATGGAAGAGCAACGCGCCGTGCTCGCCCTTCTTGATGATGAGGAATTTCGGCCCCATGCCCATAATTTTCTTGGCGGCCTTCACCAGCGAATACTCGCCGGAGAGTTGGCGGGCCTCTTCATCGTTGATGCTCAGCACGTCTACCATTTCGACGGTGGCGATGAGCTCTTCGAGGGCAATGTCCATCCAGAAGTTCATCGTATCCATCACAATCAGCTTGGGCCGGTTCACGAGGCGCTGAATGACGAGGCGCTGCACCTGCGGAGCCAGGTTGCCGAGCATCAGGTACTTGCAATCCTGATAGGCATCCGGAATGATGGGGTCGAAATCGCCCAGCACGTTGAGCTCGGTGGTGATGGTTTCGCGCGAGTTCAGGTCCTGCGAGTACTTGCCCGACCAAAAGAACGACTTCTCGCCCTGCTTGATTTGCAGGCCTTCCACGTCCACGCCGTGTTCTTCAAGGAGCATAATATCGGATTGCGCAAAGTCGTCGCCCACCACGGACACCAGTTTCACGGGCTTCAGCGAATACGACGCCGAGAGGCTGATGAAGGTGGCGGCACCGCCGATAATTTTATCGGTTTTGCCGAAGGGAGTTTCGATGGCGTCGAATGCGACGCTGCCGATGACGAGCAGGCTCATGTAGGTAAAATGTGGTGAATAAAAATGGTCGGATTAAGGCCGTATGAAAACGGATTCAAAGCAAGCAACAAAAAAGTCCCCGGAAAATTCTCCGGGGACTCTTTCTGATGGGTAAATAATGGGGCTCGAACCCACGACCTTCGGAATCACAATCCGACGCTCTAACCAGCTGAGCTATATCTACCAGGTTGGTTTTGGTGGTGCAAAGATAGAAAAAGAAGCGGGAAATGGCAAAAAAAGTTCTGCTTGTAGCACATGCTTTAGCTTGTGTCCCGTCAGAAAGCCGGTACCGGCACAAGCTAAAGCACGTGCTACAAGCACAAAACCCCGACCTTTGCCGAATGGAACCCAACATTGCCCCATCGTTCAACGATTTTAAGCTCAACAAACAATTACTGACGGCCGTAGCCGATGCGGGCTTCACCGTGCCCACGCCGGTACAGATTCAAACCATCCCGCTGTTGATGGCCGGGCACGACGTGCTGGGCATCGCCCAGACCGGTACCGGCAAAACCGCCGCCTTCGGCCTGCCACTGCTTATGAAGGTGAAATACGCTCAGGGAACCAACCCGCGGGCCTTGGTGCTGGCCCCCACGCGGGAGCTGGCCATTCAGATTGAGAAGCACCTGAAGGCGCTGGCCGTGAATACCGACCTGCGTATTTTCGCCATCTACGGCGGTCTGGGGCCGAAAACCCAGATTGAAACCATCTCCGGCGGCCTCGATGTGCTGATTGCCACGCCGGGCCGGCTGCTGGAAATCTACCTGAAAGGCGCAGTGCGGCTCACCGACCTGAAAACACTGGTGATGGACGAGGCCGACAAGATGATGGACATGGGCTTTATGCCCCAGATTCGGCGGATTCTGGAAATCATCCCGCGCAAGCGGCAAAATGCGCTGTTCTCGGCCACCATGCCGGAGCGGGTGACCACGCTGAGCGAGGAATTCCTGGAATTCCCGGTGCGGGTGGAGGTGAGCCCGCCGGCCAAAACGGCCTCCACGGTATCGCAGGTGATGTACGAGGCACCCAACCTGCTCACCAAAATCAACCTGCTGCACTTCCTGCTGCACCGCGACATTGAAACAATGACGCGGGTGCTGCTCTTCTGCCGCACCAAGCAGCACGCCGACCAGGTGGCCCACTTTCTGGAGCGCAAGGCCCCGGCCGGCGAGGTGCGCGTGATTCACGGCAACAAGGGCCAGAATGCGCGGATGAACAGCATGGATTCCTTCAAAGCCGGGGAGGTGCGCTACATGGTGGCCACCGACGTAGCTGCGCGCGGCATCGACGTGCCGCAGGTGACGCACGTTATCAACTTCGACGTGCCGATTGTGCACGACGACTACGTGCACCGTATCGGCCGCACGGGCCGGGCGTTGCACACGGGAGCCGCCATCACCTTCGCCAACGAGGCGGAAATGGTGCACATCGCCGAGATTGAGCTGCTTATCAACCAGAAGATTGAGCTGCTGCCGCTGCCCGAGGAAGTGGTGGTGGAAGAAACCCCGTTCGAGGAGCAGCAGAAGATGGGCCGCGAGCTCGACGACCGCCGCAAGAAGCTGGACCCAACCTTCCAAGGCGCTTTCCACGAGAAAAAGGAGTGGATTAAGCCCGGCGTGACGATTGACAAGCGTACGGGCAAGGCCTTCGCCGAAGGCAAAAAGAAAAGCACCAAAGGCTCGAAGGCCTTCGTGGGCAAGAAGGGCGGCTCGAACCCCGGCGTGAAAGCGCTGAAGCGGCGGGGACGGTAAGGGAATTATGAATTAAAAATTATGAGTTATGAATTGGGATATGCTCTCAATTCATAACTCATAATTTTTAATTCATAATTCTACTTGTGGTGCATCAAATGCCCAAAGTGGATGCTGGCGAAAGTGAGGGCCGAGCCCCAAAACACTGCGCTTAGGAACATGTGCAGCAGAATGCGGTGCCGAGGCACGCCCAGCAGCGTGGCGATGACCGTGCCGCCGATGGGCGACAGCAGAATGGGCGTGAGGAAGGCGATACCACCCATGCCGAACTTGCGGAACACCTTGATGATGTTGCGCGACTTCTTGGAGAAAATGGGCTCCCGGCGCAGGCGGCGCTGCTTCTGGCGGTGCTGCATCCAGACGCGGCCCACGCCCGAGAAGATGAACACGCTCGTCATCATACCCGCCACGGTGAGGCCCAGCGTGGGCCAGAAGTGCAGGCCCATGGAAATGCCGGCTAAGGGGCCACCCAAAAACTTGACTGTGCTTAATAAAAACACAGACGCGCATTTAACGGCGGGGTGAAGCACGACGGGACAACAAGGCAGGCGGTGGGGAATGGAAACAAACCCGGGGTGGGCGCGCGACAAAGATACCCCGTTTGCCGGGGCGGGGTTCCATTAGCGGGGTTATGATTGGGCGAATTCCGCGGCTAGCCTAGAGCTTGCTGCCGAACGACAGGTCGCCGGCATCGCCGAGGCCAGGCATGATGTAGGCCTGCTCGTTCAGCTTTTCATCAATGGCGGCCACCCAAAGGTTGGCTTCGGGGATTTCGCGGGTTACGTAGGCCAGACCTTCGGGCGAGGCAATGACGGCGGCGATGTGCACCTGGCGCGGCATGCCGAAACGCAGCATGGCCCGGTAGGTTTGCACGAGGCTTTTGCCGGTGGCCAGCATGGGGTCGGCCAGAATGAGCACCCGCTCGTCGAGGCTGGGAGCCGAGAGGTAATCGACCTGCACCTGCACCTGGGCCGTGCCCTCGATGCGGTAAGCCGCCACGAAGGCGCTGGGCGACTGGTCGAAATAGTTCAGGAAACCTTGATGGAATGGTAACCCGGCCCGCAGCACGGTGGCCAGAATGGGGAAGTCGTGGAGCAGCTTGCCGGTGGTTTCGGCCAACGGGGTTTGAATGGTCTTGTCGGTGTAGCTGAGGTGGGCACTGATGCGGTAGGCAATGATTTCGCCCAGGCGCTGGAGGTTGCGGCGGAAACGCAGGCTGTCTTTTTGCACATCTTTGTCGCGCAGCTCGGCCAGAAAATGATTGGCGATGCTTGGTTCGGCGCACACGACGTGCACGTGGGCCAGGGCATCGGTGGGTGCGGCAGCGGCGGCCGGGGCGGAGGAAATTGGGGGGTTGGCCATTGCAGCAAGCGGAAGGAAAAGTGAAGCCGGGAAGCGGGACGACAGGCCCGGCCGGTGCCCGAAGTTGGCACAAAAACCGGGGGCAGGCAAGAAAAAACCGGCAACCACGTCGGGGCCAAGCCCGGGCTAGGGGCTGGGCCGCCGTGCAATGGGCTCACCTTTTGGGCTCCGGGGTAATTCCTACCAACGGCTGGCTGCGTAGGTTTGTTAAGAAATTGTCCGCTTCAACGATTATCCGGCCGCGCCGTTTCGCTTTTTTATCCGACCTATCTGCTTTATCAATGACCAACGTTTTGCTCCTGTCCTGTGCGCTGGTGCTGGTGAGTGGCGCGCTCGCGGCCCAAACTACGCCGGCCGCCCCGGCCCCGGCCACCACGGTGCCAACGGAATCGTCGCCGTGGTTGATTTTCGACCAACCGCTGGACAGCCTGCCCGCCCCCCGCACCAAAGCCGCCCGCGCCAAGCCGCAGCCGGCACAGCCGAGGCCAATGGCGGCTCCAGCGCCGGACCGGCCAGCTCCCCGCGCCTATACGTCCGGCAACCGGGTGCAGGCTACCCAAGGTGCCACCTACGTGCCCCTCGACCCAGATACGTACCGGCTGATTGACCGCTACGCCATCAAGTTTGGCTCCGATTCGCTGCGCGACCCGCACACCAGCGTGCGGCCCTATACCCGCGCCGGCGTGGCCCACCTCGGCGAGCGGATGTTGAGCCCGGACAGCGCGCAGGCCTACCGCGCCGGCAGCCTCTCCCGCGCCGACCGGTTTAATGCGCAATACCTGCTGAAGGACAACTGGGCCAACTCGCCCCTGGGCAACGACTTGAACCAGAGCGCCCGGCCGTTCCTAAACTACTTCTACCGCGACCAGACCGATTTCTACCACGTCAACAACCCCGATTTCACGCTGCGCGTGAATCCGGTAGCGCTGTTGGCTATCGGCAAAGACAACAAGAGCACCGACGGCGCGAGCTACGTGAACACCCGAGGCGTGCAAATTGAAGGCACCATCGACCAGCGCCTGGGCTTTTATGCGTTCCTGACCGACAATCAAGAGGGCGTGCCGCAGTATGTGCGCAACCGCGTGGAGCGCGACACCATTGTGCCGCACGAGGGGTACTTCAAGCCCTACAAAGTACCCGTATTGGGCCTAAATAACCAATATGACTTCTTTTCGGCGCGGGGCTACGTGACGTATGCGGCCACCAAGCATATTAATGTGCAACTGGGCCACGACCGAAATTTCATCGGCAACGGCTACCGCTCGCTGATTCTGTCGGATTACAGCACGCCGTATTTCTTCCTGAAGCTGAACACGCGGGTCTGGAAATTCAACTACCAGAACCTGTTTGCCGAACTCACGGCCCAGAGGCGCAACGCTGACCAGGTGTACCCCAAGAAATACCTGGCGCTGCACCACCTGAGCCTGGATGTGACAAATAATTTCAACATCGGCGTATTCGAATCGGTGGTAGCTGGCTCGGCCAGCAACCGCTTCGAGCTGCAATACCTGAACCCTATTATTTTTTATCGGGCCATCGAGCAGCAAGTCGGCTCGCCCGACAATGCCATGCTGGGCCTGGATTTCAAGTGGAATGTCCTGCACACCGCGCAGCTTTACGGGCAGGTGGTACTGGATGAATTTAAGCTGAGCGAAGTCCGCTCCGGCAACGGCTGGTGGTCGAACAAGCAGGCCGTGCAGGTGGGGGCCAAGTACATTGACGTGGCCGGCATCCGCAACCTCGACTTGCAGGTGGAAGTGAACTACATTCGCCCCTACACCTACCAGCACGTGTCGTATTACACGGCGTACACCCATTACCAGCAGCCTCTCGCCCACCCCATGGGTGCCAACCTGACGGAAGTGCTGGGTGTGGTGAGCTACCAGCCGCTGCCCCGCCTGAACCTGGTGGCCAAAGCCTTTTATACTGAGCAAGGGCTTGATTATGGCTACGATGCGACGGGTAATGTCATCACTACCGGCCCCATAAGTCTGAATGCGCCGGGCACGCCCATCACGTCAGGCACCATTGCCAACTTCGGCGGCAACCCCCTCACGCCCTACAATTCGCACCCGATGGATTTCGGCAACCGCACCGGCCAGGGCAACAAAAGCCGCCTGCTGCACACCGATTTCACGGCCACCTACCAGCCCCGCCTAAACCTGTTCCTGGATGCCAAGCTCATTGCCCGGCACCAGACCTACTCGCTCACCCCGGCCGCCAATGTGAACGAGGTGTACGCCTCGCTGGCCGTGCGCTGGAACATCGCGCAGAGATTACATGAATTTTAAGGGCTTTTCGCTATATATCATCTGTCATACTGAGCCTGCGAAGCATCCTATCACGTTGGATGAATCGTTTCGACGTGACAGGATGCTTCGCAGGCTCAGCATGACAGGCGCGAGAAATTCTTAAATGAAAACATGAAGACTTACCTCCGCATCCTGCAGTATGCCCGGCCTTGGGCCCTGTTTCTGCCGCAATACTTGCTGTATACGGTGCTGACCATTATTTTCAGCATTGCCAACTTCACGCTTATCATTCCGATGCTGAGCGTGCTGTTCGACAAGACAGACAAGGTGCAGGTGGCGGCCCCGGACCACGTGGCCAGCTTCAAACCCACGCTGACCTGGGTAACGGATACGTTCCAGTTCTTCTTTGCGCAAATCCTGGAGGCGCGGGGCAAGCTGGGGGCGCTGGCTTTCGTGTGCGGCGTGGTGGTGGTGTCGGTGCTGCTGAGCAACGTGTTTCGCTACCTCAGCCTGCGGCTGCTGGCTAAGGTGCGGGCCCGCGTGATTCGAAACCTGCGGCGCGATTTGTACCACCGCATCATTGGCTTGCAGCTGGGCTTTTTCTCGGGCGAGCGCAAGGGCGATTTGATGTCGCGCTTCACCTCCGATGTGCAGGAAGTGGAAACATCGGTGGTGAACACGATGACGGCCGTTATCAAGGAGCCGCTCACCATTGTGGCGTATTTCCTGGTGTTGTTCCACATGTCGGTGCCGCTCACGCTGTTTACGCTGGTGCTGCTACCGGTGTCGGGCGGCATTATTGCCACCATTGCCAAGCGCCTGCGCACCCAGGCCAAAATGAGCCAAAAAACGCTGGGTTCGATGCTTTCGGTGATTGACGAAACGCTGGGTGGCATCCGCGTCATCAAGGCATTCAATGCCCAGACTTACATCAAGGGCAAGTTTGAAGAGCAGAACGACCAGTACGCCCGCACCTCCCGCACCATTGACAACACCCGGGATTTAGCCTCGCCATTTTCCGAATTTGCGGGCGTGACGGTGGTGGCGGGCCTGCTTTACTTTGGCGGCTCGCTGATTTTGGGCGGGCAGTCGGATTTGAATGGCGAAACGTTTATTGGCTACGTCATTCTGTTTTCGCAGGTGCTCACGCCCGCCAAGGCGCTGTCCAGCTCCTTTGGCAACATCCAGCGCGGGCTGGTGGCCGGCGAGCGGGTGCTGAGCATCATCGACACCGAGCCCATCATCCGCGACCGGCCCGATGCCACGGTGCTGCCGCCCTTCGAGCGCGAAATCGAATTTCACAACCTGAATTTCAGCTACGGCGACACGCCCGTACTCTACGACGTGAACCTGACCATCAAAAAAGGCCAGACCGTGGCGCTGGTGGGCGGCAGCGGCGGCGGCAAAAGCACGCTGGCCGACCTACTGCCTCGTTTCTACGACCCCAGCGCCGGCCAGATTCTCATTGATGGCCACGACCTGCGCGCCTGCACCCTGCACTCGGTGCGCGACCAGATGGGCATCGTAACCCAGGAGAGCATCTTGTTCAACGACACCATTTTCAACAACATCCGCTTCAATACCGCCGCCACCGAGGCCGAGGTGATGGAAGCCGCCCGCATCGCCAACGCCCACGAGTTCATTATGGCGAGCCCCGAGGGCTACCAAACCATCATCGGCGACCGGGGTTCGCGGCTTTCGGGCGGGCAGCGGCAGCGGCTCAGCATTGCCCGCGCCATCCTGCGCAATCCGCCCATCCTCATTCTCGACGAAGCCACTTCGGCCCTCGATACCGAGAGCGAAAAGCTGGTGCAGGAAGCCTTGCAGCGCCTGATGCAGAACCGCACCTCACTCGTTATCGCCCACCGCCTGAGCACAGTGCAGCACGCCGACGAGATTGTGGTGCTCCAGCACGGTCGCATTGTGGAACGCGGCACCCACGACGCGCTCATTCGCCGCGAAGGCGGCTTATATCAGCGTCTTAGTTCCATGCAAACCAACGCGGCGCTGGTGTAGTTATCGCACCAAGCTGTCCGGTGATGCTGCCAGAGGCTTTTTCACTTTTGGTTTGAATTTATGCTTGGCAAGAACCCCTTTCGCACCTTTCTCTATATTGTCGTTTCGATAGTAGTGGTGAAGCTTTGCTACAATTTGGGCTATCGAGTGGTCAACAAAAAGCTTTCGTCCGCATCGGAGGCGTCGCAGCCGAAAACCCGGGCCCGCCGCGAAGCGGAAGGACTCCGGGGCCTGACCATTGACCCCGCCGACTCCACGGAAGCTGCCCAGACAACCCCACCGGTCAAATAGCTCGTTTAAATAAGCCCTACTTTGCGGCCGTTTTCCAGCGCAGCCGTATCTGGCAGAGGCTGCTGTTTTTCACCTTATTTTCCCCGTCATGCTTGCTCTCAAACGCATTGTCACCGTCGCCGTAATGGTTTATCTGCTGCTGGCGCTGCTGTTCATTCTCGCGCCGGCCGTGCGCTCCACGGTCATGGGCATGGGTTCGGGCCTGTCGGTGCTGGAGCAGGAACGGCAGTTTTTCTACGTCATGTTTGTGATTGGAGCCATTGTCCTGGCCCTGCAGCTCGTTACCGAAAACCTGGACAGCACCTTGCTGCGCCGCGCCGTGAACCAGAACGAAGGCAAAATTAACGAGCTGAAAGCCAAGCTTTACGACCACCAGCAGCGGGGCACCACAACCATAGTACCGGGCAGCCGCACCATCGATGGCCGCATCACCGAGCCGAATATTCCCGCCACCCGGCCTATCGAAAACCGGCCGGCCGACCCGTTGCCCCAGCCCACGTTTCCCCAAAACGACCCCAGCCTGTCGAACACCCCACCGGCCGACCGGCCGCCCCTGGCCTAGCCCTGATTCCGTTTTCCGTGCCCGATACCACTTCCCTTCCCGACCTTATTCGCGCGGAGCTAACCGAAGCCCGCGCCGTGCTCGACCGTTTTCTGGCCGACCCAGCCCACGTAGCCAGCATCGCCGCCGCTGCTGAACTAGTTGCCACGAGCCTCAAAAATGGCGGTAAAGTCCTCACCTGCGGCAACGGCGGCAGCCTCTGCGACGCCCAGCATTTCGCCGAGGAACTCAGCGGCCGCTACCGCCAAAACCGCCGCGCCCTGGCCGCCATTGCCCTCACCGAAGCCTCGCACATGACCTGCGTGGCCAACGACTTCGGTTTCGAGTTCGTCTTCAGCCGCTTCGTGGAAGCCCTGGGCCAGCCCGGCGATGTGCTCCTCGCCATCAGCACCAGCGGCAATTCGCCCAATATTCTCCGCGCCGCCGAAGCCGCGAAGGAACTGGGAATGAAAGTGGTTTCCCTCACCGGCAAAGACGGCGGAGAGTTGGCTGGGCTGAGCGACGTGGAGATTCGAGCCCCGCACAGTGGCTACGCCGATAGGATTCAGGAAATCCACATCAAGGCCATTCACATCATGATTTTGCTGATTGAGAAGCTGGTGATTGGCTAAAAATCGTTTTATCGTTTTTTCACGCAGTGTCCCGCAGTGTTAAAATCGCAGTGTTTCGCGGTGTTATTCTACCCTGCGTAACACTGCGATTTTAACACCGCGGGACACTGCGTGAAAGGCTATTGCGCTTGTAGCTCTTAGCTTTACAGCCAGTCTGTTCGCATCCGTATTCTTTCCCCCTACCACATCCTCATGCTCACCAAAACCTTCGGCTCGGCCGTGCAGGGCGTCAACGCCTACACCATCACGATTGAGGTTGTGGTAGGAGCCGGGACGAATTTCTTTGTGGTGGGCCTGCCTGACAACGCTATTAAGGAGAGCCAGCAGCGGATTGAGGCGGCGCTGAAGTTCCGCGGCTACCGCATGCCGCGCACCAAAGTGGTGATAAACATGGCCCCGGCCGACATCCGGAAGGAGGGCGCGGCGTATGATTTGCCCATTGCGCTGGGCATTCTTCATGCCTCGCAGCAGCTCAACACCGAGCGCTTAGGCGATTACATCATCATGGGCGAAATGTCGCTCGACGGCGAGCTGCGGCCGATAAAGGGCGTCTTGCCCATTGCCATTCAGGCCCGCAAGGAAGGCTTCAAGGGCATCATCCTGCCCAAGGAGAATGCCGAGGAAGCGGCCATCGTCAACAACCTGGACGTGATTGCCGTGGGCAGCATGCAGGAGGCCATCGACTTCTTCGAGGACCGGCTGGAAATCGTGCCTACCAAGGTAGACACCCGCGACCTGTTCCAACACTCGGTCAACAAATACACGGCTGATTTTGCCGACGTGCAGGGCCAGGAAAACATCAAGCGGGCACTGGAAATAGCGGCGGCCGGCGGCCACAACGTGATTATGATTGGCCCGCCCGGCGCGGGCAAAACCATGCTGGCCAAGCGCCTGCCCAGCATCCTGCCGCCGCTGAGCATGCAGGAAGCGCTGGAAACCACCAAAATCCACTCAGTGGCCGGCAAGCTGGGCGGCGGTGGTTTGCTGAGCACCCGGCCGTTCCGCAGCCCGCACCACACTATTTCGGACGTAGCGCTGGTGGGTGGCGGCAGTAACCCGCAGCCCGGCGAAATCTCGCTCTCGCACAACGGCGTGCTGTTTTTGGACGAGCTGCCCGAATTCAAGCGCACGGTGCTGGAAGTGATGCGCCAGCCGCTGGAAGAGCGCCGCGTGACCATTGCGCGGGCCAAGCTCAGCATTGAGTTTCCGGCCAACTTCATGCTCATTGCCAGCATGAACCCCTGCCCGTGTGGCTATTACAACCACCCCGAAAAGGAGTGCGTGTGCGGCCCCGGCGTGGTGCAAAAATATCTAAACAAAGTGAGCGGCCCGCTGCTTGACCGCATTGACCTACACGTCGAAGTAACGCCCGTGACCTTCGACCAAATGACGGAATCGCGCAAAGCGGAAACCAGCGCCGAAATCCAGCTACGGGTGGACAAGGCCCGCCAAGTGCAGGAAACGCGCTTTACCGACTACGTCGACGTGCACTCCAACGCCATGATGCCGCCGCAGATGGTGAAGGACATCTGCGCTATCAGCGAGGAGGGCCGGACGCTGCTGAAAACCGCCATGGAGCGCCTCGGCCTGAGTGCCCGCGCCTACGACCGCATTCTGAAAGTGGCCCGCACCATCGCCGACCTTGCCGGCACCGACGAAATTCAGATTCAACACCTGGCCGAAGCCATCCAGTACCGCAGCCTGGACAGGGAGGGCTGGGCGGGGTAAATTTCCGTACTTTGTGACATGCAACAGCTTCCGCTTTCGCTCGATTACATTCGGCAGGTACTGACCGAGTACTTTGCTGATAAGCCGGTGCAGCGCGTGGAGATTTTCGGGTCGTATGCGCGGGGTGAGGCCACGGCTGAGTCGGATTTGGACTTGTTGCTGATTAAGACTCCTGGAACGCAAGTTTCGTTGTTTAAGCTTGTTCACTACCAAGATGATTTGGAACAAAAACTGGGTTTAAAAGTGGATTTAGGCACTGCGCTTTCGCCCTTTTCACGCCCTTATATTGAGCCGGATTTAAAAATTATTTATGAGCAAGCTGCTTAATTCTACTCGTTTGGAGCATATGCTGGAAGCTGCTCAACGCATTATTCGGCGGATGCCCAGCGTTTCACTAGCTGACTTCTTGGCCGACGAGGATTTGCAGGACATCGCCTTGCGCCGATTCATGGTGATTGGTGAAGCAGCCTCGCATGTTTCGACCGATGTTAGGGAGCGTTTCCCACAGGTGGACTGGCAAGCCGTTCGTGGTATGCGAAACTTCGTGGCCCACGAATACTTTCGCGTTGATTTGGACGATGTTTGGGATGCCGTGGTAAGCAACGTGCCCAGCTTGGTCATTGATTTGCCCGTCATCATCGCGCAAGTGAAGGCTGAAGAACAAGCCAGCAGGGCCAGCCGTGTATAATTCCCTCGTCAAACCCCTCCTTTTCAACCTCGACGCCGAGCGCGCCCACCACCTGGTTTTCGATAACCTACGCCGCGCCGCCCGCGTGCCAGGCACCAAGGCGCTGCTGCGGGCGCTCTACGATTATCAGCACCCTAGCCTTGAACGCGAAGTTTTCGGGTTGAAATTCCCGAACCCCGTGGGCTTGGCGGCAGGGTTCGACAAGAACGCGGCCCTCACCGATGAGCTGGCCGCGCTGGGCTTTGGCTTCGTAGAAATTGGGACGGTGACGCCCCGGCCGCAGCCCGGCAACCCCGCGCCGCGCCTGTTTCGGCTGCCGCAGGACGAGGCCCTGGTTAACCGCATGGGCTTCAACAACGACGGGGCGGCCGTGGTGGCGGCCCGGCTGGCCCGGCGGCGCAACCGCCAGCTCATCATCGGCGGCAACATTGGC
>JBBQSQ010000063.1:0-21675 GCA_038213745.1 Cytophagales bacterium
CCTACCGTACGGCCACCCTCACGGATAGCGAAACGAAGGCCTTTCTCCATGGCCACCTTAGCGATAAGCTCAACCGTGATGGTGATGTTGTCGCCGGGCATTACCATTTCAACGCCCTCGGGGAGGGTGATAATGCCGGTAACGTCGGTGGTACGCAGGTAGAACTGCGGACGGTAATTGTTGAAGAACGGCGTGTGACGGCCACCTTCCTCTTTCGAGAGAACGTAGACTTCAGCCTTGAACTTCTGGTGAGGAGTTACCGAACCGGGCTTGCAGATAACCATGCCGCGACGGATGGCTTCTTTTTCAATACCGCGGAGCAGCAGACCAACGTTGTCACCAGCTTCGCCACGGTCTAGGATTTTGCGGAACATTTCCACACCCGTAACCGTCGACTTCAGGCCGGCAGCAGCGCCCATACCCAAGATGTCAACTTGCTCACCCGAGTTGATGATGCCGCGCTCAATACGACCTGTGGCCACAGTGCCACGGCCCGTAATCGAGAACACGTCCTCAACAGGCATCAGGAAGGGCAAGTCGGTCAGACGAGCAGGAATCGGAATAAATGAATCAACTGCTTCCATGAGCTCGTTGATTTTGGGAACCCAGGCGGCGTCGCCGTTCAGGCCGCCAAGGGCCGAACCCTGGATAACCGGAATGTTGTCACCATCGAAGTCGTAGAACGAGAGCAACTCACGGATTTCCATTTCCACCAGCTCGAGGAGCTCGGGGTCATCGACCATGTCTACTTTGTTCATGAACACCACCAGCTGAGGAACACCTACCTGACGGGCGAGCAGGATGTGCTCACGGGTCTGGGGCATCGGGCCGTCGGTGGCAGCTACTACGAGGATAGCACCGTCCATTTGGGCAGCACCGGTTACCATGTTCTTCACATAGTCGGCGTGACCGGGGCAGTCTACGTGAGCGTAGTGACGGTTAACCGTCGAGTACTCTACGTGCGAGGTGTTGATGGTGATACCACGCTCTTTTTCTTCGGGGGCGTTGTCAATCGAAGAGAAGTCGCGCTTTTCGGCCAAGCCCTGGTTTGCCAGCACCATGGTGATAGCAGCAGTCAGGGTGGTCTTGCCGTGGTCGACGTGACCGATGGTACCGATGTTTACGTGCGGCTTGGACCGGTCGAAATTTTCTTTAGCCATTGTAAAGAGTAAAAAAGAGGTGGTGAAGTGAATTTGAGGGTAAAAGCGAACCTACAACAAGAAAGCGAGACTCAGCCCCTACGAAATAGAAAACTGTGCGTCGCTTACCTGAGAGAACCGCGCCGGCACCCTGATGATTCAGAATTGCTGGACTTGAGTTGTAATCTGAGCCATTTATGGGATTTGAACCCATGACCTCTTCCTTACCAAGGAAGTGCTCTACCACTGAGCTAAAACGGCTTATGCAAAAAAATGAGCGGGAGACGAGGTTCGAACCCGCGACCTGCAGCTTGGAAGGCTGCCGCTCTACCAGCTGAGCTACTCCCGCAGATGGCCTAAAAAAGTGGGGAGAGAAGGATTCGAACCTTCGAAAGTTTACACTAACAGAGTTACAGTCTGTCCCATTTGGCCGCTCTGGAACCTCCCCAATTTGGTGCTTGCCGGCCGATTGCCTACGAGCGAATCCCTTCCGTTTTGCCTGCTATCGAAATAGTAGTGTTTCGTAAGGAGTCGCAAAATTAAGCGTTTTCTGACAAAAGGCAAGGGGTAACATCAAAAAAGGTTGTTCTTTTTTCAGCACCCATTGCTTAGGCGCTCTTACATAAGGTTATAAAATGCCTTGAGCCGGTCGTCCGTTTCCTTATCGCGAATGTTTTGCAGCACAGCTTTTAGGGCCGGAGTGCTTGGAACGAGCATAGCAAGGCTTTTATAGGCTCCCAGGCGCACATCATAGCGTGGAGCGGTACGGGCATATTCTTCCAACGCTTTGAGGCCTTTGTCGCGCTCGACGGGCGGAATATGGGTCATGAGTGTGCCGAAGGCTTGGAAGTAGGCGTAGAGGTCGGCCTCGGCCACGTCGGGCAGGCGGCGCAGAAACCAGGGGTATTGGTCGAGGGCACCGTTAAGGGCGTAGTAGTCAGCGATGGCGAGGATAAGCGGGCCGCTAGTGGTGTTTTCGATGGCCGTGACTTGCTGGCGGGTGCTGGTTTCGGGCTTTTTGGATAACACTTCAATGGCGGCGGCAGCGACCAGGGCCGAGCTATCGCTAACGGCAGCGCCGTAGATTGGACCATAATTACCATCGGGAAAGGTGGCTAGGGTTTTGATGGCTTGGGCCCGGACGCGGGGGTTGACATCGGTGGTGGCGAGGCGCTGAATGTCTTTACGCATGCCTTCGGGCTCGGGGCCGCGGTAGCGACGGAGGTGGTCGAGGGCGAGGCGACGCACGTTCCAGAATTTGTCGTTGAGGGCGTTGCGCAAGAGACTGCTCACGGGCAGTTCGCCAGTTTTATTCTGCAGAAGCTCCAAGACTTCTGCTTTTTGCTGGTAGCTCTGAGCGTGGTAGAACTGGAATATCAGCTCGTCGGTGGTGCGGTCTTCGTCGAACTGAGCCAAGAGTTGGCTTTCGTTGTCGAATTTCACTAACACTGGTTTCTGGCTGGCTGGAAGAACGAAGGTCTGGTCGGCTTTGGTAACGGTGATGCGGTGCTCGGTGGGCTGGTTGCCGTTGGTCCAGACGGCCACGGTGACGGGTAGGCGAAAGACGGGCTGAAAGAGCGTGTCTTGCGTTTGCTGCACGCGCAAGCTCACTTGGCCGTTGGTGTAAGCGTGGGTGATGTGCAGCTCGGGGTGGCCGCGCTTGAGGAACCATTGGTTGAAAAACCACATAAGGTCTTCGCCGGTAGTTTCCTCAAAGGCAACGCGCAGCTTGGAGATTTCGACCGCTGAAAGCTTGTTTTGGGTAAGGTAGCGGTTGAGAGAGGCGAAGAAGGCGTCGTCGCCTACGTACTTGCGGAGCATGTGCAGCACGCGGCCGCCCTTGTCGTAAGAGTGGCGGTCGAGCATGTCCTCGCGGTTGGCGTAGCGGTAGCGGATGAGGGGTTCGCGCTTGCCGGTGGCTTCTTCGAGGTAGTTGTTGATTTTGGTTTCCTGCACGAGGCCAGCTTCGTCGGCCCCGTACTTGTACTCGGCCCAGAGGTATTCTGAATAGTCGGCGAAGGACTCGTTGAGCGGCAGATTGCCCCAGCTTTCGCAGGTAACGTAGTCGCCAAACCAGTGGTGGAACAGCTCGTGCGCGACCACGAACTCGCTGGTTTGGTAGTTGGCGTCGATTAGCTCGCGTCGCGTGGTTTGCACAAAGCTGCCGAAGGTGGAGGCCGTGGTGTTTTCCATGGCCCCGCTCACGTAGTCGCGCACCGCTATTTGGGAGTACTTCTCCCACGGGTATTCTACGCCCAGCTTTTTGGAGAAGAAGTCCAGCATTTGGGGCGTGCGGCCAAATACGGCGCGGGCGGTGCCGGCGTACTTGGGCTCCACGTAGTAATCGACGGGCTTGCCGTGCCAGGAATCGCTCACCACGGCAAACTCGCCCACGACCATGGTGGCCAAGTACGGGGCATGGGGCTGGCTGAGCTTCCAGGTATCGGTGCGGGTACCGTCGGCGTTCGCTTTGGAGGACGTGAGCAAGCCGTTGGAAAGGGTTTTGAACTGGCTTTCAACCGTCATGCTGATTTCCTGAGTCATCCGCTGGTTAGGCTTGTCGATGGTGGGAAACCAGCAGGAGTTGGCTTCCGTCTCGCCCTGGGTCCAGATTTGGCGGGGCTTGTTTTTCTCCAGGCCCAATGGGTTAATGAAGTAGAGGCCTTTATCGGAGGTGATGGCAGCTGACCCTCCCTGGGGCAGTTCGTTGGGCTTGGCCACGTACACGATGCGGACCTGGTAGGGCGTATTGCGCGGGTAAGACCGGTCGAGGGCGATGACGATTTTGCGCCGGTTGTAATTGTAGTTGAGGTTTTTGTTTTTCTTATCGCCAACCAGCTCAATTTTCTGGATGTCGAAGCCTTTGGCATCGAGCACCACTTCAGTTTGCGGATAAAAATGCGAGCGTAGCGTAAGGACCGCAGTGCCCAATAGGTGCTGCTTTTTGTAGTCGAAGCGAACATCCAGCTTGGTGTCCAGTACCTCGGTGAGCGCGGTGGCGGCGGGCTGCAAGGGTGCTTCGGCGGGCAGCCACGACGGCACCACGATGCCGACCGGTGCAGGAGCCGGCGCAGCAGCGGGAGCTGCCTTTTTGTGCGCGGGAGGCTTGGACGCAGGCTTGCCCAATGTAGCGCGTGGCACTTGTGCAACAGCCAGCAGCTGAATAAACAACAGGAGGCTGGTAAGGCCCGGAACCAGATACTTCATGCCAACAACAACGGGCGAAAAACGCCTCAATTTCCGAATTAATTTGAGATTTGGGCTACCTTTAACCCCACTTTCGCCCTGCCCTATCCGCTTCAGATGTTCCAAATAAGCACCAGCCCCGGCCAACTCTGGGAAGTTGACTACCACGCCGCCGATTCTGTGGCGCTCAATGGCGAGCCTTTTGCCTGGGATATTGCGGATTTGGGCGCGGGCCGGTTCCACATCCTGTACGAAGGTCGCTCGTATAATGCGGAAGTGATAACCATCGAGCATGCAACCAAGACCATCGTGCTGAAGCTCAATGGCCAACGGGTGGAACTGAACGCCAAGAACCGACTCGACTTGCTCCTCGAACGCCTGGGCATGAGCAATGCGGCCGCTGCGAAAGTAAACGAACTAAAGGCTCCCATGCCTGGCCTTATCGTAGATATTCGGGTGGTGCCCGGCCAGGCCGTGCTAAAAGGTGACCCGCTGCTAGTATTAGAGGCCATGAAAATGGAGAATATTCTGAAAGCACCGGCCGATGGCACCGTAAGCAGCCTGAAAATAGCCCTGCGTGACAACGTACAAAAAGGCCAGGTGCTGGTACAATTCGCGTAATTCATACCGCCGCCCACTTTTTTCACTGCACTTTATGACCACCGACGAACGATTCAAGCAACTGGAAGAGGTGATGGTCGAGATGTTGCGCAAGCAGGACCGCACCGTGGAAGAGCTTGCGCACATGCGCGAAAGCCAAAGCGAGCTCAACACCAAAATGGTGCGCGTAGAAAACCGCGTGGAGCGCGTAGAAAACCGATTGGAACGTGTGGAAAACCGGTTGGAGGACGTCAACCGCAATTTGCAGTCGTTTCAGCAGGAAACCAACGCGGGCTTGGCCCAAATAATTGACTTAATCCGCAACCTTAAATAAAGGCTTGCCAGAAAACCGAAGAATTTGAAAAAATACGACCGCATCCTCCTCAAGCTCAGCGGCGAAGCGCTGATGGGCCAGCAGCAATACGGCATTGATGCCGAGCGGCTGATGCAGTACGCCTCCGAAATTAAGCGCGTGGCCGCAACCGGCGTGCAAGTGGCCGTAGTGATTGGCGGCGGCAACATTTACCGGGGCGTGCAGGCCGAAGCCTTTGGCCTCGACCGCGTGCAGGGCGACTACATGGGCATGCTCGCTACCGTTATCAACTCGATGGCGCTGCAAAGCGCCCTGGAGAAACTGGAGGTGAGTACGCGCCTGCTGTCGGGACTCACCATTCAGCGGGTGTGCGAGCCTTACATCCGGCGGCGTGCGGTGCGGCACCTGGAAAAGGGCCGCGTGGTGATTTTTGGGGCCGGTATTGGTTCGCCTTATTTTACCACGGACTCAGCGGCTTCGCTGCGGGCCATTGAGATTGAGGCGGACGTGGTGCTGAAAGGCACCCGTGTGGACGGCATTTACACGGCCGACCCAGAGAAGGACCCCACCGCCACGCGCTACGCCGAAATCACGTTTGATGAAGTGCTAAATAAGAATCTGAACGTGATGGACATGACGGCCTTCACGCTGTGCAAGGAAAATAACCTGCCCATTATCGTGTTCGACATGAACACCCCCGGCAACCTGGAGCGCTTGCTGAATGGCGAGGCCATGGGCACGCTGGTAAGCGACGGTGGCCTGGGCCGCGACGGGCGCAAGCCGGCACTGGACCCGAAGAAAAGCGTGTTACAAACCTTTGTGGGCAACCAGCCGGAGCAAGCGTAATTTTTAGTTGTCAGTTGCTTGTTATCAGTTGTTAGTTTGCACTGAAAACCGGTAATAGACTGACAACTGATAACAAGCAACTGACAACTAAAACTAAAAATGGACGAAGAAATTCAGTTTTACCTTGATGAGCTTGCTGAATCGATGAGCAAGGCGCTGGCGCATGTGAACGTGGAAATGAGCCGCATTCGGGCCGGCAAGGCCTCGCCGGCGATGCTTGATGGCTTGCGCGTGGATTACTATGGCACTCCTACGCCCATCGGCCAGATTGCGACCGTGACCGCGCCCGATGCTCGTTCGCTGCTCATCAAGCCCTGGGAGAAAAACATGGTGAGCGAAGTGGCCAAGGCTATCAAGAACAGCGACTTGGGCTTGAACCCAGTGTCGGACGCGGATGGCGTGCGCCTCAATATCCCGGCCATGACCGAAGAGCGCCGCCGCGACTTGGTGAAGCAGGCTAAAAATGAATCGGAAGCTGGTAAGGTGCGGGTGCGTGGCATTCGCAAGGACGTGAACGAGTCGTTGCGCAAGCTGCTGAAAGAAGGTGCTTCGGAAGACGCCGTGAAAAGCGCTGAAGAAAAGGTGCAGAAAACGACGGACAGCTACATTGCAGAAGTGGACCGGACGCTGAGCAAAAAAGAGTCGGAAATCATGACCATTTGATTTGGTTTTTTTGGACATGAAACAGCCCGGCGAGTTATCGTCGGGCTGTTTTGTTGAGGGGCGTTCAGGGAGGTTGTTCGAGAAGTTACCACGAAGGTGCGCAGAACTGTTCTATTTCAGCAGCTCGGCTTCGACTGCGGCGGGCACGAGGTAGCGAATACTCCGGCCATTACGCAGGCTTTCGCGGATGTACGTGGCGGAGATGTCCAACAAGGGCGCGGCCAGCACTTGAACGCGGGGGAATTGGGCCAAATCCGGGATTTCGGTGCCTGGACGCGGGTATACGTAGATGTCGACTTCGGACAATAGGCGGACGGCTTCTTGCCAGCGCGGCAGGCCGGGGAGGTTGTCGGCCCCCATCAGCAGCACAAACGTGTGGGTGGGATGGCGCAGGCGCAGCGCATCGAGCGTGGCGATGGTGTAGCTGGGGCGCGGCAGGCCGAATTCGATGTCCTCGGCGCGCAGATGGGGGTTTTTGGCAACAGCAAGCTTTACCAAGTGCAAGCGTTTAGTGTCGGGCAGGAGGTTGGCGGCGGCTTTGAAGGGGTTGTGGGGCGTGACGACCAGCCAGACCTCGTTCAAATCAGTGCGCGTAGCAAAATGCTCGGCCAAGATGAGGTGCCCGGTGTGCACCGGGTTGAAAGAGCCAAAAAGCAGGCCGATGCGCGGACTTTCCTTCATGCTGCCATGGCCGGTTGGAGCTGCTTAAACGATGGCGGGCTCGGCGCTGATGAACTGACGCACCAGCTTCTCGGCGTGGGCAGAGGCTTCATCGAGGTCGTCGTTGACGACGGTCACATCGAAGCGGCTTTCGAAGCCCAGTTCGAAATTGGCCTTGTACACCCGCGAAGAAATGCTGGATTGCGAGTCGGTGGCGCGGGCTTGCAAGCGCTGCTCCAGGACTTCGATGGACGGCGGGCGGACGAAAATTGCCAGCGCCCGGTCCTTGTAGAACTCCTTGATACTGAGGCCACCTTTCACATCGACATCGAGAATGGCGTGCTTGCCGCTTTCCCAGATGCGTTCAATTTCCGATTTCAACGTGCCGTAGAAAGCGCCTTCGTATACTTCCTCCCATTCGACAAACTCGTCGTTGCGAATTTTGTCTTGAAAGTCTTGCACTGAAATGAAGTGGTAGTCTTTGCCTTGCACCTCGGCCCGCCCGCGCCGGTCACGCGTGCAGGCCGAGATAGAAAAGCTGAGTTCCGGCAACCGCGCCATCAGGCGATGCACGATGGTAGTTTTGCCCGCGCCCGACGGGGCCGAAAACACAATGATTTTGCCTTGCATCGCGCAAAGCTAGCCAGTACCGTCCGGTATTAGGCCATTTCGGCGCTCACACGGGCCATAATGGCGGCGGGCAGGCGGGCGGGGCTGGGCCGGCGGGACACGCGCTGGTTCAGGAAATCAATGAAAATATGCTGCTTCGAGATGTCGTCGAAGCAGGGCGAGCAGTCGGTGCCGTGTTCGTAGAGGAAATCCTCTTCTTCCGCGGTCACGGCGTGTCCTTCGATGAGTTGGTCTAATACAGTATTCACGCGTTCGCAGTCGGGGCCATTGTCGGGAACAGTGGCAATAGGAGCCGACGTGTTGGTTTTTTTAGTAGCAGATGGATTCATAAGTGAAACACAGGAAAGGGGTGAGTGACAACAACGTGCAGGGCCGCCGTAGCGTGCCCTTGTTGAAGACGTTAATTATTATCGGCCGCGGTTAGTTCCGTTTCGTCGTCAATTGCATCATTGCCATATCCCATTGACTGGGCATACTTCTCGAGCTTATCCTTCAAAAAATTACGGGCACGGTGCAACCGCGACCGTACTGTACCAATCGGAATATCAAGCACTTTGGCCATTTCCTCGTAGGTAAAGCCTTCGAGGTCGCAGAGGATGATGACGGTGCGAAAATCAACCGGCAAAGAATTTAGGGCACTGGCCACTTCATCGCCAATCAGGTCGCGAGCCGACTGCTGGCGCATATCGGACGATGACGCGCCAATTTCGCCCTCTGCTTCGACATCGTCGGGGTTATAATAGCCCTCGATTTCGCTGTAATCGACCTTCGCGGGCTGCTTGCTCTTCTTACGGAAGTCGTTGATGAACGAATTCTTGAGGATGCGAAACAGCCACGCTTTGGCGTTGGTGCCGGGCTCAAAGTACTCAAAAAAGCGGTACGCCTTAAGGTACGTTTCCTGCACCAGGTCATTGGCGTCGTCCTCGTCGAGGGTGAGGCGGTAGGCAAAGTTGTAGAGCGGGTCGAGCACGGGCATGAGTTCGGCCTGAAAGCGCCGGTCTTTTTCCTCTTTGCTCAGTTTGACCCGTTCGGGGGAATCGCTCATACAGGTGGGCGGGGGAAATTATGACAGGTCGAAACCTACGAAAACAATGGATAAATAAGGCAAATTCGGCGCACCCTACTACTCGGTGGCAAGGGTGACCGCGTTGCTTTGGGCTATTAACGCCCGGCCGGCAGTGCTTTTCTCAGGCCGACAATAGCCGAATATAGTTGCTGATGGCGAGCGAAACTCAGCCCGATGTACGGATTGAAGCGCCGAGTAGGTTGCGCCACCAGCAACAGCCAGCCTCTTAACGTTGCAAATTGGCCATTGTTTGTTACTCAGACAAGATTATGCGCTTAAAAGTAATGGCGCGACCACGCCAGCACCCGCGCAGCTACCACCGCGGGCTCGATGGCCCGGATGCAGGTGCAGGCCGCCGGCTGGGTGCGGCAGTCGGCGCAGTTGGGCTTATCGAACACTAAGTACTCGGCACGGGGCCCGAGCGGGGCCCAGCGGCCCGGGTGCATGGGCCGGATGGGCGGGTAGAGCCCCAGCGCGTGGCGGCCCAGCGCGGCAGCCAGGTGCAGCGGACCCGTGCTACCGGCTACGAGGCCATCGGCAGCGCCGATGAAGGCCAGAAATTGCGGCAGGCTGAGTTGGCCGGTGAGGTCGGCGGCGAGGAAGGCGGCGTGCTGGGCCAGCCAATCGACGAGTTCCTCCCCTTCCGCTGCCGTGCCGGTAACGAACACGCGGTGGCCGGCCTGGTGCAGCAGGCGGGCTAGCTGGCCGAAATTAGCGAGGCCCCATTCGCGGGCGCTGCCCCGGCTGCGGGGGTGCAAGATGATGTTGAGCTGGCCCGGCTGGCGCTGGGCCAAGCGCTGCTGCCAGGGCTCGGCCAGGGGCTCTGTGGCTTGGAGGCGCACCAGAGTGGCTATCTCGGGCAGGCTTGGTATTTGGGCGAGACCTAATGGCTGAAGCAGCTGGAGGTTCAGTTGGGCCTCGTGCAGGGGCGAATGGCGGCGGCTGAGGGCCACCAGCCGGTTGCAGGTGAGCCAGTGTTGCCAACGGTTGCGGGTGCCAATGCGAACGGGAATTCGGGCTTTTTGGGCCAGGCGGGCCAGGGTCTTATTGGGAAAAACGTGAATGATGGCGGCGGCCTCGAAAGCGCGCAAAGCCAATACCTGGGCGGCTTCGGGCTGTTTTAGCACCTCATCCAGGTTCAGAAAATCATCGACCCACGGGCAGGCGGCCGCTATTGCTTCGGTGTAGGTGCGGCCGATGAGCACGACCCAGCAGCCAGGAAACAGCTGCTTGAGCTGCCCACCCACGGGCAGCGTCAGGACGACATCGCCGATGGCGTCGGTGCGGGACACGAGGAAGGTTGGGGTCATGCTTCGGCGCGTTCGGTGCGGGTTTTGAGCTTGGCGAATTTCAGGAACACGCCCCAGGCGGAGATGCCGGCGATGCACAGTCCCGCGAACCCGTCGAGAAAACCCAGGCGAAATACGTAGCCGTGCACGAATTTCCAAAGGGGCTTGAGCAGCAGGTGAAACAGGCCGACGTTGGGGCGGCCGCGCAGGGCCAGCTCCTGGGCCGTGATGCTGGTGAATTTATTGAGCTGGCTGACGTGCTGCGCGATGGAATGGTAGGAATAGTGCAGGGCATCGCCGGTGAGCTGGCCGGTGGTTTGGCCGGCGGGTACTTCGTAGCGCTCGTGCAGGAGCAGGCCGGTCCAGCGGCCCAGGCGGCGGTCGTAGAGGCGCAGCTTGCGGTCGGGGTACCAGCCGCCGTGGCGCACCCAGTGGCCGCAGTAGTTGGTGCAGCGGGCCAAGGCGTAGGCGGCGTGCTGCCAATCCTGTTTGGCGGCGCGAATGGACTGGCGCAGCTCGTCGGTCAGGACCTCATCGGCATCGAGCTGCAGAACATGGTCGAAGCGCGCTTGGGCGGTGGCGTAGTTTTTTTGTTCCACGTAGCCGGCAAAGGCGTGCTGAATGACGCGGGCCCCGTGCTGCCGGCAAATGTCCACGGTGGCGTCGGTAGAGAAGGAATCGACCACCAGCACGTCGTCGGCCACGTCGGCCAGCGCCTGGAGGCAGCGGGCAATATTGGCCGCTTCGTTGAAGGTGATGATGACGACAGAGAGGGAAACCACGCGGAGCAGGCCGGCTTGAAAGGGCGGCAGTGGGCAAAGGTAAGGGCACAGGGAAGTGGCAACGGAACCGGCAATTCCGTGCCGCGCTCAGGCCGGAGGCCAACCACTACCGGGCATGCCCCGTAGGAAAGGGGCTGATTTCTGGCATAGCAAGCGGCAGTCCGTGCGTAACTTGCGCCCAAATTCGTTTTCCCATACATGAAAAAAACGCTTTATTCCGGCCTGCTGGCCACTGCCCTGCTTTCGCTCACCCTGACTTCGTGCGGCTCTTCCCCAACGGATAGCGACGATGACGTCGCTACCACCGCACTGCCACCGCTGCCCGCCGCCCCCGATAGCACCAAGGGTGCCAAGCAGCCCACGCAATTCCGCGAGTTGAATTCGGTGAATGCCACCGAAGACATCAAAAAGATGCAACCTCAGATGTAACCGCGGGTTTCGCGCAGGTTTCACGGATTTTGTAGTTGGCGCGAACTGAGCTTTTTATGGTTTGTGCTAATTTCTGACTTGTTGGGCCGTTGCTGCTGATGCGGTGGCGGCCCAATTGCGTTGGTTGTGCTGTCAACTTTTCGTCTATTTTGCTGCCTACACCTTCTTCACTATGGAAAATGATATTGTGCTGCGCCGCGGATTGGAAGCCGACTTGCCCCAGGTATTGGGCCTCATCCGGGAACTGGCCGTGTATGAAAAAGCCCCGGAGGCCGTGACCAATACCCTCGCCGCCATGCAGCGCGACGGTTTTGGGCCGGCCCCCATCTTCAGCTTTTTTGTGCTGGAAAATGAGGGAGCTGAAATTATTGGCCTGGCCCTGTTCTACACGGCTTATTCGACCTGGAAAGGCCGGATGCTGTACCTCGAAGACTTGGTGGTGACGGAAGCGGCGCGGCGCGGCGGCTTCGGCCGGCTGCTCTTTGATGCCGTGGTGGCCGAAGCCCGGGCCACCGGAGCCGTGCGCATGAAGTGGCAGGTGCTAGACTGGAACGAGCCCGCCATTGGCTTCTACAAGAGACTGGGTGCTAATATTGAGAGCGAATGGCTCAACGGCAACCTGGATGAGGAACAGTTGGGCCGCTACGTGGTAGCCCCCGCGGCCAGCGCCGCCGCCGCGCCTTGGGTGGGACGTAGCTTGTAGGCAGTTGAGGTTTGAGGGCTACTGCACCAAACTACCTTTTTTGTTCAGGCAGTGTTTCGGGGTGTTACAGCCGCACGAAATTGCCGTTCCCAACGCGCCCTTGGGCATCCTGCCACTGCAACACGTAGAAGCCGGGTGCTAAGCCGGTCACATCCAGGCTCAGCACGCTGAGGCCGGCAGCTACGGCAAGCGCCAGGGTGCGAACCCGCCGCCCCAGCGCATCGTAGATGCGGAACGTGACCGGACCCTCGGCGGAGGCGGGGTATTGCAGGTGCAACTGGTTATCGGCCAATGGATTGGGGAAGATGAGGACTTTGTCGGCTTCCGTGCTGAGCACGAGCGGGGCGGCGTAGTCGCGGGAGCCATCGGGGCGCACCAGGCCAAGGCGGTAGTAGTGCAGGCTACTAAGCGGCTGCGCATCAACGAACTGGTACTGACCACCGGGCGGGCGCAGGGCCACCGTGCCCATCGGCTGCCAGGCGGTGGTGTCGCTGCCCAGGCTGCGCTCCACCACAAAGCTGCTCAGGAAGCATTCGTCGCGCGTGGCCCAGGACAGGGTGATGCCGGTGCCCGCCGTGGGCTGGCCCGTGAGGCTGGTGAGCGGCGCGGGCAGCAACGCCGGGCCGCCGCAGCCCAGGCTGCGAAAACTGCGCACGCGCAGCACCTGCCGGCCGCCGGCCACGTCGCTGGCGGGGTTGAGCGCGCGGTTATTCTGGCCCCGGGCCACGGCGTAGTGCATCACCGCGCCGGGCAGAATGAGGTGGCTGAGCTGTTGGGCGTGGCCGAGCTCGTGCACCGCCACCGATTCGAAATCGACCTGGGGCGACACCGCCAAAGCCGGGCCGAACTGAAACGCCGCCCCATCGTCGAATTGCATGTCGATTTCCTTCACTCGGAACACGACCTCGCCGCTGGCGGCGTAGCAGCCGCGGTAGTAGCTGGTGGTGCGGCCCAGCACCAGGGCGGGCAACTCCGTGCCTTGGTCGAAGGCGACGACGTTCTGGCCATCGTCGGCAATGGCGTTGGAGGTATTGGTGGGGCCGACTTCCCAGTTCATGCCCGTTCGGCAGCGCCAGGTGGCCAGGGCGCGCTGCCAGGCAGCGCCCGGACCAGCGCTGAAATTGGGCCCGAAGCGGAAGGTGATGCCGCCAGTCGTATTCAAGGCCACGTGGTTGGGGCGCTGGAGCAGGGTGCCATCGGTACTTTCGACGGTGGTGAGGGCATACACGATGACGACCGGAACAGCGCTTTCCACGGCCGTCTGGTCGGCGAGGGTGACGCGGACCAGGCCGGAGCCGGCGGGGTGGCCGTTGCTCACGGGCGCGCCGCCATTAGCCGTGGAAGGCACGCGCACCTGAATGCGGGCATCGGTCCAAGTGAGGTAGTCGGCCTCGCGAGCTTTCACGCGGGTGGCCCCGCCGTCGTCGGCATTTTTGAATTCGACAAACCCGCTGCCCCGGCTGCTGCCAAAGCCGCTGCCGGTGATGGTGAGTACCGCGCCCACGCCCGCCGGCAGGCTCAGCGGCGACAGCCCGGCGATGATGGGGGCCAGGGTACCGCGCAGCTTGGGCGCGGACGAAAGGGCAGCCGCCAGAGCCGGATTGGCCTGCAACACCCGGCGGGGCTGCCCGGTAAGGCGGGCAATATCTTCGTAAAAAGCCTTATTGAGCGCGGAATATGTGCGAAACGGCTCGGTGGCGGTGCCCTCGGTGGGGTCGAAGGCAATGAAGCCCTGCTCGCTGGCAAAGGGCGTGTAGGCGCGGCCAGCCCCCGGCGGCAGGCCTTGCCAGGGCGCGGGCGTGAGGAAGAAAACCCCCTGCTGGCCCGCCGTGAGCCGCAGGGTGTTGGTGAGCAGCTGCTGGTCGAGGCCCAGCCGGCCGCCTTCGGTGATGAGCAGCAGGCCGGTGGTGTCGGCGGCCTGGCCTTTTAGTACGGAGAATACCCGCAGCCGGTGCCGGGTAAAGAGCCGGCCGTGGCCGGCATCCCAAAAGCTGCGCGCGTCGAGCACTTCGGCCTCAACGACGAGTGCCGACTGCCGGGCCCGCTGGGCGGGCTCCGCGGGGAGCATCAGGCAGTGCAGCTCCGGTGTTTGGGCCAGCGCCGGAATGGAGGTGGCAAGGGCCAGCAGCACGCCCAAACGGTGGCTCCAGGCACGAAGAAATGATAACGAAAGCAGCATATCGGCGGACAAAAAACGAGGCTGCCGAAGATACGCAAAAGTGCCGGGGCAGGGGTTTAGTGAGAACGCAGAATAGCAGCACTGACGGGTTTATTTGCCCGTTTCGCCACTGGCCGGGGCAGCGTGGCGGCGCTGCTGGTACTGCCGCCAATCGCGCCAGATGGCCCCCACAAACACGTTGAGCCGGTAGCTGTAGTACATGCCATCAAAATCCTCCTTGTAATCGACTTCGAAAACGGACTTGCGGTAGCCCACGCTGCCGCTCACGCCCACCCAGCGCACGGGCCGAACGAGCACCGCCAGCCCCGCCTGCACGGGCACAAACAAGCCGCGGCTATCGGTGGTAAGGTTGCCGTGCTGGTCGGTTTCGGTGTAGTGGCTGCGGCCCAGGCCGGCTTCGAGCGGCACGCTCACCTCCAGCCAGGGGCGCTGGAAAAACACGTAGCTCACGTTGGGCGTGAGGTAGGTGAGGCTGAGTTGGGGCGTGAGGGTATCGGCGATTTTCCGGGTGCGCTTGCCGTTTTTGTACTGATAGGTGTAGAGGTTGGCGTAGTCCCGGCGCAGCGTGTAGCCGCCCAGGCCGAAGCGCCAGCGCCCACCGGGCAGCACCACGCCGGCGTTCAGCCCAATAATCTGCACGGCGGAGGACTGCACGAACGACGCGCGGTTGTCGAGCGAAAGCACAAAGCCCAGCCGCCGGCGCGGGGCCACCGCCACCGGGCGCGGCGGTGGGCTGGGTAGAGCTACCGAATCGGGAGTGCCCTGCGCTGCCGCCGGCCGGGCTCCGGGCGCGAGCAACCAGGCCGCCACCAATAGGCTGCACCGGGCCACCGCAGGGCGGGTCAGGAAAAGCAAATGGTAAAGAAGTAGCAATCGACGGCGCGAAAATCAGTGGCCCCGCGCCACGGCGCATCAAAGATTGGCAAACCGAGCCAAAGTTTAGCGCGGCCCTTGGGTTATTGGCCTACCGGGGCCGGCTGGGGCTGCCACGAGGGGGCACTGGCCGGCACCACGGGCCAGCCGTCGGCATAGTCCAGCCGGTCGAGGAGCAGCACGCGGCGGGAGTAGCCTTCGGAGTCGTCAATGGCGTCGAAGGTGGGCTGGCGCGGGTCGATGGCGTGGTAGGCCAGCCAGTCCTGGCCGGCGGCATCCGTCACCACGCAGTTGTGGCCGGGGGCGTGCCAGTGGGCATTGGCGGCCAGCAAAGCGGTGTGGGGGTTGGCGGTGGCTGCGGCCTGGGTCTCGAAGGGGCCGGTGGCGTGGCGGGCGCGGGCCACCAGAACGGCGTAGTGGGCCTGCGCCCCGCAGCAGTTATCGCCCGAAAAAAACAGGTAGTACCAGCCCGCGCGGTAGTGCACCCAGGCGGCCTCGATGAGGCGGTGGTAGTCGTCGGGGTCGGAGCCGGTGGTGGGGTGCACCACGGCCCGGGCCACGCTGCCGGGTTCAAATTGAAGCCGGTCTTCAGCCAGCTCGCGTACCCAGAGGGGCCCAAAACCCGAGCCCCAATACAGCAGCCGCTGGCCCGTGGCGGGGTCATCAAACGCCATGGGGTCGATGCAGGTGAACCCCGGGCCGGGCAGCAGCGGCCGGCCGCTATCGACGAATGGGCCGGCCGGGGCATCGGCCACGGCCACAGCCAGGCTGAAATAGTCGGCCGCCGTGGGCCGGGCGGAATAGTAGAGGTAGTAGCGGCCGGCGTGGGTGCTCACGTGCGGGGCCCAGATTTTTTGGCTGTCGGTGGCCCAGGTGGGCTTTTCGGGCAGGCCTTCGCCGAGGTATTCCCACGCCACGAGGTCGGAAGAGCGGGCGATTTGCAGGTTGATGATGCAGCCCCGGCGCTTGGTTTGGGTGCCGTAGGCGTAGTACCAGCCATCCGGGGCCCGGATGATGGTGGGGTCGGGGAAATTATCGTCGAGGATGGGGTTGGTGTACATGGGGCCGCGAGTAGTTAACGCCAAAGTCTTCAGCAACTGCCCACTAGTACGGCCACGGGGCTACTTCCCGCTGATTAGTGGCTGCTGCTGCAGCCACACGCAGGCCGACGCAACGTCATCGAAGGTGCCCACGCGGGGCATCTCGATGGCATCTAATACGGTTTCTACGGCTTGGCGGGCCAGCAGGCTGCGCGGCAGCACCCAGGCCATGTGTTGCAAGCCCGCGGCCCGCATCTCATCAAGCCACCACACCCCCCACTGGGTGAGCTGCGCGGAAGTGCGGGTAATGCTGGAGTTGTCGTTGAGAATTTTGCGGCACGGCCACGCCCGCAGGCTATCGAGCATGAGCAGGCCGCCCGCCCGCGACGATTCCTGGGTATGCTCGCCCTTCCAGTCGACGTAGAGCCACTCATTGTGCGAATCGTGACCAATGAAAATTTCTACGGAATCAATGATGGCGTTTAGCTGCATACCAATTATCAGAGGCGCACCCGGCGTGCTACGAGGTTCTTATCCACCAAAAGTACAGGTGCAAGTTAGGTTAATGCTAACTTTTTTTTGAGCCCCCTTAAGCCTGGCGTAAGCGGTTCCGACCTCCGGGGGCGGCCAGGCGCTGGGCCACGCTAGCTTTGTGGTGGTGTTTTTCTCAAAAAAGCCCAACGAGTAGTCTCTCCTCCCCTTTTTCGCCCATTTCCACCGTTCTCCATGCTCAAAAAATGTATTGCCCTGCTGGCGCTGCTGTGCGCGCCCGCCAGCCTGTTTGCCTGGGGCGTAGTGGGCCACCGCGCCGTGGCCCGCATCGCCGAGAACCACCTCTCCTCTTCGGCCCGGCGCGAAGTAGCCCGCCTACTGGGCACCGAAACCATGCCGCTAGTGAGCACCTGGCCCGATGAAATCCGCTCGGACCCGTCTTACGCCAGCACCGGTCCCTGGCACTACGTGAACGTGGCTACGGGGCTGGATTTTGCGGCTTTCGCGGCCCAGCTCAATGCCACGCCAGCGCCGGCCGTGCCCACCAATGCCTACCAGGCCCTGCTGCAAGCGCGCCAGACCCTGAAGGAGCCCCAGAAAACCGACGCCGAAAAGGTCGTAGCCCTCAAGTTTCTCATTCACCTCGTGGGCGATGTGCACCAGCCCCTGCACGTGGGCCACGCCGAAGACAAGGGTGGCAACGACGTCAAAGTGACCTGGCGCGGCAAGGACGAAACCAACCTGCACAGCATCTGGGACACGGCCCTGGTGGAGTACCCCGGCTTCACCTACCTCGAAATGGCCGCCGCCTACGACCACGCCACGCCGGCCCAAATCAAGCAGTGGCAGAAGGACGACGTGACGACCTGGCTTTTCGAATCGTACCAGCTCTGCCCGCCGGTGTACGCCGCGGCCGCCGCCAGCCCCAAGCTCGACTGGCACTTCTACCCCACCTTCGGGCCCGTCGTGGAGCAGCAAGTGCTCAAAGCCGGCATCCGGCTGGCTGGCGCGCTGAACGAGGTATTCGGGAAATAGGCTTTCCGGGCCAGCCCCTTGCTTTACGTTTATGGCCAACGACTCCAGATTTGGGTAAGGACGAGGCTACAAATCCGGCCTTTTCCCAAACCACGGCCGGGCCTGCTCCAGTTGCCCGGCCAGCCGAAACAGGACGTCTTCAGCCCCTAGTTTGGCGATGAACTGCACGCCGCAGGGCAGGCCGTCGGCGGTCCAGTGCAGGGGCACTGACATGGCGGGCTGGCCCGTGAGGTTGGCCACTTGCGTGTAGGGCGTTTTTTCGAGGCTTTGCTCGGCTAATTTGTCCACGATGCCCGAGCGGCGGATGAGGCCGCCGAGGCCGAAGGTGTTCACCAGTTTCAGCAAGAGTTGCTCGGTGGGCTTGGGCTGCAGCTCACCAATGCGCACGGGCGGGGCGGCCAGCGTGGGCGTCAGGAGCAGGTCGTAGGTTTGGTGGAAGCGGCCCATGCGGCGGGCGCTATCATTCCAGGTGTGGCGGGCGGCAGCAAAGTCGGCGGCCGAGTAGGTGCGGCCCAACAGTCCCAGCAGCCAGGTGGTGGGCTCCACATCACGGGGCCGGGCCGGGCGGCCCAGCACCTTGGCCAGCGCCGCGATGCTGGCCCCGGTTTCGCCAAAATACAGCATCAGAAAGGCCGAGGCCACGGCCCGGCCGTCGAAGGGCAGTGGTACTTCTTCCACGTCGTGGCCCAGGCTTTCGAGTAATTGGGCCGCATCGCGCACGGCAGTGGCGCACTCCGGGTGCAGGGCGCTGCCCAGCGGGTGGCCCAGGCTGAAGGCAATGCGCAGCCGGCCGGGGGCGCGGCTCACTTCTTCGAGGTAGGGCCGAACGGGACTCGGCAGGAAGTACGGCGCGCCCACGTCCGGACCCTGCGTGGCGTCGAGCAAGGCGGCACTGTCGCGCACCGAGCGGCTGAGGACGTGCTCCACGGCCGCGCCCTGCCACTTTTCGCCCTGCTCCGGCCCGGTGGGCACCCGTCCCCGGCTGGGTTTCAGCCCAAACAGCCCACAGCAGGCCGCCGGAATCCGGATGGAGCCGCCCCCATCCCCCGCCCCGGCCACCGGCACTATGCCTGCCGCCACGGCCGCCGCCGCCCCGCCGCTGCTGCCGCCGGGCGTGTGGCCCAGGTGCCAGGGGTTGCGGGTGGGGCCGTGCAACAGCGGCTCAGTCACGCCCATCAGGGCAAACTCGGGGGTGTTGGTTTTGCCCAGAATATTGAGGCCCGCGGCCTGCCAGCGGCGCACCAACTCGGCGTCTTCGGTGGGCACGAAGCCGCGCAACGCCCGGCTGCCGGAGGTGTGCGGCGCGCCAGCGTACTGCGCCCCAAAGTCCTTCAGCAAAAACGGTACGCCGCCGAACGGGCCAGCGGGCAGCCCGGCCACGGCACGCTCCCGGGCGGGCTCATACAGCGGGTGCACCACGGCATTGAGCTGCGGGTTTACCGCCTCGGCGCGGGCAATGGCGGCGGCGCAGAGCTCGGCCGCCGTGAGCTGGCCCGTGCGCACGAGCGCGGCCATGGCCAGTCCGTCGAGCTGGTCGTATTCAGAAAGAGAAATCATGCGCTAAATGTAGCACGGGACCGGTGCTACGGGCCGGTTTCTTTGGCGGCTTGGGGGCGGGCTCACAAGCTCAGCAGCTCGCGGAACCGCACCGATTGCTGGCGCGACACTTCCACTTCGGGGCCGTCGCGCAAGGTCAGGCGCAGCGTGTTGCTGAACCAGGGCTCAATGCTGGCAATCCACTTGAGGTTGATAATCTGCTGGCGGTTGGCCCGAAAAAACACCTTGGGGTCGAGGCGGGCCTCCAACTGCTGGAGCGTGCGCGGAATGAGCGGCCGGTGGTTTTCGAAGTGAATGCGGGTATAGCTGCCGTTAATTTCGAAGAGCTTGATATCGGCCAGCTTTACGAACCAGCACCGCTCACCGTCCTTCACAAATACCTGGTCCTGGGCCGTAAGGGGCGCTTGCAGCACTTCCTCAACGGGGCCGGTTTCGGCCGGCACCAGAGCGCTGATGCGGGCGTGGGCCTTGGCCAAGGCGGCGGCGAGGCGGGCCTCCTGCACGGGTTTCAGCAGGTAGTCGAGGGCGTTTACGGCGAAGGCTTGCAAGGCGTATTCGTCGTAAGCCGTGGTGAAGATGACGTGCGGGGCCGCGTCCAGCGAAGCCAGCAGCTCGAAGCCGGTCTGGCCGGGCATCTGCACATCGAGCAGCAGCAAATCGGGCCGCAGGGCCCGGATTTGGGTGCGGGCTTCATCGGCGTGGCGGGCTTCGCCCACCACGGTTACCTCGGGAAAAGCCTGGAGCAGGTGGCGCAGCTCGGTGCGCGCCAGGCGCGAGTCGTCAACGATTAATACGTTCATGCGGAGGCAGCAACAAGGGCGGGGGCGGCCGCCGCCACCGGCAGCCGCAGCTCGGCGGTCACGGTGTCGGCCTGTCGGGCATCATCGGCAATTACCAGGCTGGCCGTGGGGCCAAAGAGCAGCTGGAGGCGCTCGTGGGCATTGGGCAGGCCCACGCCGGTGTGGCCGGGCGCGGCGGGGTTGGGCAGGTAGCGGCCGGGGTTGCGCACCGTGATGAGCACCTGACCAGGGCGTTCCAACTGCGCCGAAATGTGGATGCCGCCCCCGCCCGGCCGCGGCGCAATGCCGTGCTTGATGGCGTTTTCGACCAGCAACTGCAGCGTCATGGGCGGCAGCAGCACGTCGAGCGTGGCCGGGGCTACGTCGAGCGTGAAGTGCAGACGCTCTTCCAGTTGCAGGCTTTCGAGGGTGAGGTAGTGGGCCACTATTTCGAGCTCGCGGGCCAGCGGCACCTGCTCGCGGCTGTTGAGCTGCAGGGAATAGCGCAGCAGGTCGGAGAGGTGCGTCATCATCTCGCGGGCGCGCACCGGATTTTCCAGCACCAGGGCCCGGATGTTGTTGAGGCCATTGAAGAGGAAGTGCGGATTAATCTGGGCCTTGAGGGTGCGCATTTCGGCATCGCGCACGGCGGCGGTCAGCTTCCATTTGTCGATTTCGGCCTGCCGCAGCTTATCGAAATAATGCAGGCTGAAATAAGCCCCCGACCACAGCCAGAACGCGAAAAACGAGTTGGCTGCGTAGCCCACGTACTGCATCCACGGGAAGCCTTTGCCGGGGCCGAGCGAGTGCATGAGCCACAGCAGCGTTACCACCAGCGCCCCCACCACCGCCTGACTGACCACAGCCAGGACCAGATGCGCTACAAACAGCCGCGGTAGCAGCGCCCGCAGCGGCAGCCGCGTCCAGCCGTGGCACCGCATCCACAGCCGCAGCAAGTGGCTGCACCCCAGCAGCGTGCCCGCCACAATTGTCTCGATGGGAATGACTAGTGGCGAAAATTTCCCAAACACGGCGGCCAGCAGCACCCCCAGCGCCCCATACAAGGCCCATCCCACGGTTTGGAGCGTCCAGTACAAGCGGGTGCGGGAGGTGAGCAGCGACATGGTAACGGGCAACTGTGAAGCGGGCAAGTTACGCCGGGCGGCCGCGAAGGTCCGCTGCCCACACCGGCCGGCACAGGCAGCATTGGTTATTTTTTCGCCAGCGCGAGCTGCTTCAGGAAAGCGTCGGCCTGCGCCAGAAACCACTTCTGGTCGTCATACATCAGGAAGTGCTTGCCGGCCTCCGATAGCTCAATGCGCACACCGGGCAGCCGGGCGTACTGCTGCGTGAACACGGCGCGGGTGCTTTCCTTAGTCGAGCCGTACTGTGCGTAGGCGGCCCAGGCACCCAG
>JBBQSQ010000064.1:0-21467 GCA_038213745.1 Cytophagales bacterium
CCCAGGGCGAATTGGATGAATTTGCCCAAAAAGGCCACGTCGAAGGGGCCGTGCATTTCGGCCTCGGCCCCGCTCAGCGCCTTACCTACGCTCTGGAGCGGGGTTCCGAGCCGGCCCAAACCCTGCCCGAGGCCGAGCCCGAGCCCGTGCAGGTGCACTACGAACCGGGCGCCCTTACCGTGCTGGTGCCGTTTGCGCTGGCCAAAACCTGGGTCGAAACCGACCAGAACGGCTTTTCTCACGACTTACCGTTGGCTGAGAACCAGCACCTCCATATTCTGGTTGAGAAAGACTTGGACTGCCGCCATTAGGGAATTATGAGTTTTGACCTATGAGCTGTGAGTTGGCTGACATCATGAACCGTTGGCCACCCCAGTTCTCCAAATTCAACTCGTAATTCATAACTCATAATTCACAATTAGAAATGATGGAAGACTCCCCCCAAACCGACCCCAGTAAGGCTGGCAAAACCGAAGAGCAGCTGGCTAAATATGCCCCCACCAGCGGCGAGCGCCCCGACCAGGGCCACGCTCCGGTAGCCGACCACGAAATTCCGAATTCCGATAATCCTACCAAAGCCATGCACGAAGCCAGCGCCGGTACCCCGCCCGCCGAAGAGCACATTTCAGCCCCGCCTACCATGGAGGCCAAGTACCTGCACCCCATTCTGGCCCAGCCACCCGAGGCCCTCACCGGCCTGCGGCTGGAAGGACGTGAAAAGGTAGCGGCCGGCGTCACGGCCGTTATCAAATCTATGCAGTTCAGCTGGAGCGAGGGCGGCGTGGGGCGCGGCACCAAGGCGCTGCTGGCCCTCAACCAGAAGAACGGTTTCGACTGCTCCAGCTGCGCCTGGCCCGACCCCGACGAGCACCGCTCGGTGGCCGAGTTTTGCGAGAACGGGGCCAAAGCCACTGCCTCCGATGCCGACGACAAAGCCGCCGGCCCCGAGTTTTTTGCCAAGCACAGCCTGGCCGAGCTTTCGCGCTTCACCGACCGAGACCAGAACAACGCCGGCCGCCTCACCCATCCCATGGTGAAGCGCCCCGGCGACAACCATTACTCGCCCATTGCCTGGCCCGATGCCTTCGACCTCATTGCCAAGGAGCTGAACGCCTGTGAGACGCCGGACGAAGCCGTGTTCTACACCTCGGGCAAGATTCCGAACGAGCCGGCCTTCCTGTTCCAGCTGTTCGCCCGCGAGTACGGCACCAACAACCTGCCCGACTGCTCCAACATGTGCCACGAGAGCAGCGGCTCGGCCCTAAGCCCCACGCTGGGCTTGGGCAAAGGCTCGGTCACGCTGAACGATATTCACGAGGCTGAGGTCATCCTCATCATCGGTCAGAACCCGGGAACCAACCACCCGCGCATGCTTTCGGCCCTGCAAGCGGCCAAGCGCAACGGGGCCAAAATAATTAGCGTCAACCCACTAATTGAAGCCGGCCTCGTCGCATTCAAAAACCCCCAGGATTTTATGAACCCGCTACGGGCCCTGGGCGCGCTCATGGGCGACGGCACGCAGCTTACGGATGTGTTCCTGCAAGTGCGCGTGGACGGCGATATGGCCCTGCTGCGTGGCATTATGAAACACCTGTTTGAAGCCGAGGACCTGAACCCCGGCCAGGTGGTGGACCGCGGCTTCATCGCCGAATTCACCGAAGGCTTCGACTCGTTCGAGCAGAACATTCGCAATACGAGCTGGGCCGAGATTGAGGAAATCAGTGGCATCAGCCGCGCCCAACTGCTGGAAGCGGCCAACATTATCGCCCACAAGCAGAAAATCATTACCTGCTGGGCCATGGGGGTGACGCAGCAGCGCAAGGGCGTCGAAACGATTCAGGAAATCGTGAACCTGCACCTCATGAAGGGTGCCATTGGCAAGCCCGGCGCGGGCACCTGCCCGGTGCGCGGCCACTCCAACGTGCAGGGCGACCGCACCATGGGCATCTGGGAGCGGATGCATGCCACTTTTCTCGATGCGCTCGAAAAGGAGTTTAAATTCACCGCGCCGCGGGAGGACGGCCTCGACGTGGTGGAAAGCCTCAAGGCCATGCACGCGGGCAAAACCCGGGTGTACTTTAGCCTGGGCGGCAATCTGCTGGCCGCCGGCCCCGACACCGAATTCATCGCCGAAGCCATGCGCAAGCAGAAGCTGACCGTATTCGTGGGCACCAAGCTCAACCGCGGCCACCTCACCACCGGCGAAACCAGCCTGCTGCTGCCCACCTTCGCCCACGTCGATATCGACATGCAGAAGAGCGGCCACCAGATGACCAGCTGCGAAAACTCGATGGGCGTGGTGAGCCAGAACAAGGGCATCCTGGTGCCGCTCGATGGCGACCAGCTCAGCGAAGTAGCCATCATCAGCGGCGTGGCCATTGCCACGCTGGGCGACAAAACCCGCACCGACTGGGTGGCCATGACGGAGAATTACGACGTAATTCGGGACCGCATTAGCCGCGTCATCCCCGGCTTCGAGGATTTCAATAAGAAGCTGCGGGAGCCCGGTGGATTCTACCTGCCCAACGGCCCGCGCGAGCGCAAGTTCACGACCAAGGACGGCAAGGCGCACTTCAGCACCACCACGCTGGAGAAGTACGAAATCGAGCCCGACCAGCTCATTCTGATGACCGTGCGCTCGCACGACCAATTTAACACAACCATTTATGAGTACAATGACCGGTACCGCGGCATCCACAACGAGCGCCGCGTGCTATTTATGAACCCGGCCGACATGGCCACCCGCGGCATCAAAGCCAAGGACCTCATCGACATCACCAGCCACTTCCAGGGAGAGGAGCGCACCGTAGAGAAGTTCGTGGCCGTGCCCTACGACATTCCGAAGGGCAACGTGTCGGCCTACTTCCCCGAGGCTAACCCGCTGGTGCCCATCACCAGCGTTGCCAAGGTGAGCAACACGCCCACCTCGAAATATGTGGTGGTGACGGTGGTGCCCACGGCGGTGAATAACGAAAAGCGCATCAAGCAGCGCGAGAAGATGATGGCGTAGGTGGTCCGCCTGCGATTGCGAGGAGGAACGACGAAGCAACCCGTTCTACACTCGCAACAAACACTTGAGATGTGAAAAGCCCCGGCTCTGAAATAGAGTCGGGGCTTTTTCAATTAAAGCTTGTCACATTATTAGGCTGGTCGCTGAGAGAGGACGGATTGCCGCGTTCCGCTGCGCTGCACTCGCAATGACAGGCGGCTCAAACGGCCTCGTTCTGCTTCTCCAAGTCGAACATCTCGCCCAGCATGGCTACCAACTTATCGGCCTCGTCGCGCTTGCAGGCCGATTTGAGGTGCAGCACGTGCTGCTTCAGAATCTTCTGCATCAGGGAGCGGGTGGCCTCGTCGAGGAGCTTGCTTTCGGCGGGGGTGGCGCGTTTCTGGTAGCGGTCGAGCTCTTCCTGGCGGAGCGTTTCGAGGTTGGCCTTCATTTTCTGGATGAGGGGCGACACCATCATTTCTTTGGCCCAGTCGTTGAGGCCGGCAATGCTTTCGGCGATGATGGCGCGCACCTGCGGCACGGCGGCCAGGCGGGTTTGCAGCGCGGCCGAGGCTTTGCTCTGGATAGCGTCGATGTTGTAGACCAACACGCCGGGCACCTGCTCCACGTCGGCGGCAATGCTGCGGGGCACGCTCAGGTCAATCAGAAACTTGAAACTGAGCACGTCGAGGTTTTCGGCCAGCTCCTTGGTAAAGAACGGCTCGGCGCGGTTGATGGAGGAAATGATGATGTCGGCTTCCTTGAGGGCCGGCACGAGGTCTTCAAAATCCACGATGCGCATGCCGCATTCTTCGGCCAGGGCCTCGGCTTTGGCGCGGGTGCGGTTGCAGAGCACGACTTCGCCAAAAGCTTTGCTGGCCGACAAATGACGGCACACATCGGCCCCGATTTCGCCTAGCCCAACTACCAAAACCTTGGGATTGGCTACGTCGGCGGTCAGTTCTTCCACCAACTCCAGGGCGGCGTAGCTCACGGAAGCCGCGCCATCGCGGAAGCTGGTTTCGGTCTGAACGCGCTTGTTGGTGAAGAAAACGGTGTGCAGCAAGCGGTGTAGGAAGGGACCAGCGGCGTCGGCATCGGCGGCCCACTGGTAGGCCGTTTTCACCTGGTTGCTGATTTGCAGGTCGCCCACTACCTGCGCATCAAGGCCCATGGCCACTTCGAAGAGGTGCTGCACGGCCGCGTCAGCATCGGGCAGCAGGTCGAAGTAGGGCAGGAACTGACCGATGTCGGCGCGGTCCTTGAGGTCGCCCAGGGCGAGGATGATTTCGCGGCTGCGGTCGTCCTCGGCGGCATAGTACACCTCGGTGCGGTTGCAGGTACTCAGCACAAGCAGGTCGGATAGACCCAACTCCAGGTGCAGCGTGTGCAGGAAACGGCGACAAGCCGCCTCGTCCAACGAAAGCAGCTCGCGGATGGCCAGCGGGGCTTTCTTAAAGGAGAGGCTAACGGCCTTGAACGGATGCGACATAGATATACTCGGCACGAAACCGGACTACGAAATTACGGCAGGAATCGGCAAATATGAAACAACCAGACCCCGGCCACGGTTCGCGCCGGCCAGCATTTGGTTCGAAAGCCCTGGGCGGGGCCGCGTACCTTTGCGTCATGTCCTCCAAAAACCCATCCGTTGCTGCTGCTTCACTCGTTCCGCCGCCCGCCCGGGTTGCTTCGGGCGGGGGCAATATTGCGGCTGAAACGGCCCTTTCCGGCACCACAGACGCCACTGCGGCCCTGGAAGCGGCTGAGGCCGTAGCCATGCCCACGGCCACCGTCACCTCGCCGGTGGCCTGGATGCTGCTGCTCATTCTGGCGTCCATCTGGGGCACCTCTTTTATTTTGATGAAGAAAGGATTGGTCGTGTTTTCGGCCACGGAGCTGGGGGCGTGCAGAGTGAGCGTGGCTGCGCTGCTGCTGCTGCCATTTGCGCTGCGCCACGTGGGCCGCGTCGAGCGCAACCGGTTCAAGTGGCTGGCCCTGAGTGGCGTGGTGGGCACGCTAATTCCGGCGTTTCTGTTTGCCTACGCCGAGACGAAACTGGCCTCGGGCCTGGCTGGGGTGCTCAACGCCCTCACGGTGGTTTTCACGCTGCTGATGGGGGCCTTGCTCTTTGGGCAGCGCCTGACGAGCCTGCGGGTGCTGGGCATTTCGCTGGGCCTGGTGGGCACGGTGGTGATGCTGCTGCTCGGCGGCAGCGGCGGCACCGACACGCCAACGGGCGAGGGCAACGCCTGGTACGGCATATACATCCTGATTGCGACGGTCGGCTACGGGCTGAGTGTGAACGTGATAAAGCACAAGCTGGGTGGCCTGACCCCCGTGGCAGTCACCTCGGTGCTGCTGCTGCTCATTGGTGGGCCGGCGCTGGCGTATTTGCTGCTGGGTACGGGTTTCCTGCACAAGCTGGCCACGGTGCCGGGGGCGTGGGCGGCATTTGGCTACATCGCGCTGCTGGCCACCATGAGCACGGCGGTGGCCATGGTGCTGTTCAATAAGCTTATTCAACAGTCCACGGCCCTGTTTGCGTCGTCCAGCACGTACCTGATTCCCATCGTAGCGCTGGCCTGGGGCGCGCTGGATGGCGAGGCGTTCAACCTGTGGCACTTTGTGGGCATGGTGGTGATTTTGGCAGGCGTACTGATTATTCACCGGGCGCGGTAGGGGCGGGTCGCACCCGCCCGCCGTTCGCACCGTTGCTCCGATTCCATGCAACGACGGGCGGGTGCAACCCGCCCCTACATCGGTTCAAAACGCCGTTGTCACCTCCAACTGGCCCCAGCGGTGCGAGCGGCCACCGGCGAATTCCGGCGAAACCCGGGTTGCGGTAGCCGCGAAACTTAGGCCGCCGTGGGCCAGTACCACGCCGCCGGAGCTGCGCAAGGTGGTTCGGCGCACCTCGCCAGGGGCCAGCACATACGGGGGATTGCGGGTGAACACACCGCCTTGCAGCGTGGCATCGTAGCCGATGAGGCGGCCTTCCAGGGTGGCCTGGCCGTAGAGTTGCCAGCGGGGCGGGCTGGTTTCGTTGCCCGTTGTGGCCGCGCTCAGGTTATCGAAATATGGGCTGAAACGCCCGGCGCGGAGGGTCAGACGCGTGCCGGCGTAGGTGTAGAGGGTGCCCACCGACGCCTCCGCGCGGCCCAGCAGCTCGGCGTGGCGGGCGGCGGCCAGCTGCTGCTCTGCCACCACGCGGTAGCCCACGATGGGGGCGTTGGGAATCTGATAGCCCCAGCCCCGGGGCTCAGCGTTGCCCGTGACGCGGTGAATGGCCGTTTGCAGCTCCCGCCCGCCCGCCGCCGGGCCGATGAAGCCGACTTCCAGCGCCGTGGTCAGGCGCCGGTGGCGGGCTGGCTGGTTGCTCACGCGAAAAAAAGAGGCGTAGAGGTAAGCCGCGTACGGCCGGTCGCCGACGCGGATAAATGGGTCCTGAATGCGCAGCGGGGTAAAGCCATCGTAGCGCAGCGTGAGGCCGTGGTACTGCGTGCTGCCGTCGGGGCCGGCCGCCAGCAGGTGCCGCACCGGCAGGCGGGCCAGAGCCGGGTGCACCAGCGTGAGCGTCATGCCCTGCGTGAAGTAGTAATCGGTGCGAAAAAACAGGTCATTCGCGTAGGTGTAGCCCAGCAGGCGGGCGGGGCTGATGGGGCGTAAGGTGTCGGGCGGCGCGGGCGCGGCCTGAACGGCGTGTATCAACAGCAGGGCGAATAAGAAAACCGGGAGGCGCATGGGTGACGTCAGCTACGGCGTTCTGGGCCGGGAGGATTGGGTTAACGACTCGGGGGTGAAGCGCTCCTTCGCCCATTCACTCATTCACGTAAGGCCACGCCTGAAAGCGGGCGGGCAGGCCGGCCTGCCGGGCGTTGCCGCGCACGTAGGCCAGCAGGCGGGTGAGCTCGGCGGCGTCTTCCATTTCGTAGCTGAACCAGCCCGCTTGCCAGAATTCGGCTTCGGGCGGGAGCTTGGGGCGCACCAGGCGGCGGCAATTGGTGGCGGTGCGCAAGTGGAGCAGGTCGATGGCCTTGGCAAAGGAAAGCTGGCTGCGCGCGGGCAAGTGCAGCACGAGGTGCACGTGGTTGGGCAGAATGGCGAAGCCGTGGATGGTAAAACCAGTTTCCTCCAGCATCATGATTTCGCCGGCCAGCACCTCGGCTATTTTCTCGTTTTCGAAGTAGCCCGCGCCGATGGGGGCCCGGTCCAGCACGGCATCGAATTTGGCAAAAAATTGCTTCTGCGCGCGGCGGTGGTCGGTGCCGGCTTCCTGGGCTTGGCGCAACGCGGCCTTTAGCTCGCGGCCGGTGGCGGCCGGAATGGTGCCATGCAGGCGGAAGGTCAGAAAAGCGGTTACGCCCGGGGCCATGCGTAGGGGGAAGGAAAACAACAGAAGGATTTAGTGCGGGCGGTGCCCGCAGCCCGAAAGTAAGCGCGGCCTTGCCACAACCTTCGTCTGCCCCTGTGCCGTACACGTAAGGGGCCCCTTCCTCCCACTGCCTCGTTTCTACCCCAGCTCGTATGGATACCTTGCTGATTGACGACGACGCCATTGGCGTGTTTCTCACCAAACGGGTGCTGAAAAGAGAGAATTTCTCCACCAGCATCTCCTCCTTTTCCAGCGCCGGAGAAGCCTTGGTTTTTCTTCGGCAAGCCGCCCCAGCCGACGTGCCCCGCGTCATTTTCCTGGATTTGAACATGCCGCTAATGGACGGCTGGGCCTTCCTTGAGGCCCTGCGGCCCCTGGAGCCGCAGTTGCTGGGGCGCTGCCGCATCTTCATCCTCACCTCGTCGATGGCGCACGCCGATGCCAGCCGGGTGCACGAATTCGCCCTCGTGGCCGGCCTGGTGCACAAGCCCATCGACAGCATGCAAATCCAGGCCGTGCGCGCCCAGCTGGCCGCCGGCGACGCCCCTGGCTAGCCGGCCAAGGCCACGGCGGGCAGCTTGATGTAGAACGTGGCCCCTTGGTTTTCCGCGCTCTCAAACCAGATGGTGCCGCCGTGCAGCCGCACAATGGTCTGGATGAGGTACATGCCCAGGCCGGTGGTTTTTTCGCCGCGCAGGCCCGGCCGCCGGGCCTTGGTGAAGCGGTCAAATAACTCGGCGTGCAGGTGGGTCGGGATGCCGATGCCGTCGTCGGCCACGGTCACCAGCACGTGGTCGGGGTGCTGCACCAAGCCCACGGCAATGCGGCCGCCTTCGTGGGTGAACTTAATGGCGTTCGACACCAAGTTGTTGATGACCTGCAAAAACTTGTTGTTGTCGATTTCGACGTACGTGGTGGGGTGCGACGACTCGAAGGTGAAGCGCTTGGCGACCAGGTGTTCGCCCTGCTGGTAAGTTTCCACCACCTGGCGCAGGTTCAGCACCAAATCCACGCGTATGCGCTTCAGCTCCACGCTGGCCGAATCCATGAATTCGCCGTCCACGAAGTCGCGGATAAGATTCACGCTGTCGCGGCAGGTGTTCTCCATCACCCCAATTAGCTTGCGCACCAGCGGGTCTTCCAGGGCCTGGGTGCGCTCATCGAGCACGCTGGCCAGCTGCTGGAGCATGTTGAAGGGCCCCGCCAAGTCGTGCGACAAAATTTCCAGCGTGGTGTTCTTCTTGGCCATGTACTTGTCGGCGTTGCGCAGGTACTCCTGTTCCAAGGTCACGTCCTGCACTGTGCCGGAAACCAGCACCTGTTGGTCGGGGGCCAGGGCGTGCCAGGCGTGCACGCTCAGCCAGCGCAGGGGCGCGTCCGGGCTCGGTTGCAGGCGCAGCATGAGGTCGTCGCACGGTTCGCCAGCGGCCAATTGGGCCAAACAACTGAGGGCGTAAGCCTGGTCGTCGGCGGGCAGGTAGCTGAGGAGCAACGGCAGGTCGGCGTCCACGTTTTCGCGGTGCCGGCCGGAAAACAACCGCTCGTAGGCCCCGCTCACGTACAGCATTTTGCGGGTGCTGACGCTGTACACGAAAGAGGTTTGCGGGCTGTTGTCGAGCAGTTGTCGGAGTGGGTCGGGAGGGGTAAGCATAAGGTGTGCGCGCAGAAAGAAAGGGTGAGCAAAATCAAGCCAACCCAGGCGCAAACAGCTAAGCAGCCACGCGGTTCAGCTTCGAGTTTTTGTAGCCGTAGCCAAAGTACACGGCCAGGCCAATGAGGAGCCACACAAAAAACAGCGTCCAGTTGCTGATGCCCAGCTCGGTCATCAGGTACAGGTTAATCAGCAGGCCCAGGGTGGGCAGCAGCGACAGTTTTTTGCGGAACGAAAGCACCGCCAGCGCCCCGCAGAAGCCCAGGAAAACGAGCGTCGGAATCTGGTGGGCGAAGCCCCCGGTGACCTTGCCGGTCAGGGCATCGGTCTGGAGCCAGCCACGCTGCCCGCTGGCGTCGAGCCAGAATTCGTGGTTGCCGGAGGCGTTGTAGTAGTAAATCAGAAACGCGCCCAGCAGCAGAATCACCGTCACCAGCCATTGTCCGTTGACGTAGGGCACCTTGAAGCGGGCCTCGGAGCGGCCGTAGGGGTCGATGATGAGGATGCCGCCGCAGACCAGCGCAAACGCGAACAGCGTGCCGATGCTGGTCAAATCCACCACCAGGTCCATGTTCAGAATAAGCGCCGGCACCGCCACTGCAACCCCCGTGACGATGGTGGCAAACGACGGCGTGTGGAAGCGCGGGTGAATCTTGGTAAACACCGGCGGCAGCAGGCCGTCGCGGGCCATCGTGAGCCAGATGCGTGGCTGACCCAATTGAAACACCAGCAGCACCGACGCCATGGCAAACACCGCGCTCACCGCCACCAGCCCCGAAAGGCGCGGCAGCCCCACCCGGGCAAATACGAAGGAGAGCGGGTCGCCCACACCTAGCTCTTTATAGGACACCATGCCCGTGAGCACCAGCGTGATAACCACGTACAGCACCGTGCAAATGATGAGGGCGTACATCATGGCCTTGGGCAGGTCGCGCTGCGGGTTCTTGCATTCCTCGGCCGTGGTCGAAATGGCATCGAAGCCGATGTAGGCGAAGAACACCGCCGACACGCCCTTGAGCACGCCGCCCACCCCGTTGGGGGCAAAGGGGTGCCAGTTAGCCGGCTGCACGTAGCGCGCCCCCACCACAATCACCACAAAAACGATAATCAACTTCAAGAGCACCAGCAGGTTCGACACGTTTTTGCTTTCCTTGATGCCGATGTACACCAGGCCCGTGATGAGGACGGTGATAACGAAGGCAGGCAGGTCGACGACCAGGTGAAAGCCGTTGAACAACTCCGGGGCGGTGGTCCAGGCCGTGTAGCCGGCGAGCTGACCGGGCGTAGCCTCGGCCAGCGGCCGGCCGGCCTGCATGAGGGCCATCACGGCCTCGAAGCCGGCGTGGCCCGTTTGGGTGCCCATGGTGAGCCACAGCGGCAGGTGCAGCCCAATGCCATCGAGCAGGCCGGTGAAGTAATCAGACCAGGAAATGGCCACCACGATGTTGCCCACCGCGTATTCCATAATCAGGGCCCAGCCAATAATCCAAGCTGCCAGCTCGCCAAACGAGGCGTAGGCGTAGGTATAAGCCGAGCCGCTGACCGGAATGGTGGCCGCAAACTGCGCGTAGCACAGCGCCGAAAAGGCGCAGGCAATGGCCGTGAATACAAACAGCAGCGACACGGCCGGCCCGCCGTCGAGGCTGGCCTTGCCGATGGTGCTGAAGATGCCGGCCCCGATAATGGCCGCGATGCCCAGCGCCGTGAGGTCGCGCACGGTGAGGTGGCGTTCGAGGCCGCCGGCGGAAGGGCCGTCGTGGTCGGCGGGGGGATTTTGAAGAATGGCCGCGATGGTTTTGCGGCGAAAAAGGGATTTTTCAGAACTCATGAAAGCACGGGGCGGGTTTGGGGGCGAAAAGATAACGCCTTGGCGCGGGTTGCGGCCCGCGCCGGCCCCCGCGCCGCCCTAGCGCAGCAGCCCGCCGAGCACGCTGCCCCCGATGTTGAGCATGGCCGAACTGTTGCCAATCCGGAGCGGAATGCCCACCGAAAAGCTGCCCATGCCCCCGTAGTTGCCGGCATAGGGGCCGTAGCCGAAGGGCGCGTTGCGCGGGGCCAGCGGGGCAAAGCTGGGGTTGACCAACCCCGCCGCCTCGGGATTGGAAAGCGTGCCTGCGCCGTATCCCTGCAAGCGGTAGGGGGCAAAGCTGTATTGCACGAAGGGCCGCGGCCGGCCGTTGGCCCCACGGCCCACCTCGTAGCGCAGGTAGGGCTGCACCCCGTAGCCGTAGCCAGTAGTGGTGGGCAGGGGCGTGTAGACCCCCACCACGTAAGCCCCCGTCAGAAAATGGCCCTGGGCCGGCGCGGCGGGGGCCGGCATTTCCAGCCCTACCGTGCCGAACGGCTGTTGGGCCTGGCCCAAGCGCGGCAAAAACGCCAGCGCCAGTGGCGCAATCCAGTATCTAATGTTCATGGCAGGCAACGGAAAGTGACGGGAGAACGAGTTGATTGATAGCCAAGATACACTTTTCTTGCCGGCGCGGGTGTGCATTTTTTGCCGGCCGGGCATCAGGTGATTAACTCACCCTTGCCCCGGTTGTATGCGCCCGAGCGTTTCGATTACCATCCCGCAGACCTGTTCCGAAAACTGGGCGGCCATGCTGCCCACCGCTGCCGGCCGCCACTGCGCGGCCTGCGCCCATACGGTGGTCGACTTCACCCAGCAAACCGATGCCGAAATTTTGGCCTATCTGGCCAGAGCCGCTGGCGGCCGCACCTGCGGGCGCTTCGCGGCGGGGCAACTGGAGCGGCCGTTGCAGCGCGCCGTTCCGGTTGCCCCAACGGCCCGGTGGCGGGCTTGGCTGGCGGCCGCCGTGGCCGTGTGGGGGCTGCGGGAAGGCTTTGCTTCCGAAGTCAAGGCCCAAACGCCAGCCGAATGGCGCGCCCGCTACTGGGGCGGCCCGGTGCCGGCCGCGCCATCAGCCGAAACGCCGGTTCCAGCACCACACGATTCAGCCGCTGCTGTGGCTACTGCCGAAACCAAGGCGGCAAACTTTGTCATTCGGGGCGTGGTGCGCGATTCGTCTGCGCGTCTGGGACTGCCCGGCGTGACGGTGCTACTCAAAAATACCCAAATCGGGGTTCCCACGGATGAGCATGGTGCTTTCGAACTCCCTGTGCCTGCTCAATATGTAGTGAACGGCACCGCCGAAATTCAATTGAGTTATGTCGGCTATGTGCCACAGTTACACCGATTGGCCGTGAGCCGTCACGCGCCTGCCAACCGGTTTTATCTGGAAACTGACGTAAAAGGAATGCTCATGGGCGAGGTCGTATACATTGCTCCGCGCAAGCTGCCACCCGCGCCCTGGCACCCGCGCCGCTTCTATTACTGGGGCAAGTACTGGCTCACCCGGCCCTTACGCCGCAGCTGATGTCGGCGCATCTTCCCACTACTTTCCCCAAAATCGCTACTTTAGTCACATGGCCACTCTCCCCCGCATCTCCATTCCGCAGCCCTGCGCCCAGCCCTGGGCGGCCATGTCGCCCACCGCCGCTGGCCGTCACTGCGCTGCCTGCGCGACCGAAGTGGTGGATTTCACCCGGTTGAGCGAAGCGGAAATCCTGGCTTTCCTGGCCCGGCAGGGCGGGCGGCCGGTGTGCGCGCTGGCCAATGCCACGCAGCTGGCCCCGGTGCCGGCCAACCGGTGGCGAGGCTGGTTGCTGGCCGTGCTGGCGTTGGTGGGCTGGCACCCCGTCACATCGTGCGCCACCAAGCCGCCCCAGCAGCCCCCCGCGCAAGCCTCGGCCGCCGCGACAACTGACCCGGCGGCCGCGCAGGGGCAGCCAATAATTATTCGGGGCCAGGTGCTGGATGGGGCCGGCAACACGGCCGTGGCCGGCGTGCGGGTGCTCATCAACGACACGCCGTTTGGCACCACCACCGATGCCAAGGGCCAGTTTGAGCTGGTGCTGGCGCGGAGCTGGGCCCCCATTGCCGGCGGAAAAGTGGCCCTGAAGTTTCTCGGTAACCCGTTCGAGTTCACGGAACAAACAGTGACGGTGGACGTGCGCGCCACGCCCCAGCCCGCGCCACTGGCTGTGCACCTGGCGTCGATACCCAACCGGGGGCAGGTGATGGGCAAAATCCGGATGCCGGAACCGCCCGTGACGCCGCCGCAGAGGTAGCCAGTGGTTTGGCTAATAAAAGGGTTGGTGAAATGAAGAACTTAGAATTGGTAGTCCAGCGTGAGCAAGCCGTGCATTATTGAACCGGGACCAAACCCCAGATACCAGCCGAAATCAGGACCTAAGAAACCTGATTCGAGATGGTAAGCTGTGTTATCGTATGAGGGCTTAGGACGTGGATTCCCGCGAAAACCAAACAACACATTGTAGAGGAAACGGCCACCTAAAGCGCGGCGCAACAAGCTATTGCGGTAGCCGAAGCCAATGCCGCCACCGCCGCTAATGGCTCGGTAATTAAAGACAAAAGGCTCCCTGGTTTTTACGTTTGTTAAATTAACTGTTTGCACAAAGTCAAGCACGCTGACTTGCAATTGGATGTAGAGCCCGGTAGGGGAATGGCCTTGCAAGTAATTGCGGTAGTAGCCCGTGGCCTGGCAGCCCCTGTTGGTGTTGAAATTGCCATAACAGTAGCTGCCCAGAATCCCTAGAGAGCTGCTGCGTCCCACCCGGTGCTCATATCCTATCATGTTTTTGTAGATAAGCTCGACGGGAGAGATGGATATAAGATTGGGACGAGTAGCGACGGCAGAATCAGCCGATTGCGCCGTTGCCGCGATTGGCATCCCAACGAGCATCAGGGCGGTAAATTGAAAAATGACAACCCTGACTGGTCGTATGTGTAAAAAGAAGGCCATGGCAGTAAAGTACAGTCATCAGCAGGTGATTTCCCAAACCAAAATTTTTGAAAAAAGGACTTTCCAGGCACTGATAAGGCGGCGTCAATGACCAGTTTAAACGCCTAGGACCACAATCGGCAGCATAAAAAAGGACTTTCTGCCACGCAAACATTTCGGCCCCAAAATGCCTTGTGCCAGGGTATGAAAGTTTTGCGTTTTGCCCTCGTGTGCCTGCTGGCTACTGCCTGCGTGGCTCCCCGCCCCACTACCCGTTTCAACCCCACCGCTACCCGTGCCGAGCTGCCCCACGAGGAGGCCCCGCACCCCAAAAACTCGCTGGAATGGTGGTACCTCACCGGCCACCTCACCGACCAGGCCACCGGCGAGCAGTTTGGCGTGGAATACGTCTTTTTCCATTTCAATCTGAAGGACGGCAAGCAGGACTGGCAGATGGTGAACGTGGCCCTGACGGACCCGCAGGGCCAGCAGTTTCGCTACGACTACAAGCTGGGCAAGCTGCCGCGCCTGCTCACCGACTCGCTGCCGGTGCGCCTGCGCGAACACAAAGCCGGGCAGGTCTGGCAGTTTGACGGGCAGGAGGGGGCCTACCACCTGCAAGCCGCCCTCACCGGCAAGGCCAACGCCGGCTACGCCCTCGACCTCACCACCAAGCCCACCCGCCCCGTGGTGCTGCACAGCGGTACCGGCTACGAAAACTACGGCAACGGCATCGTGGCCGGCTACTATTCCTACCCGCGCCTGGCCACCACTGGCACCCTCACCGTGGCTGGCAAAACCCGCCAGGTTACCGGCGAGCTGTGGTATGACCGGCAGTGGAACTGCACGGCCATCGTGAGCAAAAACGTGGGCTGGGACTGGCTCAGCATTCAGCTCGACCAGCCCCAGGAGGAGTTCATGCTGAACACCCTGCGCAACACGGCCACCAACCAAACCCTCAACAACGGCACCTTCAGCCGCGCCGACGGCCCCAGCCTGCACCTCACCGGCCCCGACTTTGCGCTCACGCCCCTCACGTACTGGACCAGCCCAAAATCCAAGAAAAAATACCCCGCCACCTGGCGCGTGCAAGTGCCCAGCCAGGGCTACGACCTCACCGTGGAGCCCCTGGTGCCCCAGCAGGAACTGGCGCTACGGTTTTTTCACGCCTTCACCATGTACTACTGGGAAGGCATGTGCCGCGTAAAAGGCACGCACAACGGCCAGCCCGTAACGGGCAAGGCCTACGTGGAAATTACCAATCGCTGATTGGAATTATAAATTTTGAATTATAAATTATAAATGGAAAAAAGGCGGCACCAATGTCTACGGATGGCTCCATTTATAATTTATAATTCAAAATTTATAATTATCCTTCACTGATTCAGCACCACCCGAAAAGTCGTGCCCCGGCCCAGCTCGCTCCACTTCACGAAGAGCCGGCCCTCGTGGTAGTTCTCGATGATGCGGCGAGCCAGCGCCAGGCCCAGGCCCCAGCCGCGCTTTTTGGTGGTGAAGCCGGGCATGAACACGCTTTCGAGCTTGTTTTTGGAGATGCCCTTGCCGGTGTCGGTGATGTCGATGGCGACCTGGCGGGGCGGGGCCCCGCGCCGGTACCAAGTGCGGCGGGTGCGCACCCGCCGCAAGTGTAGCGTGATGGAGCCGCGGCCCTCCATGGCATCCACCGCGTTTTTGCAGATGTTCTCGATGACCCAGTCGAACAGCGGCACGTTGATGCGGGCCGGCGTGTCCATGGGCAGGTCGGATTCAATCTTGAACACCACTTTTTTTGATACCCGGCTTTGTAGGTATTCGATGGCATTGCGGGTGGTTTGGTACAGGTTTTCGTCCTTCAACGCTGGTACCGAGCCGATGTTGGAGAACCGCTCCGTGATGATTTCGAGCCGCCGAATATCCTTGCCCAGCTCCTCAATAATGGGCTCGTCGCGGAACCGCTCAGAGTCGCGCAGGTAGTTTTGCCAGCCCACCAAGCTGCTGAGCGGCGTGCCCAATTGGTGGGCGGTTTCCTTGGCCAGGCCCACCCACACGCGGTTTTGCTCGGCCCGGCGCGACGAGCTAAACGCGAAATACGCAATGACGCCCAAGCAGCCAATCACCACTACCTGCACCAGCGGGTAGGTGCGCAGCTGCCGCAGCAGCTGCGAATCGCGGTAGAAAATGTAGTTCACCTGCCCAGCCCCCAGCTTCACCACAATGGGTGGGTGCTGCTGCTTCATGAGCATAAGTTCGCTGCTGAGCAGCGTCACCGAATCGGCGGGCGAGAGGTGGGCCGGCATGGCAATGTTTTTGGCTCCAATAACGTCCTTGCCGTCGCTGCTGAGGATGACCGGAATGGTGGCATTCGCATCAATTATCTCACTGAATACAAACAGCGTGTTCGAGTCCGACTCGGAATTAATAATGAATTCCTGCGCCTTGGCATAGAGCCGAATCTGCTGCTGCTCGCGGGCCGATACGCGCTTCACCAGCCAGTCGGTGTAGATAACGGTGGCCGCGCCAATGAGCAGGGCCAGCACCGCCACCAGGATTTTAACGCGGGATTTTTGGTCGTAAATCGGAATCATTCAATAATGGTTAATGCTCAACGGTTAACGGTTAATGCGCATCGGTTGGCCCATTGGCAACTAACCGTTCATCATTAACCATTAACCAGCACCGCCTCGCTGCTGGCAATCTCGGCCAGAATCTCCAGCACGTCCTGCGGGGTTTCGGCGTTCACCAGGCTGGTGCGCCAGGCCTTGGCCCCTTCCAGGCCGCGGAAATAGTGGGCGTAGTGGCGGCGCATTTCGAAGATGCCCACTTTCGGCCCTTTCCACTCCACGCTGCGGTCAAAGTGCATTTGGCAGGCGGCCACGCGCTCCTCCAGTGTGGGCGGGGCCAGCAGCTCGCCGGTAGCCACGTAATGCTTCACCTCCCGGAAAATCCAGGGGTAGCCGATGCTGGCCCGGCCAATCATCACGCCATCCACGCCGTAGCGGGTTTTGTATTCGAGGGCCTTTTCGGGCGAGGTGATGTCGCCGTTGCCAAAAATCGGAATTTTGATGCGCGGGTTGTCCTTGATTTTGGCAATGAGCCGCCAGTCGGCATCGCCCTTGTAGAGCTGGGCGCGGGTGCGGCCGTGCACGGTGAGGGCCGCGATGCCCACGTCTTGCAGGCGCTCGGCCACTTCCTCAACGTTTTTGGTGCCTTCGTCCCAGCCCAGGCGGGTTTTCACGGTCACGGGCAGGTGGGTGTGGCGTACCACGGCGGCGGTCATGAGCACCATTTTGGGGATGTCCTGGAGCAGGGCCGCGCCCGCGCCGCGGCAGGCCACCTGCTTCACCGGGCAGCCGTAATTGATGTCAATCAAATCGGGCCCGGCCTCGGTGCTGATGGCCGCGCACTCGCCCATCGTATCTACATCGGACCCAAAGAGCTGGATGCCAATGGGCCGCTCGTAGTCGAAGATATCTAGCTTCTTGCGGCTCTTGGCCGCCGCCCGAATCAGGCCCTCCGAGGAAATAAACTCGGTGTACATCAAATCGGCCCCGTTGGCCTTGCACACGGCGCGGAAGGGCGGGTCGCTCACGTCCTCCATGGGCGCGAGCAGGAGCGGGAAGTCGGGAAGCTGGATGTTGGGACCGATGTTGACCACAGATTAGGCAGATTTAACAGATTGAAACGGATTATTGGTGGTTCCGCCTTGGTATGCGGGCTGGGGTAGCAAGCGGAGATAAGTGCGGATTCCTATAGATTTAGCGTCATTTGCAGAACAGAAACGGAAGGGCAGAAGTCTACGGATAAGAAGCGAAACCGCCAACAATCTGCCTAATCTGCTAAATCTGCCTAATCTGTGGTCAAATTTACGCCCTTCCCAACTTGCACCCCGCTATGAAAGGTTTCCTACCCCGCGCCCTGCACCCCGGCCTCCAGATACTGCTGCTGCTGGCCCTGATGGTGGCGGGGGCCTGCGTGGGCTACGCCATCGTGTTTGCCTGGGCCCGGGCGGGCTTCGGGCTCTCAATGCCGGAAATGGGCGGGGCACTGGCCAACCCCACCACGTCGCCGCAGGGCTGGGGCGTGCTGATGATGGCGCAGGGCGTGCTGCTGTTCAGCGCGTTGGCGGGGGGGGCGCTGGCGCTGGCCTCGGCGCTGGGCTACGGCTGGGCCGAATATTTTAGTCCGCGCCGTCTGGGAGCGGGGTGGTGGCTGCTGGCGGCGGCGGTGCTCATCGTGGTTATTCTGCCGTTTATGTCCACGCTCATTGCCTGGAATGCGGGGGCGCACTTTCCGGCTTTCCTGCACGATTTTGAGGTGTGGGCCCGCACCAGCGAGGACAAGGCCGCCGTGCTCACCAAGTTCCTCACGCGCTTTAATTCGGCCGGGCGGTTTTGGGTGGGCGTGGTGGTTATTGCCCTGGTGCCGGCCATTGCCGAGGAGTTGGTGTTTCGGGGCGTGATTCAGCGCAACCTGGTGCGCTGGTTTTCGCCGCACGTGGGCGTGTGGCTGGGGGCGGCCATTTTTTCGGCCATTCACTTTCAGTTTTTTGGGTTTGTGCCGCGTTTCGTGCTGGGCCTGGTGCTGGGGTATTTGTACCTCTGGAGCGGCAATATTCTGGTGAGCATGGCCGCGCACTTCACCCAGAATGCCTTTCAGCTCGTCATCATCTACCTCGCCCAGCGCGGCCAGTTCGGCTGGGGCTTCGACCCCGATGCCAACGATGCCCTGCCCTGGACGCTCGCCGTGCCGTCGGTGCTGCTCACGGCGGGCCTGCTTTATTTCCTGCATCAACGTATGACGGCCCCCGCCGCGCCCACCACCATGCTCACCCTGAGCAGTGAAGGCATAAGGCGGGTGTAGAGACGCGACCCTTCGCGTCTCGACGTTGAACGGTATTACTGAACAACCCAATCCAAACAACATCAGCAACGCCGAGACGCGAAGGGTCGCGTCTCTACATTCCCTTCCAACTTGCCCGACGCTACGCCTCCGATTTCCCCCGTTCCTGCCAAAATCCCAGCTCCGAAAGCCGGCCCCAGCAACCTGCGCCTGCGCATCATCTACGGCCTCATCGGGGCGGCGCTGCTGCTGGGCAGTGTCTGGTTCAGCCCCTGGACGTTTGGGCTGTTCTTCGCCTTCGTGCAGGCCGTGATGCTGTGGGAGTTCTACCGCATGATGCGGGCAGGTGGGTACGCGCCGGCTACGTGGATTGGGGTGGGAATGAGCCTGGCACTGTTTCTAGGTACCTATTGGGTGGTTTTTCACGACTTTGTGAGTGCTCAGAATGAATCCAATGGTTTTATTGCCTTGTTTGAAGCAGCTGGAGCAATAGTCAATATTGACCTTTTGTGGCGGGGGCTGGCTATTATTCTCCCACTAGTGTTATTAATCCGTGAGATGCTCGTGTGGCCTCGGTACTCGCAGCCATTTAGCAACGCGGCAACAGCAGTTTTTGGCCTGATGTACATCAGTGTTCCAATGACTCTGTTGAACGTCCTTGCCTATGCGAATGGGAGCTACGACTACCGCCGCATCTTCGCCCTGCTCTTCCTCATCTGGGCTTCCGATATCGGGGCCTACGCCGCCGGTAAAACCTTCGGCAAGCACAAAATGGCCCCCAAAATCTCGCCTGGTAAAACCTGGGAAGGCTGGGCCGGTGGCTTCGCACTGACGCTGGTAGTGGGCTGGGCCATCGGCTTCATGCTGCCCGATGTGCCGCTGGCGCACCGCCTCGTGGCCGCTGGCGTGGTGGCCGTGTTCGCGCCTCTCGGCGATTTGGCCGAATCCATGCTCAAGCGCAGCGTGGGGGTGAAAGATTCGGGCAGCATCATGCCCGGCCACGGCGGACTGTTGGATAGGTTCGATGCGTTTTTACTTGTGCTACCAGTGCTGGCGCTGCTGCAACTGCTGGCGGGGTAGAGGGCGCGGCGCGGCCGTACGCCTCACCCCCTGACCCCCTCTCCAAAAGAGAGGGGGCACCGGTTCATTACAAATGGCTTGCTTTTCGAAAGTTTTGCTAGTCAGGTGGCAACCCGGTATGCCCCTTTAGGGCAGACGCATAACCGGTGCCCCCTCTCTTCTGGAGAGGGGGTCAGGGGGTGAGGCGTACGTGGAGGTCGAGCCAAAAGCAATACCTTTGCCGCCCTAAACCGTACCTAATACTCCCACCCAACCAATCCTAACTAATTCCTCTCCGAATGGCAGTCCACACCGTGTATAAAGAGCCGGCTCCTTTAATGGACCGTGAAAATCCGCTCGAATCAATGATGTCGCGCTTCAACATCGCGGCCGAAATCCTCGGTCTCGACGACGAGACGTACAACGTGCTCAAAGCGCCCGATAAGCAGGTTATCGTCAACATTCCGGTGACGATGGACAACGGCAAGATTCGCGTGTTCGAAGGCTACCGCGTGATTCACAACACCATTCTGGGCCCGAGCAAGGGCGGCATTCGCTACGACAAAAACGTGCACCTCGACGAGGTGAAGGCCCTGGCCGCCTGGATGACCTGGAAGTGCGCCGTGGTGGATATTCCCTACGGTGGGGCCAAGGGCGGCATCATCTGCGACCCCACCCAAATGAGCGCCGGCGAAATTGAGCGCATGACCCGCGGCTACACGCTGGCCCTGAAAGACATTTTCGGCCCCGACCGCGACATTCCGGCCCCCGACATGGGGACAGGACCCCGCGAAATGGCGTGGCTGATGGACGAATTCTCCAAAACCAACGGCATGACTTCGCCAGCCGTGGTCACGGGCAAGCCCCTGGTAATGGGCGGCTCGCTGGGCCGCACCGAGGCCACCGGCCGCGGCGTGATGGTGGCCACCCTGGCTGCGCTGGAAAAGCTGGGCCTCAAGCCCACCGAAGTATCGGCCGCCGTGCAGGGCTTCGGCAACGTGGGCTCGTGGGCCGCCAAGCTGCTGTTTGACAAAGGCGTGAAAATCAAGGCGGTGAGCGATATCTCGGGCGCTTACTGGAACGACAACGGCATCGACATCAACGAAGCCGTGGCTTACAAAAACGCCCACATGGGCCGCCTCGAAGGCTTTGACGGCGCCACCCCGATGGACCCCAACGACTTGCTGACGTCGGCCGTGGACGTGCTGGTGCCCGCCGCCGTGGAGGATGTCATCACCGAGCACAACGCCGGCCAGATTCAGGCCAAGCTGATCGTGGAGGGCGCCAACGGCCCCACGGCCGCCTCGGCCGACCCCATCATCAACGAGAAAGGCATTTTGGTGGTGCCCGACATCCTGGCCAACTCGGGCGGCGTGACGGTGAGCTACTTCGAGTGGGTGCAGAACAAGCAGGGCTTCAAGTGGACCGAGCAGATGGTGACCGAGCGCGCCGACCGCATCATGGCCGACGCCTTCGAGAAAGTGTACCAAACCAGCCTGAAATACAACATCCCAATGCGCATCGCGGCCTACGTGGTGAGCATCGACAAGGTAGCCCAGACCTACAAGTACCGCGGCGGCTTCTAAAAAACGATTGCCCGGCGAAGCGAAACGCGGGTTCGGTTGTTATTTTGCCAACACAGAAGGGCACCGGCCGCTTGGGTCGGTGCCTTTTTAGTGAAACAGCGTGTTCAGCCAGGCCAGCTGAGCAATCAGCCCGGCAACTTTAATCAGCGAAATCAAAAAACCAGCG